>JBEKWY010000237.1:0-5575 GCA_049512575.1 Candidatus Acidiferrum sp.
TGCAGGTATTGCAGGAAGCCGTTGAGCACGCCGTCGCTGCCCAGAATTGTTTTCCACGCGTAGCCGCGCACCAAGTAGCTGACCCAGAGCGGCACGATGACCAATTGATAGAGCAACTCTTTGCGACCACCCGCGTGGAAAGACAAGTAGTAAGCGAGGGGGTAGCCCAGGAGCAGCGAGAGGAGCGTGACCGAACCAGCGATGCGCATCGTGCGCAGGAGAACCTCAACGTAAAGGGGATTCGTGAGTAGTTTGTGATAGTTCTGCAAATTCCATTGACGAACCAGGAAGCCGTCGCGCACCAGCCAGAAGCTGTGAGCGAACATCAGCGCGTAAGGGAGAAGCAGGAACAGACCTACCCACAGCAGCGGTGGGAGCGACACGATCGTCTTGTAGGCGCGTGAATACATAGAGGCGGCGACTGGTGACTCGTGATTTAGCGACCACCCAACCGCGTACTGTGAATTGCACGGTTGGATCCGACGTTCTATGCCCGCTAACTCCTTCCAAATTCGTTGGAAACTCGCATCACTCGCTTACGCGAATTGCGTCCTCTGCCGAGAATGCGAATTCATGTTCGCCGCTCAGTGATCCGCGCGCGGGAATACGAGCGCGCAATATCTGGTCGGCGCCGCAGTCGATTTCGAGCAGTTCGCTGGCGCCACCATAGATTTGTTGCCGAATCGCACCGCGAAAGCGGACAGTAAGCGCAGTGTTCGAAGCATCCGCGGCAAGTTGAATGGCTTCGGGCCGAAGCGAGTAGAGCGCGCCGCCATCGGGCGAAGAGGTTCGCCAGGACAGCGCCCCGCAATGGGCCGTGCCATTGTGAACATTTCCTCGGAGCAGATTGGTCTGCCCGATAAACTGCGCCGTATACGCCGTTGCTGGATGGGCGTAGATTTCGCGCGGAGCCGCAACCTGCTCGAGCGCGCCATTGCGCAGCAGAGCGACCCGGTCGGACAGCGCCATCGCTTCTTCCTGATCGTGAGTGACAAACAGGAACGTGATGCCGACTTCCCGCTGAAGCGCTTTCAGTTCGCTCTGCATTTGCTTCCGCAGATTTGCATCGAGCGCGGAAAGCGGCTCGTCCAACAGCAGCAATAGCGGACGATTCACGAGAGCGCGCGCTAACGCGACGCGCTGCTGCTGCCCGCCGCTTAGTCGCGAGGGCCGCGCGCCGGCGAACTCATTCATTTTCACCATTCGCAACGCTTCGTCAACGCGGCCGCCAATTTCGTTTTTCGGCGTGTTTTTCACGCGCAGCCCGTAAGCCACGTTGTCGCGAACGTCGAGGTGCGGAAAAAGCGCGTAGTGCTGAAACACCGTATTTACTCGGCGCTTGTGCGCCCGCGTGGTATCCAGCCGCTCGCCATCCATCCAGATTTCGCCCGACGACGGCTGTTCGAATCCGGCGATCAGCCGCAGAAGAGTTGTCTTACCTGAACCACTTTCTCCGAGCAACGTCAGAAACTCACCTGCGGCAATCTCCAGCGAGAGGCTCTTTAACACCTCAACCGCCCCAAACCGCTTGGTGACCCCGCGCACCTCGATCAAGGTCCGACCGGTGACACCAGCGTCCCGCGGAGCGATGGCGGCAGGGGAAGTCACTGCGCGTTCTTCACCTCATTCCAGATTTCGGTGTACTTCGCGCGGCGCGGCACGTCCTGCCAGAAATAAATTCGCTTCATGTATTCGTCGGGATCGTCCAGGTGAAGGGTTTTCTTCTCATCCGGCGTCAGAAGTTGCGCGGTAGCAGGATTGGCGGGCGTGTAGTGCGTTACCTCGGTCACCAGCTTTTGCGTTTGCGCTTCCACCATGTACTCCAGGAACGCTTGCGCAAGTTCTTTGTGCGCGCTCGCCCCGGTGATCATTAAGTGGTCGATCCATCCGGTGGTGTTTTCCCTGGGAATGGTTTCGCCGATGGGGTAATTCAGCTTGCGAAGCTGATTGGTCATCAGCGGCCACCCCATGGCCGCGATGATTTCGTGATTTTGAAAGAGGTTGGTCAACTCCCCGCCCGTCGACCAATACTTGCGGATATTCGGTTTCAGCTCGATCAGTTTCTTCTTCACGGCCTCGAGCTGCTCGTCGCTCAAGTTGTAGAGCTGATTCGGGTCGGGCTTGTCGTAGCCCAGCACCTGCGCCGCCATGTAGACGCTGGAAAGCTCATCCCAGAGCGAGATCTTTCCTTTGAACTTGAGATCCCAAAAAATGCTCCAGGAATCCGGCGCCTGCGTGAAGACGCTAGTGTCGTAGAGCAGTGGATTTGGTCCCCAGATAAAGGGTACGCCGTAGGTCTGTCCCTTTGCTTTGACCAGCGGTGAATCGCGCAACCTGGATGAGAGTTGCGGGTACGAAGGAATTTTCGACAGATCGAGAGGCGCAGCAAGCCCGGCGCGGACAATCGAGGTAGCCACGTCGCTCGACGGCGAAATCACGTCGTAATTGGCGGCGCTCCCTCCGCGAAGCTTGGCTACCAGTTCGTCGCTGGAACCCATATACGAGGCGACGACTTTGCAACGATGAGTCTCTTCGAACGCGCGCACGAACGAAGGATCAGCGTAGCCTTCCCAAACCAGCAGGCTCAGCGTTTCCTGTTTTGGACCGCAGGCGATACACAGAAGCGCGAGTAAAAGGGCCGACGCGAATCCTGAGCATCGTTTCATTTTTCCCCCTGTACCTAATCGGCGCTGACGCGGCGCACCACGCGCCCAATGACCGCGATGGTCACGACGAAGCCTGAAACAATGGCCGCTAAAAAGTCGGCGGCGTGTTGACCCACAACAGCCAAGTTTCCGACCGCCCCGGATTTCGCCACCGGTGCGGCGTCGAGCTTTCGAAGTACAGGCTGTCGCCCGTTTTCAAACGGTAGTGCTCTTTGTTCCCGAGCCAGATCTCGAATTCTCCGCGCAAGATGTGAAGAAATTCCTCACCCTCGTGTGCGTAGGATTCTCCGCTGCCGCCGTTGGGTTTCACGCGAAACAGATGAGGTTCCATCGCCGTGTTTCCCCAAGCAAGCAGTTCCATGCGTACGCCCGCGGTAGTTTCCAGGATCTTTCTCTGTGTCGGGCGCACGAGCCGTGGATTCTCTCCCGCGGCTTCGAAAAGGGAAAGAATATTTGTGCGGTAGTAGCGGGCAATACGTCGCAGCGTGGCTACCGAAGAGCGCATCTGGCCACGCTCGAGCGCGCTCAGGAAGCCGACGGAGACGCCCGTAGCCTGTGCCACCTGCGCCAGCGAAAGCCCTCGGCGCGTGCGCAAGCGCCGAAACCGGTGTCCCGGCAGCACTCCTTTTGTGGACGGCGCGGAAACAATACCTTGGTGCTTTAAGACATGAACGATGGCGGCAGGGTTGAGTCCCCGTGCGCGCCGAAGAAAAAGAGCGCGCCGCAACAGGCGTACGTCGGCTTCGGTGTAAAGACGATAGCGGCTGTGGGTGCGAGCAGGAGCAACCAATCCCAGCACCTCCCAAGCGCGGAGCGCCGAGGAAGAAATGCCTACGCGGCGCGCGGCTTCGCTGATGCGCAGCATACCTTCGTGCAGCGGTGTTGCCGATTTACCGGATAAATTCTTTCTGCTTGACACGGGTGTCGGCTTTCTCTAAGTTTGCGGGATTATAGTAAGGTTTCCGAAGCGCAGCAACCTCGAATCCGATCGACCGGCAAATTGGTTTTTCGTAATACAGGGGTGAGTTCATGAGCGAAGATGTTTGTAGCGCGCGGATACTGTCCCTCCGCGGCCTACGGTTTCTTGTAGCCGCGGTCTCAATTTTGACA
Source organism: Candidatus Acidiferrum sp. (assembly GCA_049512575.1). Lineage (GTDB taxonomy): Bacteria > Acidobacteriota > Terriglobia > Acidiferrales > UBA7541 > Acidiferrum. The sequence continues at coordinate 3,777 of JBEKWY010000237.1, forward strand.
GTGCTAGCTACCGTGCCTTTCGCCGGGGCGCAAAGCACCGGCGGGCGGATTCGCGGCACGGTAACCGATCCCAGCGGCGGCGCCATCGTGGCGGCCAAAGTCACGCTGATCAACGAGGCCACCAACGTCACGCGCGACGTGGACACCGGCGCCACCGGCGATTACCTTTTTATCGAAGTTCCCGTCGGTTCCTACGAGATCGATGTCACTCAGCAAGGCTTCAAGAAGTACATCCGCAAGGGTCTTGCCCTCGATTTGAATGAAGTACTTAGCCTGGACATCGCCCTGCAGATCGGCACATCTGCCGAGAGCGTGGAAGTTACCGGCGCCCCGCCCGTGGTAGACACCACATCGACGCAGCTCGGCGCGGTCGTCAACGAGCGCGCTTCCACGCAATTGCCGTTGAACCAGCGCGATGTCTATCAACTGTTGCAGTTGCAACCGGGCGTGCAATCGCAAATCGGAAACGACCTTTTCTATGGTTCGGACAAGCCCGGCGTGGTGACCGTCAACGGCGGCCGCGGCCGGTCCAACAATTACTCCGTAAACGGAGGCGATGGAAACGATCTCTTCGCGAACCTGCCCGCCATTGAGCCCTCACCGGACAGCATCGAGGAATTTCGAGTCATCACCAACTCATTCGACGCCGAATACGGCCGAAATTCTGGAGCCGTGGTAAACGTGGTCACGAAATCCGGTACCAATAGTTTTCACGGGAGCGTTTACGAATTCTTCCGCAACGATGTCCTGAACGCGCATCCCTTCACCTTTGAGCCATCCCCGAAACCCGACTTCAAGCAGAACCAGTTCGGCGGCACTTTTGGCGGTCCTATCAAAAAGGACAAGACATTTTTCTTCGGCTCGTACGAGGGCCGCCGTATCGTTCAAGGCATTGTCTCGCAGCAGGTCAACGTTCCCACCGCCAACGAATTGGCCGGCAACTTTGGTTCGAGCGGTTCGGTGTTTACCGGAACACTCACCGACGCGACGGTGGCGAATATCCTGCAAAGCCGCTGTGGTCCTAATCTGACGCCAGGCGGGCAAGCGGCGCTGACAAACGCCGTCGGCGGAATTCCGCAGCCGTATAGCGCCATCTTTCCAACCGGTCAGATTCCGACGTCCTGTTTCGACCCGGTCTCGGTCAGCTTGCTGCAATACGTCCCCGGAGCGGGGGGCAACAGCGCACAAGTCATTACCGTGCCAAACCGGCGAGATCGCGGCGATCAGTTTCAGATTCGTGCCGATCACATTTTCAACGCCAATCAGAAAACTTCGATCTACTACTATTTCGACGACGACAACACTCTTGATCCCTTCGCCAAGTTCCAAGCCGCCGGAGCCACGCTGGGCAATTTCCCCGGCGACTTCGCCACCCGCACGCAGCAACTGAACGCCAGCCACACCTCCACCATCGGCGCCACCGCCGTAAACGAATTTCGCGTCTCGTATTTCCGCGAAGGCCAGCTTAAATTCAACTCGCCGACGGTAACCAACCTGGTCACCAGCTCGTGCGGCACTGGCGCGGCTGCGGCCTTCTGCTTCACTGGCAACTCCGACACGCCGCTGGTCAGCGATGGTGGCGCGGCTCTGGGCAACAATCCCAACTACGGCATCCATCCCAACCTGGGCGCCTCCGTAGAGGGCGTCCCGTTTATTCAAGTCAATGGCGGATTCACTATCGGCAACAACTTCGAAGGCCAATTGCCCCAGATCGGCAACACCATTCAGTTCAGCGACAACTACAGCAAGATCCTGGGAAATCACAGCTTCAAGTTTGGCGTCGATACGCGTTATCAACG
>JBEKWY010000238.1:0-5817 GCA_049512575.1 Candidatus Acidiferrum sp.
ACCGGGGCCGGCGCCAACTCGGGCGCTTTCGCTTCCAACTTCTCGACCTTTGGCTTCAACGCCTTTTGCTGCAGAAAAATGTGCGGCTGCTTGGGGTTCAGCTTCACTTCCTCAACCACCACCGGCTTTGGGGCCGGAGCAACCTTCGGCTTCGGGGCCGCAGGAGGCGGCGCCACCGGTACTTCTGTAACCGGCATGGACAAGGGCACAACTTGCATGTTCAACGCCGTCTTCAACCTCTCCGGAAAGAAAAGCGGCATGGCCACGAAGAAGGTCAGGATAACGATTTGCGCGATGGCACTGACACCCAGCCGCTGCCAGCGCGACTCTCCCTCGGGGAGCATCGCCAGCCGTGCGGGAACCTGCTTGGTTCCGATGGAACGCTTCCAGGCGTCACGATTCTGAGCTTGACCAGTGCTTGCGTCAAACCCGACACCCAGGCGTGTTTTGTTCGTCGTGTTCATCCCAGTCCGCCTAGTAGAGATTTCTGCCCAGTCGTCTCCGCTCATGGAAGAATGCATTTTCCATGCCGAGATTCCTCTGCATATTCGCCGGGCGAGATAGAGCTTCGGCTAGGGCAAAGCCAGAGTACCGATGAGGCTGGGACGGGCCTAATAGGACTTAGGTACTAGCGTCGCGAAGTCGCTAATGCTCGCTAGCGAACCACTCTCATTATCTGCAAGCCCGGAGGGGGCACCTGGTTGCGGGTTGGGGCGCAACGCGGTCTAGGATACCCCAAACGACCCTTAAGGCAAACCCAACTTCTTTCCGCCCCCGGGTTACCGAAGTCCGGAGTATGTTTTAGGATGCCAGCACGGGATAATAGGGTGCCGCAGCGATGAGTCCAGATTCGGGAAGCCCGGATTCCGGAAACGACAATCCCGGTACACATGGTATCGGACCGGATACCAGACCCGACGCCGGATCCGGACCCAAAAACGTCGGCCAATTCCACGCAGGAAAAGCGTCGCGGCTCCTCGCGGATCAACAACTTCTAGTCACGAATCTATACGCCGAAGCCGGCAGCCACCCCTGGTCTTTGCCGCGCGAACACTTCGAAGCCGCGCTGGAGCGCAGCGCCGCGAAACGGTTCGGCTCGGAGACGGTCTCCCCGGAAAAAATTCAGGAATACCTGGGCGCGTTGCATTTGCAAGACTTGAGCCTTGCGGCCGCGTGTGCCGAGGGAAATCCCGAAGCCTGGGAACATTTCGTCGCTATCTATCGCTCGTACCTGCGTTCCGCGGCAGCCGCTATCTTGCGTTGCCCAGCTAGTTCCCCCGCCGCTCGCGATCTGGCCGATTCTTTGTACGCCGACCTGTACGGACTCACCGACGCGAAGCGTGGCGAGCGCTCCTTGTTTCGCTATTTTCACGGCCGCAGCTCTTTGAAGACGTGGTTGCGCTCGGTGCTCGCCCAGCGCCATATCGACGCCATCCGCGCCAGCCGCCGCTTTACGGAATTCGACGACGATGCCGACGGTCAAGCCGAGCGGGACCATCCGCGCCGCGAGCTCGGCGCCGATCGCGTTCAGACTCCACCCGATCCGCACCGCGAACGCTACGTCGCGCTCTTTACCCAAACGCTGCAAGTCGCCTTGGGCCTGCTCGATCCGCGCGACAAAGAGCGGCTGCGTCTCTATTACGCCGATCAGCAAACCCTCGCCGAAATTGGCCGCAAGTTCGGGGAGCACGAATCCAGCGTCTCGCGCAATCTGGACCGCGTCCGCCGCGAACTGCGCGCCGAAGTCGAAAGCGCCTTGCGCAACCCGCGCGTCGCCGCCAATGGCTCGCCCGCCGAGCCCGGCCTCAGCGACGACGAAATTTCTCTCTGCTTTGAATACGCCTCCGAAGACGCTCCCATCGATCTGGACAAGCTGTTTCCCAGCAGCGGCCCCAGCCCGGAAAGGCTCGAGCCATGAATCTTCTGCTTCGCGACAAGACTCCTTCGCACCTAATCGAGGCTCGCCATTGTAGGGGCGCAGCACGCTGCGCCCCAGCTTGCCCGGGCGTGTACCGCAAGAACGTCCCGCCGTTTCGTTCTAAACTTGGAGACCGCTATGCCGCGTGACGACCGCGAACGCAATTTCGAAAAGGCCCTCGCGCGCAATCTCCGGGCCAATGCCCCGGCCAGACCGCTACCCGACACTGCCCCTGCCCCCGCGTCACACTCCGTCTCAGCTTCGGATTGCCCCGACGCCGAAATTCTCGCGGCTTACCACGAGCGCTTGTTGGCCCCGGAAGAAATGATTTCCCGCAAAGCGCACGTCGCCTCGTGCCTGCGTTGCCAGGAAATTCTTGCCCAGCTGGATGCCACCGACGAAATTCCGCTGGAGGCCGATCAGCGGGAATTACAGCCGAAGAGCGCCATCGCCGTGCCGCAAATGCAACTCGTCCACGCCGCCCGTGCCTCCGCGAGCCCAGCTGCGCGCGAAGCCATGGCCAAATCCGACGTTCAGGCGGACGTGCCGTACCGCCCTGCCGACCGCCGCTGGCTAATTCTCAGCGGCGCTGTCGCCGCCGCGCTGTTGGTTTGGGTTGCCATCCACGAATCGGCTCCACAGCCGTTCCAGATGGCGAAAAATCAGCAGCAGCCCGTCCCGCAGGTTTCATCCCCTGCTCCAGCTCCGCCGGCAGATTTAGCCAAGGACAAATCCGCCGAGAAGGAATTGCAAGTTCCGCTGGCGGCAAAAAACGGCGCGAGTGCAAAAACGGACGCTCTAGCCCTTGACCGCCGCACGCTGCAGGAACAAAAAGCGCTGCCGCCCTCGCCCGAACCCAGGCTTGCGGCGCCACGCGGCAATTTCCAGGCAGGTTCTTCCGGGGCAGCGGCAGCAGGGCGTGCGGGAACCGCGTCCCGCGGCGCGGCGGTGGCGCCAGCGCAAGGCAAGCAGCTCGCGCGGGCCGCCGCGGTCCCGGCGCCTGCCTCTGCAACGCCGACTCCGGGAGACTCGGTTATGGATTCCGTTGACGAGACGGCTGTCACCGTCGCTCCTGCTCCACAAGGCGCGAAGAAAGACGCAGCCGTCGGCGGTCTCGTTGCCGCACCGCGACTCACGCAATCTCAAACCGCTCGCGCGGGCGCGGCGGCTTTTCGCGAGGCGTCTAATCTGGCATCGAAACTGGTCCAAGTTTCATCGCCGGACGGAACCGCAATCTGGCGTCTGGGCCCATCCGGACTTCTCCAACGTTCCGACGATTCCGGGGGCCATTGGACGTTGCAGAAAACCGCGACCGTCGCCGATCTACTCGCCGGCTCTGCCCCATCAAGCAAAGTCTGTTGGATCGCTGGCCGCGACGGCACGGTCCTACGCACCATCGACGGCGGCCAGCACTGGCTGAAAGTCTCGTCGCCCACTGCCGAGGACGTGGCGACTGTCTTCGCCGTAGACAGCCAACAAGCAACCATCACCACGCCGACAAACCTGAGTTACAAGACCATCGACGGCGGAAACTCGTGGACCTTACTGCTTGTGCCATGACGAGACAAAGTTCGTGAGTTGGATCGAGGTTTGTTCGGTGTGCGAGAGCGCGAGCCTTGCACGACGTGAACATTTGGAACGTGTCGGATCTAAACCCCGCCCCTCTAAAGAGGGGCGGCTACAGGGTGCGTGATCACATCGGCGAGCGCCACGAGCGCACGGAAAAAACTGAATGATTGCCCTGCAAGAAATCTCCCCAAGCTCGTTCTATAAAGGAACGCGAAATTCGCAATGAGGACAAAACCATGAAGACTTCCCAACCCAAAATCACTTCCCGATCCATCTGGTATACCCTCGCGATCGCAGCCGTCACCTTCACCGCTATCGCGAGATATGCTGCAGCTGGTCATCACACCGTCCAGGCTCAGGAAAAGGAGGCCGCACGCTCCGCCGCTGACCAAGCCACCACGCTAAACGACCAAAGCGACCTCAACGTCACCGTCTACAACTCCAACATCGCCCTGATTCGCGACGTCCGCCAACTCACCGTACCCACGGGCGCTTTCCGACTGAAATTCGAAGACATCGCCGCGACGGTTAATCCCGCAACAGTCCACTTCCGCTCGCTGACGGAGCCCGAGAAACTCAGCGTCATCGAACAAAACTACGAATACGATCTGCTCGAGCCTGCAAAACTCCTCCACAAGTATGTCGGCAAGGAAGTCACCTTAGAGCGCTCCTACATGGACAACGGCACCACCAAGCACGATGAAGTAAAAGCCACGCTGCTCGCCGACAACAACGGCCCGGTCTGGAAAATCGGCAACGACATCGTCACCGGAATTTACGGGGATGGCTATCGCTTCCCGGAAGTCCCCGCCAATCTCTACGATCGACCCACGCTGGTCATGTCCCTGGACAATTCCGGCGCGCGCAAGCACCAGATTGAAGCCTCCTACCTGGCCAACAATCTTTCCTGGAACGCAGATTACGTCCTCACCGTCGCTCGCGAAGACAAAGCCGCCGACCTCGACGGCTGGGTGACGCTGACCAACAACAGCGGCACCGCGTTTCACAACGCCCGCCTGCAACTCGTGGCTGGCGACCTGAATCGACTTCCCGGCGGCGGCGCCGGTGGCGCATTGATGGGCGCGGCGCTGAGAAAGGACGTGGGCGCTGCCCCCCAATTCCAGCAGGAGAATTTCTCGGAATATCATCTCTACACGCTGGGCCGCCGCACATCGGTGGAAGACAAGGAAACCAAGCAGATCAGCTTGCTGCAGGGGAGCGGCGTCCCGGTCGAAAAACTATTCCAGGTGAATGGCCAGAACTTCTACTACCACAACTACCAGAATCCAAGTTCTTCGCTCAAAGATCCCGTGATGGTCTTCTATAAATTCAAGAACGAAGAGAAGGCTGGTTTAGGCATGCCCCTCCCGGCCGGCAATGTCCGCGTCTACCAAAAAGATTCCAAGGGCGGCATCTTGTTCGTCGGCGAAGACCACATCGGGCACACGCCCAAAGACGAATTCGTCACCATTCACATCGGCAACGCCTTCGACGTGGTCGCCGAACACAAACAAACCGACTTCAAGAAAATCGCGGACAAGGTCTACGAGATGGAATTCGAAATCACGCTGCGCAACCACAAAGACGCGCCCATCGCGGTCGAGGTCAACGAACCGATTGGGGGCAGCTGGGAAATGCTCTCGTCGTCATATAAATTTACGAAGACGGCGGCCTTCGCCGCCCAATTCCAGGTCCCGGTGGATAAGAACGGCACCTCCGTCCTCAAGTATCGGGTGCGCGTAACCTACTAATCGCACAGGTAGGCAGCGCGGGCACGTCCTGGTTGTGCGCCGATCCGAGAGGCAAGCACCTGAGGCAACTGCCCTGACCCGACAGGTGAGGCGACGGGAAGGCCAGGAGGCGCGAGGTTAGGGTATTGAATCTAAGGGACTTACTGGATTTTGTATCCGTAAGTTATTGAAAATAAACCCGTTAACAGCAACAGCGTTGAAGCATGGACGGACGCGTCCGTCCTTCCTTCATTCTTAATTTGTGGTCTTAAAAGACGAAAGCGCCGGGGAACCCGGCGCTTCCTGCGAACCAGGGCCGCACCAATTTGGGAAAGCGTCTTTACCACTTACCACCGCATCCGCTTCGATCTCCACAAGCATCTCCGGGGAAATCAGCTTGCTCACCTCCACCATGCTGGTTGCCGGGCGAATCGCCCCAAAGAATTCACCATGGGCCCGCCCAACCTTCTCCCACTCGGCGATATTGGTCACAAAAATCCGCGTGCGAACGACATCCTGCAACCCCGCGCCAGCCTTCACCAGCGCCGCCTCGATATTTTTGATGGTCTGCACCGTCTGGGCGTGCACGTCGCCCACGCC
>JBEKWY010000239.1:0-5452 GCA_049512575.1 Candidatus Acidiferrum sp.
CAAAGCGCAGTTAACTGCTGAACGACTGGTAGCACAGGGTAGCCGATGTGCTCGGTTGCATCCTTCAACTTCCCGAAGTCCATCTCGCACACGTTGGAGTGCAGCGAGATCTCTTCAGCCGCGTCTTTTGGGATGACGCCCAGATGCGCCTGCGTTAAAGCCAGAGCTTTCTCGAAATCCAGGTAGCTCTGTATTCGCGATCGGTCCGACCACACTTCTCGCATGGCACTCGTGGCGAAGATCTCGCTAAAGACATCGGAATCGATAGCGGTTGCGTTCGGATGTATGCATCGGTCCTTCATATTGGCCTCTCCGGTTTTAAAATTCTTCAGACTCACAGCAGGTGATGCTCCTTGGCCGCTGCCGTGAGCCCGTCCTGGAACGCGGGGTGCGCCAGTGCGATCAAAGCCTGTGCTCTCTCCGTAGAGGAGAGCCCCTTCAGATTGGCAACGCCGTTTTCGGTAACTACGTAATGAACATCGGTGCGAGGTGTCGTGACAGGACCGGAAAGCCGAGGCACAATTTTGCTGATCTTGCCCTCCTTGATCGCAGACTCGAAGGCGATGAACGACATTCCTCCTTTGGACGCATAGGCACCTCTGACAAAGTCGAGTTGTCCGCCGGTGGAAGTGAACTGATGGCCCTTCACGTATTCCGAGTTGCAGGCTCCCGTCAGGTCCATTTCAATCGTTGAATTGACCGACACCACGTTGTCGTTCTGGGCGATCACGGCGGGGTCGTTCACGTAATTTACGGGGTGGCTTTCGAGCGCGAGGTTGTCATGCAGGAAGTCATAAAAGGATTGATCCCCCATGGCGAAGGTGAAGACGGACTTTCCCTGGTTTATTTTCTTCCATCGATTGGTGACCACCCCTTTCTGAATCAGTTGTGCCAGGGCTGGGTTGAGCACTTCGGTATGAATGCCCAGATCCTTGCGGTCCACTAGTGCATCGCAGACTCCGCTGGGGACTCCACCCACGCCGATTTGGAGGCAGGCATGTTCAGGAACAAGTTCAGCGATACGCTGCCCGAGCTTTCGCTCGTGCTCCTGAATCGGTCGCTCAGTCAGAGTCAGTAGCGAAGCATCGTTTTCCACAATGGCATCCACTTCCGAGATATGCAGTGCAGAACTGCCGTAGACGCGCGGCATATGCCGGTTGACTTCCACGATCAGCCGCTTGGCCGTGCGCGCCGCTGTACTGGTGTAATCGTTATTGGTTCCGAAGGTGAAATACCCGTTCCGATCCATGGGCGACACGGTGACCAGAAACGTGTCGACAGGAATGTGCTCTGTGAAGAAGCGGACCGACTGGCTGAACGAGTTAGGCACGTAGTACACGACCTTACGATCCCCATCCTCTTGTCCCTGCTTGATAAGACCTCGTTCGGCCTCCTGCAGGAACATGCAATAGGGCTTGATTCGGCCCATCAACTCGTAGCGCAGGAGAGACTTCTTCATGTTCTCTTCCGCGTGCATGTAGTACACCTTCACGTTATCGACGGAGCCAGCCTCCGCACGAGCCGCAAGTGCTTCCATCAGTGCTGGCGGTTGGCACACTGCCTGGCCTATCGCGACGATACTGTTGCTGGCGATCTGCTCGATGGCGCTGTGGCTGTCGGCAAGTTTTGCCTTGTATTGGCGTTCGTAAGACATCATTTCTCCGTTCAACGAGATAGCGCGTCTCTTTTCTTATCGTTTTCCCAACGGAAACTTGAACGTCGCGCCGGCAAAGATCTGCCATTTAGGCGACACGACACCGGTGTGGTATACGGAGTATTGCGGCTCGATGTAGAAATTCACTAAGTCGCCATTTGAACGCTTCCATACTTTGCCGGCACCGAATCCAAGAGGGATGTACTGGACGTGAGTGAAACTATTGAATGTCCACACTCCCGTAGACCGCAGGTAGAAGCCATGATGGAAGTTGTAATGAGCAATTGGTTGTGCGGTTGTTACCTGGCCGACAGGGCTTGAACTGTTCCCGGAGAAAGAGTGCTGGTAGTTGATGAGTACGCCCAACAATCCCCAGTTGAAGGGCTTGAGCACAATTCCCGCAGCGCCGGCCTGCCATTTCCCAGAACCGTAGGCTTCACTTCTCGCCGTTGGCGCCGCAATAACCGGCCCGACTCCGATCGTGATTCCGTGCACTTTGGAAAGCACCAAGTCGTAGACCGTCAGATCTCCAACTCCAGCGGTCGGTCCGCCTGGTGTACTCACGGGCGTGTTGATCGGCAGGATTGTGCGTACGAATTGATGGAGACCGAACAAGTCCATCGGCACCGACACTCGGAACAGCCCCTGGTCACCAACGCTGCCTGGATATCCTTCCGGGGAAGGAATGACGTAATTTTGCAGATCAATCGTGAGCTGTGGATTAACCGGGTTATTCGCCGCGTTCGTGTCACTCGCCGCGCCGGACCCAGCGGCGACCTCGGGACCTTGAGGTCCATTGGTTTCTTGTCCCCGTGCACTTGCTGCGAGGAAAACAATAGCTGCCGCCAGGAGAACTGCGTATTTTGAAGGCAACCTCTTAACCTCTAGATGTGTGCTATTGCTACCGACCTTCTGGACAGGAGCGTGGCTGTCGGTAAGCGTTGCTTTATGTCGACTTTTGTACGCCATGATTTCTCCGATCAACGCAATGCGGATCCGATTAGTAGTTCGCAGCAGCCTCTGGCGAGTGGCCTCGTTTGTAGATCAGCATGGTGCGCTCGAAGCTCATCACCTCCACCCCATCCTGATTCACACCTCGAGTGGAGACCGTCACGATTCCCTGCGTGGGTCGGCTCTTCGATTCGCGTTTGAACAGGATGGTTGATTCTGCGTAAAGCGTGTCGCCCGCGAACACGGGGTGCGTCGCTTTCACTTTGTCCCAGCCTAGGTTGGCAACAACCTTAGCGCTCACCGTGCGCACGCTCATGCCAGTCAGTAGGGCAAGCGTGAAGGTCGAATCCACGAGGGGTTTCTTCCACTCCGTCTTGGCCGCATAGGTAGCGTCGAAATGGAGTTCTTGAGTGTTCATGGTTAACAGCGTGAACCAGGTGTTATCTACGTCGAGAATGGTCCGGCCCGGACGGTGCTCGAATGTGTCGCCGATTTCAAAATCCTCGTAATAGAGACCGGATGTTTCTCGGTAACGTTTTGGGCTTAATTGCCGATATGCCGAGAGTGTCTTTTCCATAACTTCTCCCTTTGTGTGCTCCATTCGACCTCCTTACTTCGCCATTGCGCTTCGCCTTCTACCCAGTAACTAAATCTGCAGTAGAAATACCCGCCCTTTCGAGAACGAGCCTAGCCTTGCGCGCAACCGCTTCATCCACCATTTGATGATCGACAGATCCCACTCCTTGCTGATTCACCCTCAAGACCTGACGCGCTCTCGCGACCTCTTCTGCAGTGGGAGTAAAAACCTCATTAATGATGGAGATTTGCTTTGGATGGATTGCAGCCTTGCCGTGAAATCCTAAATCCTCTGCGGCCTTCGTTTCCCTCTTCAGCCCTTCCAAGTCAGCGATGTCAAAAAAGGGGGAATCCACGACAACGACACCTGCCGACGCAGCGACCTGGCGGATGCGCGATCGGACGAAAAACAACGTTTCCCACGTCGTCTTCGCGCCAAGATCTGCTGCCATGTCCGCCGCTCCGAACATCAGGGCAACCGGTCTGACTTCGCTGCCCACGATGTCGGGTAATGCCTCGACTGCTTTTGCCGATTCGATAAGGGCGATGATCTCTGTGTCTTTCGCAGCCTGGTCGAGCAGCGTCCGCACCATGCGAATGAACGCAGGAGAATCGCACTTCGGCAGAATGATGTAATCCGGCGCAGCTGAAGATTCGAGAAGCGAGTGCAAGTCTTCAATTCCCGTACGAGCTACAGGGGCATTGATTCGAAGCGCGCCGGGCAACCTACTTCCGGCGGGCTGCTCAAGGTATAGAAGAGCGGCAGTGCGAGCCTTCTGCTTGTCCGAGAGGGCGACGGCATCTTCGAGATCGATGATGAGTGCGTCGGCATGTACCTCAGCCGCGCGGCCAAACCGATCGGCTTTCGTCGCGGGCGTGAACAGCCAGCTCTTCAACGAAAGAATCGACCTGCGCAATTTGTGTACTGCCATAACTACTCCTCAAACTCTTGACAACCGCCCGATACAAATGCAATCGAGCGGCCAATGCGATGGCGCTGAATCCACTGCTCTTGCTGCGTAAGAGCGTGCCGAAAATTCTGAAGTGCCGAAATTTCAGAGGGAAGGGATCAGAACGTGAAGGAGCAGGCTTAGCTTGTGATGCCGATCAAAACGAGTCCACGCTCATGCCAAAAATGATGGGATTCGAACTATCACTGAAGAAGATTGCGCGCAGCGCAAAACTACAGGAGTGTTCGGGCATGATCCCGACAACCTTCACAAACATCATCGAGCAGAGCTCAAAGAAATGGCGAGCAGGTATCTCGCTTGCTGGAAATGAAGGACGGTCCCCTCATACACGCTATCGTGTTTCGTCAGCGGTTGCGGGCACGAAGGCTCTGAGTAACTGAGCATATCGAGTTAGATTTTGAAAACGCCGTTTATCGATGCCCAGGCTTGCAATCTTCGAATCGAGTGTCTGGCGCGGAATCCCCAACTTTGCCGCTGCCCCCTTGGGGCCAGCGACCTGTCCGCCGCTCTCTGCAAGAGCTGCCTCGATAATGTCACGCTCTCTGTCAGCGCGCGTTCTAACAAATGGAACAGCCGGGCCGTACCCTACCTCCTGGGACTGGCACTCCGCCGGGGCCTCGCCTGCGGCCTTCAGGCTCGGCGGAAGCAGGACATTCTCCGCGCTAAGAATTACGCTCCGTTCGATAAAGTTCTGGAGTTGGCGAATGTTCCCGGGCCATGAGTACGAGATAAGCTCCGACATCGTTTCTGAGGAAATGCGGTCGATTTGTTTAGCCATCCGACGGGCATACATTTCGACAAAGTGTTCCACTAACGCGGGAATGTCTTCGCTATGCGCCCGCAACGGTGGCAGCGAAATCGGAAACACATTCAGACGGTAGTAGAGGTCGCTCCGAAATTCGTTGCGCTTCACCATGTCCTCCAAGTTTCGGTTGGTCGCAGCCACGAGCCGAACGTCGACTTGGCGAGTGCGTGTGCTGCCCAATCGCTCAAACTCCTGCTCTTGCAGAACACGCAGCAGTTTGGGCTGCAGTGCCAATGGAATATCTCCGACCTCATCTAGGAAGAGGGTCCCTTTGTCGGCCAATTCGAAGCGACCGACCCTTGGCGCGATGGCCCCTGTGAAAGCGCCCTTCTCATGGCCAAAAAGTTCACTCTCCAACAGATCGAAGGGAATGGCAGCGCAATTCAGCTTTACGAAAGGGCGACCGTACCGCGAACTGGTGTCGTGAACTGCGCGCGCGATTAACTCTTTGCCGGTGCCGGTTTCTCCCTGGATAAGAACTGTGGAGTCGGTTGG
>JBEKWY010000240.1:0-5366 GCA_049512575.1 Candidatus Acidiferrum sp.
GGCTCGGAGTCGGAATTAACACAGATGACGCAGAGACCGGAACACAGAGGTCACGAAGGAACCCTGCAGGAGGCAACTTCAACGCCTGCGTCGTCGCTAGCCGCATAACACCTGATTGCGACCTTACAAAAGAAAAGGGCGCCGCGAGTGTCGCAGCGCCCTTTTCCGTGCGGATACCGAGTGATTGCTACTTGCCCTTTTTCGGGGCCTTCTCGTCCTTCTTACCCTTTTTCTTCATGGCGGGTCTCCCTCTAGCGTCGTTCTCGAGGGAGCTCGCGTTGCCGCGGACGCCCTCTCTGCTTCGTATACGAGTGCCGGACGCGGGTGTCAAGAATAATCCGCGCAATACTGGAAAAAAATCGGTACGACGCGGAGTGGCGGAGCACTCGAGCTCCGGCGAATCATCGGGCGGGTGGCGTGTGGTGCCGCCTATTGGATTTGCGCGGCCGGAACCTGGCCGGCGTAATAGCCTTCGCGGGTCTTGATGTCGAGACCCTGGCGCTCCACGCGGACTTCGATGGTGTGATACTCGGCGGAAGGGTTGGTGCCGCGCGGCACGTAGGCGAGGGTGTACTGGTTGCGGGCCTCTTCGGTCAGGCGCGAGTAAAACTCCTCAAAGCTATGCTCTTTCGTGGCGTGATAGACCTCGCCGCCGGAGTGGTCCGCATAGCGGATCAGTGGTGAGCGGGTCCGGTCGATCGGAGAAAGCTTGCGTTCCAGGTAGGCGCTGGGAACGGCGATGCTGTAGACCGTGATATTTTCGTGGAGCAGTGCCTTGATGACGTCCTCGGAGCTGACTTTATTGAACTTCTTGCCACCATCAACACCGTCGGAGATCAGCAAGATCACCCTGCGGCGGCTGCGTGGGCGGTCGTGCAGGAGCTGGGCGGCGGCAAAAACCGCGTCGTCGAGGGCTTTGGTCGGCTGCCCCTTGATGATCTGCGTTGATTTGTCGATCGAGGAGTCGTCGATGACGGAATGATTGTTGATCGTCGGGCCGCTGAAAGGACCGCTGGGCGTGCCGACGCTGGGCTCGGTGTCGAGATTGGTGCGCTTGAGTTCCTTCAACAGGGTGTCCTGGTCGGCCGTAAAACCCTTGCCGGGGTGAAAAAACTGGTCGAAGCGGCAGACGAAGGCTTCGTCGTCGGTGCTCATGCCGCCGATGATGGCATCCAGGCTGGCTTGCACCTTTTCGGCGTCTTTGTCTTTGAGGTCGTTGTCGATCAGGATGACCATCGAGAGCGGGAAAGCTTCGGCGGTGAACACGTCGATGTGCTGCTCGACGTTGTCCTCGAAAACGCGGAATTCGTCGCGGCGGAGGTCGGGAACGAGCTCGCCGGAGTGGTCTTTGACGGTTACGGGAAGGACCACGAGGTTGGAATTAACGGTAATGCGGGCCTGCGCGTCGCTCAGCGAAGGAGCGGTGGGTTGGCGCATCGACGCAGACGGTGACGGTGACGAAGAGGCCGGCGATGGGCCCGACGACTGCGGAGTCTGGGCCGCCAGATAGACCCAGGGCGCCAGCATCAGGGTGACGCTCGTTCCGACCGCTATTTTTCGTAGACTTTTCATCGTCCTCGGGCCAAACTTCTTTTGTTTTGATGCCGCTCTGGCGGATTGCGACACAGCATCCCCTGCGCCACTTCGCGGCATCCTACGCTAGCGGAAGCATCCCAGCGTCGAGCGACTTCGTGCCGGGCATCTCGGTTCAAGGAAAGTATACATGCGTTCAGTGAAGAAATTGCTGGCGGCCAGTGTCCTATCGGTTTCGGCAGTGGTCGTCTCGGTCGCCCTGGCGATACCGGCGTTGCCGCAAGACCCGCAATCGCAGGGCCCGGTGATCCGTACCCAAGTCAACCTGGTGAACGTGTTCGCGACGGTGCGCGACAAAAGCAAGCGCATCGTCACGGACCTGAAGAAAGAAGATTTCAAGCTGCAGGAAGATGGCCAGGATCAGCAGATCGCCTTCTTCTCTAAAGAAGTGACGCTGCCGATCACCTTGGCGTTGCTTCTGGATACGTCGGGAAGCGAACAATTCATGCTTGGCGGGATACAGGACATGGGAGGCCGCTTCCTCGACCGCGTTTTGAAGAAGGGCGATGAAGCCCTGGTGATGTCGTTCGACACCGACGTGGACCTGCTTTCGGACTTCACCGACGACCGAGGGCAGCTGGACCGGGCGATACGCAAGACGCGGATCAATACGCCGATGAGCGGCGGGATGATCAATCCTGGGCCAGTGCCAACCAGCCACGTGACCGGAACCGCTTTCTACGACGCGGTTTATCTCGCTTGCAACGAGAAGCTGAATACGGAAGCCGGGCGCAAAGCCATCGTGGTGGTTACCGACGCGCAGGACGAAGGAAGCAAGGTGCGCATCGAGGAGGCCATTGAAGCGGCGCAGCGCACGGATACGGTAATCCACATTTTGCTGGTCGCCGACCCCCATTTCGGGGGAAATCAGCGCGCGGCGAGCAAGATGACCGAGGAGACCGGAGGGCGCATGATCGTGGCGAATTCAGAGAAACATTTGGCCGAGGCATTCGACCAGATATCGGAAGAGCTGCGGAGCCAGTACACCCTGGGCTACTACCCCACGAACAACACGCACGACGGCAGGTTCCGGAAAATCAAGGTGGATATGTCGAACCACGATTATAAGGTGCTGGCGCGCAAAGGCTATTACGCCCCGAAGGGCTGAGTGCAAAACCGCGAAGGAAGGACGGACGCGTCCGTCCATGCTTCGATCGATCGGGATGCCCTAAGGGGCGCATCTTACGCAGTGGCCGACTCCGCTTATTTGTTGCCTGCGTCGTTCTCAATAGAGGCTTCTTGGGACGCGGGGACATAATCCACTCATTGTAAAAGGGTTAGGAGCGCGCCGGTTCGGTCCTATTCTCGTGTCCACAAGCCTTTGCAAACTCTCCACTCGGATCGCTGTTTGCGACAGACAAGTAGCCGGAGGCTTCAGGTATTGTGGAGTCGATCGCTTTTCAGAAAGCGCCTGCGGCGACCGAATCGAAGGGGAGGCTGGCCGAGACGTTCCAAAATGGGAAAAGACCGGGAGGCTATGTAACGGAACTCTACTGATACCCATTATATAACACTTTCGGCTTTTGTCAAGTAAAATTTTGCTTGGGCTTAAGAATTGACATTCCTCAATGGGCGTTAGTCGGAGCCAGGTTTTGGCTTGCTGAGCTGGATAGGAGGATTTCGGGTGACTCGAAAAAATGGCGTGGCCGGTATGTTGTTGTGGGGAATGACGTTGGTCTGCGCGCTTTGGACGGGGTGCTATCAGACTGGGCCCGCGAAACAGTCCGGGACGGTGGCTGCGACCGATGGGGCTACGTTCGATGCGGATGGGACGGCGCACATTACCCGGGTGGTGCCGATGCCGTCGACGGTGAGTCCGGAGGCGCAGAAGTGGTTGGCGTCTTTGACGCAGAAGAGCAACGCGCCGCAGACCTTGGAGCAGAGGCGGACGGCTACCGATGAGTGGCGGAAGCGGCAGTCGGCGGAGGCGCGGAGACTGTACCCGGTGAATTTGGAGGAGACCACAACCGCCGGAGTGCGCACCGACATTATTACGCCGCTGGAGGCACCGGCGGCGAACCGTAACCGCGTGCTGATCAATCTTCACGGGGGCGGGTTCAACTCGGATTCGGGTTCGCTGATCGAAGGCGTGCCGATTTGCAATCTGGCGAAGATCAAAGTGGTGTCGGTGTACTACCGGCTGGCGCCGGAGAATCCGTTTCCTGCGGCGGTGGATGATGTGGTGGCGGTGTACAAGGAGCTGCTGAAAACCTACAAGCCGGGGAACATCGGGATTTTTGGCACTTCGGCGGGAGCGACGTTGACGGCGGAGGTGGCGGCGCGGCTTAAGCAGTCGGGGTTGCCGCTGCCCAGGGCGCTGGGGATGTTCTCGGTGCATCCGGACTACACGCGGCCTACAGATTCGCAGGAATTGTTCGCGCTGGACGGATTTCCGGGGAGGCTGGCGCCGCGCGATCCCAACAATCCGCCCGAGGATGCGTATGCCGGCAGTACCGACCGCAAGGATCCGGTGCTGTCGCCGCTTTTCGCGGACTTGAAAGGGTGGCCGCCGAGTCTGTTGGTGACCAGCACGCGCGATCTATTGCTGAGCGATACGGCGATGTTTCATCGAGCGTTGCTGCGGGCCGGGGATGACGCGCAGCTCGTCGTCTATGAAGCACTGCCGCATGCGTTCTGGTATCACTACCAGTTGCCGGAGACGAAAGAAGCGCTGGATGGGATGGCGAAGTTTTTTGACGGAAGACTAGGGCGTTAGGTTCGTCCTCGGCGGATAAGCTTCGCTGCGCCAAATTCAAAATGGGATCCATGGCAGCGAAAAATTACACGTTTGGAGACAACGATCAAGCGAGCGCAAGGCTGCGGCGACTTGCCGAGTTGTATGAGCCTGAAACGCGCGAATTGCTGGAACGCAGCGGAGCCCATTCGCCACATCTCGCCGTAGATCTCGGGTGCGGTCCCGGCTGGTCGACGCGCCTGCTTCGGGAGGTCCTGGATGCGGAGCGGACGGTTGGGCTTGATGCCTCCGAACGTTACGTTGCGGAGGCCAGGAGCAATAACAGTGATGCGCGTCTGGAATTTCAGGTGCATGACATCGTTAGCGCTCCGTTTCCGGTGGCGGCGCCGAACGTCATGTTGTGCCGGTTCTTGTTGACACACCTGCGCGCACCCGGTGAGGTGCTTAGAACGTGGGCGAACATAGCGGCGCCGAGCGGACTGCTGATCGTTTACGAGACGGAATCGCTGGAAACGGACCATCCCCGTTTGCGGCGGTACTATGAACTGGTGGCCAGGCTGCAAGAGCATTACGGCCAGACACTGCGCGTCGGCGGCGTGCTGGACGCGTTCTTCAAGAACACCGGATGGCGCTTGACCGAAAGCAGGCGTCATATTGTCGAAAGGCCCGCCAAATCGCTGGCCGAACTCCACCTGGCAAATTTGCGAACGTGGCGTCACGACGAGTTTGCCAGCCAGTCCTTCGATCCAAGGGAGATCGATTCGATCGAGGGATCGCTGGAGAGGATTGTTAGCGGCACCGAGGATGCGGGACTGGTCACGAACGCGGCGCGGCAAATCGTCGCGCAGCGTGTCTGAGTGATCTGGGAAGTGAATGCCAATTGAGATTGAGGCGCGTGGGGCGCATCCGCGCAACTAGCTGGCGTGTTCTTGCGACGGTTCGGCCTTGGGAAGCAGGTTCAGGACGACCTGGAACCACCAGTTCGGTTGATAGCGGATCTGCACCGGCACGCCCCGTAAGGCGCCTTGGGTGCCTAGCAACAGCGTGAAGTAAACCTTCTTTCCGGTCGTCTGATGGG
>JBEKWY010000241.1:0-5350 GCA_049512575.1 Candidatus Acidiferrum sp.
ACGACGTTCTGCATTCCCCCTTGGTGAAAATTGTCGGCGCAAACGCTTGCCCCACCGTGACCGCTACTCCCGAAACCGTGAAGGCCGCTTTCACCAAAGAGAACGACGTCTTCGGCGAAGCCAACCTGAAATACATCGATCCGGTCCTCAATTTCGCGGATCGCAAACTATTCGCCTACCAGATGCTGCAGGTGTGGCAGCCGGTCCTTGGCCTCTCTCCCGAAGAAAACCAGCGCGCCGTGGAATCAGGATTTGCCGCACTGAAAGACTACGAGGACAACATTCGCAAGCGCGCGCGCCAGGTTCTCGACCAGCTCGAGCGCGAAGACCGCATCGGCATCGTCATGCTCGCGCGTCCCTATCACCACGATCCCGGACTCAATCACGAGATCCTCGAAGAATTCCAGAAGCTCGGTTACCCCATCTTTTCTCAGAATACGCTGCCGCTCGACGAGGACTTGCTCGAAAGGCTTTTTGGCGAAGAGGTAAGGGCCGGCGTAATCACCAGCCCGCTCGACATCACCGACGCCTGGAAGAACTCGTATTCCTGCAGTACCAACCACAAAGTTTGGGCCGCCAAGTTCGCGGCTCGCCATCCCAATCTGGTGGCTCTCGAAATTTCCAGCTTCAAATGTGGACACGACGCGCCTATCTACGGTGTCGTCGAAGGCATCATCGAGCAATCCGGCACCCCTTACTTCTGCTTCAAGGACCTCGACGAAAACAAGCCTTCCGGCTCCATCAGGATCCGCGTCGAGACCATCGACTATTTCCTGCGACGTTATCGCGAAGAAGTCATCCGCAAGCGCAAGGTGCAACAAGACATCGAGGCTCAACTCGCGGCCCTCGAAGCGCAGTTGCGCAACGAACACGCGGAAATCCCACCCGAACTCGTACAATCCCGATTGGCCACCGATAGCTGGCAATCACAGGAGCAGGAAATAGCTGGAGATTGATCCCTTAGATCGGCAAACAACCCGATTTTTAGTTCTTCGTCGCCATCCAGCAGAGTCCGAGATTTCTCGGACGCTCTATTGCACGATCAGCTTAAGCGTCACAGAGTGCGAGACGGTTCCCGAAGTCGCCGTCACGGTCAGCGTGTAACTCTGCTGCTGGGTGGCCAGGGAACTGGTGTTGTGAGACGCGCAGCCGGCGAGTCCCGCCAAGGGGATTACCACCACCGCGAACAGCAGCAATGCCGCGGCGCGTCCGTGCTTGCCAGCCGCTCGCCGAATCCTCCCGCCGAAGGGCAGCAGTAGCATTCCCACCATCATGGGCGAAAGCTTGAATGCCAGTAGTTCGCTGCGACCAAGGGACGCCGTCTGGCTCGGCACTTGCACCGCCAGCGCGACGCTTGCCGGACCAGTTCCGGCGGCCACCGTTGCCGGCGTAATCGTGGACACCGCACCCGTTGGCACGCCGCTCACAGTCAACGTCACTGCGGCTGGCAGTGTCGAACCACCTGCGGGATTCACCTTTAGCCCGTAGCTGGCGGTTTCTCCGGGCGACACCATTGACATCCCGCTTGAGACGACCAAAGTGAAATCCTCCACGATTTCCGTCAGCGCCGTGCTGGTCGCTGGCGCGAACGTGCTATCTCCGCCGTAGACCGCCGTGATCGAGTGCGTACCGGTCGCCAGGGTCGACGTCGTATAGGTCGCGGTATCCTGGGCAAGCGCCTCCGAACCAAGCAATGTGGTTCCATCGTAGAAGCTGACCGATCCACTCGGCGTGCCGGTGGAAGCAGCGACAGTCGCCTTGAAGGTCACGGCGGTTGTCACGATCACCGAACTTGCCGAGGACGTCAGCGTGACGCTCGACGCAGTTCTGCCAACCGATTCCGTCAAGACCGCGCTGGTAACCGCCAAAAAGCTACCGTCTCCACCGTAGGCGGCTGTGATCAAGTGCGTTCCCACCGTTAAACTCGCGGCCGTGTAAGTCGCCACGCCCTGAGCGAGCGTTCCAGTACCCTGCAAGGTCGATCCATCGTAAAAACTCACTGATCCAGTCGGCGTTCCCGTCGAGAACGACAGCCGAGCCGTAAACGTGACCGCCGTATTCAGCGGCACGGAGGTTGCCGATGAGCTCAGCAGAATCGCCGGAGTTGCTTTGCCAACCGTCAGTGTTACGCTGCCGCTTGCCGAGTTGTAGTGGGTCGTGTCCGTTGGCGTAAATGCCGCCGTGAGCGTGTAGCTGCCCACGCCCAGTACGGTCGCGGCGGTCACCGCGTTCGCGCTCCCGCCCTGCGGCGTAGCCGTATACGTGAAACTCCCAGCCACGGTCGCCGACCCATTCATCGCCGAGGCATTCAAGACTCCGCTCAAATTGGTGCCATAAGTAATCGGTGAAGGTTGCGTCCAGTCGATCGTGGGTGTAATCGGTACGATAACGCCGGTTCCGCTGACCGCGATCTGCTGCGTGGAATTGCTGGCGTTCCGTTGATTGTCCGTCACCACGATGTTGGCGGCGAGACTTCCCGCGCTTTGCGGCGTGAACTCCACCGACACGTCGCACGTCGTCCCCGGCGCAACCGAAGTGTTCAGCGCGCACAAACTCGTATCGCCGCCATTCTCCGAGAAGTTAGGCGTGTATGTCGGGGCCGCGGCTAGAACCAGCGATTCGTTGCCCAGGTTCGTCACCGTGACCGTCTCCGCGCTGCTGGTTGAACCCACAGTAGTTGTCGGAAAGCTGAGATTTCCCCCCGTGACGTCCACCTTCACGATGCGATTATTGACCGAATCAGGAATAAACACGTCGCCGCTCGCATCGACGCTGACCCCAAACGGATCGCTGAGCGCGGAAGGGTTCGTCAGGCCCGGCACTTGCACCACAGACGCAACGCCCGCCGTCGTTATCTGCACGATTTGGTTGTCGCCCGAATCCGCGACGTAGATATTCCCCATTCCGTCCACTCCTACACCTTGGGGATTGTTGAACGTGATGCCGGAAGGTGCCAACAGCGAAGCCACGCCCGACGCTGTTACCTGTACCACTCGATTGTTGGACCGGTCGGCGATATAAATGGTTCCGGCGAGGTCCACCGCAACGCCAGTCAGGGTGCCGCCGGGGAATGAATAGCTTCCGGTACTAATGACGGTGCCGTTGCCGGCCGAAGTCGATCCAGCTACCGCCAGGGATGACACTTTCACAATCCTGCCGTTCAGCCAATCCGCGATATAGAGATTGCCAGCTGCGTCAAAGGCCAGCTCCGTGGGTCCGTTGATCGGCGTGCTCAGGCCATTGATGCTCAGCGCCGAACCAGCCCCACCCGGCGTCACCACGAAAATCTGATTCGCGACATTGTCTGCAATGAAAAGATTGCCGGCCCCATCCAATGCCACGCCCGTTGGGTATTGCAACGTCTCGCCACCGGTGTTGACCACTGACGCGCTTCCGCCGCCAGCCGGGACCTCCACGACATTAGCGCCTTCATAGTTGCCGGAATAAATGTTTCCCACTCCGTCGATCGCCAGTTGGAACGGAAAGCTGGTGGTTACCCCTCCTGTGTTCACTACGGTCGCTACGTTCGGGGACATCGCCGCTAACGGTGAATCGCTGAACGCATACAGCGGCACCGTAAGCATCGGATTTGGGGGAGTGGCGGTGTCGTAGAGCACGACCGCGCCACGGCGCAAACCGGGAGCCGTAGGCAAATACTGAATATTTACCGAGCAACTGGTATCCGATATTCCCGAGGTGCACGTATTTCCGCTGGCCACCGTGAAGTCGAGGCTCTGCGCGCCAAAAGTGAAAGCCTTCACCGCGCCCAGCGTCGTGGATCCAATGCTGAAGGGCAGTGTCAATGTGATCGCGCTGGACGTTCCCATTTGAGCATGGCCAAATCCGACCGCCGACATCGCCACGGCGACAGCGCGGCTATGGCTGGTATCCGCGATATAGAGGATGCCGGAAATGTCTACGGCGATTCCTTTTGGCTGCCCTAGAGTCACGGAGCCGGTGTTCACAACGGAACCATTCCCGCTCGCGTCCACCGTGACTGCACGGCTATTACTTGTATCCGCGATATAGACATTCCCCACGCTATCGACAGCCACGCCTGTGGGATTGCTCAGAGCCGTGCCCAGGCCGTTGATCGTGAGAACCGAACCCGCGGTCCCGCCGGCGGTCACAGTCACGATGCGGTTGTTCGCAGAATCGGCGATGTAAAGATTTCCCGATGCATCCACCGCCACGCCGGTCGGAGCACTGAGAGCCGTGCCCAGCCCGGTGATGCTGAAGACCGCGGCGGCGCCTCCTGCGGGCACTTCCACGATCCGGTTGTTTCCGGTATCCGCAATAAAAATGTCTCCCGATGGGTCCAGCGCCACGCCTCGCGGCGAATTCATCGTCACAGCGCTGGTATCCACGACGGATCCGCTTCCCGCCGGGGTAACTTCCACGACGCGATTGTTCCCCGAATCGGCGATGTACAAATTGCCCGAACCATCGATGGCAACGCCCGTCGGGGAGTTCAGTGCCGTCCCCAAACCGCTGATCGCGAACACAGACGCAGCGCCTTGCGGAGTAACCTTCACGATCTGGTTGTCGCCGGTATCCGCGATGTAGACATTTCCGGCCGTATCGACGGTCATGTCCGCCGGCAAGCTAAGCGTCACCGAACCGGTGCTCAGCGCGGAGACGACACCTTGGAATGAGAGTCCAGTGGCGAACGAAATTCGCGGTATCAGAAGCGCCAACACCGCCAGCGCTGCGAATCTCAAGAACCATCCGCCTATCTTTGCGGCACGTGATCCATCGGCATCAGCGTGCACAGAAGTTTCGATGGCAGTCAAAAACAGATGCGAGATGGTAGGACTTTTGCGAGAAGCAGATCCCAAATTTCCGTTGTGCGCAAATGCCATTTGCAAGACCTCATCCTTATGCGGAATGTGACGAACGCCGGCTGGGGCCTTGCGACAAAGTCGGCGTCAACGGGAGCCTACAAAACCATCTTTGGCTCATGGCCCTTTTCGTTTCGCGGTGGAACTGAAATCCCCGAGCCGCAGGTAGCTGAAACCCCTGCCTATAGCTGGTTATGGCAGTTGAGATACCAAAGCCTCTCCGCAGAAGCCCTGTGTTTGCAGCGATTACGCGTGAGCGGGGCGACGAACGCGGCGTCGCAAGTCCAGCGCCTGGACTCACGTCTCGAACTCAGACAAGCGCCAGGCCAGAATCATTGCGCGTCAGCCTGTGTCGCTCGTCTCTTCAGGTTGTGCAATTACATCCGCCGCTTTCCGTTTACCCTGAGGTTCGAAGGGAGGCGGGCGGTTTTTGGCGTAGGATCGACCGATCGAATCGGAGGGATATACCTTGAAAAAACCAATTCAGATAATGCTGATCGTCGTTCTTG
>JBEKWY010000242.1:0-5339 GCA_049512575.1 Candidatus Acidiferrum sp.
ACCGCTTCGTCGGCGATATCGCCAAGAAATTCAATCACTTCGGCGCCGTAGGCGGCCACCGCACGCACCGTATCCGAAGGCGAGCGAAGATCGCTGAGCGCCAAACTGTACCCACGCTCGGCCAGCAACTCCGCGGTGCGCTTGCCGATACCCTGCGCCGCCCCGGTCACAATCGCGACACGATTTTTGGTCACCATAGAATCCTCATCCCGGTCCATTTCAACGAATCGGCCGCTCAGATTCCACTGCTTTCCCGCGGCTTTCCCGGACCTGTTTCTTCGATGCAAAGCAGTGGAAATACAAATCCATGGTGCTATACTCCCGGAAGATTAGCGAAATACCCCTTGTTTGCCGTTTCCACCCTCATGGCAAACACCGCGGTTGGGATCCAACGGGAGGTCACGATGGAATCGCCGGCGCTTACGGGGCCCATCCTTTATCTGCTGTTCGCCTGGGGAGCACTCACCGCCGTCTTTATCGGTTTGCTGATTTGGCGGAGCCTGCTGGTCAGCCACGAGGATGATCAGATCTTCCTCGATGCAGCCCAGGAACATATGGCAAGAGAGCAGCGCGAGCTGATCGCCAGGATCGGATCGTTGTCGAAGCCGATCAAGACCAGCGGCATTGCTGCGGGAGCACTGCTTTTGGTCATTGTCGGCATGTGGCTGTGGGAAGGCCTGAAGAGCTTCTAGACGATTCGATTGCGGCGGAACGCCTCGGGCCGCACGGGGCCGCGTTTCAAGGCGGTGAGCGTCTGTGCTAGTGCGGCTGCGCGGGCGCGGCGGAATTTCCCGGGCGTGTTTCGGTCGCCGAGGTGTGGTTCAAGACGATGAGCCACTTCCCATTCCTCTTTTCCATCACCAGAGTCGTGTGCCCCTGTGAGCCGACCTGCTGCCCATCCACGATCCCCGAGAAATCCCACTGATAGGTGGCCCATGCGGAAGTTCCGTTCACCTTGATCAGGGTGTTGGATCTGTCCATGCGGACTTGCTGCATGCGCGCTCGCTGCTGCTGATATAGAGGAAGGTAGGTGTTCCAGCCGATCGCCGGAGGATTGTACGCCGCGCTGACGATGGCCACGTCGTCGGCGTAGCACGAATGCAATTTTTCGATGTCCCCCACCTGCCAGGCTCCCAGCATGGTCGAAATCGTGTAGTCGATCTGCTGTTCGTCGTTCAAGGGGACTACCGGGCCGTTGTCCGGCGCCGGCGTGTCTTTCTTGTTTTTTTTCTGCTGCGCTGCAGCCTGACCCGCGGCTGCAAATAGAACCGCAACGCAGAGCACGAATCCCAGGCCTGTGCGAAACGCGCGCGCGGCATTCGGCCGCATTCTCTCCTTCATGTACATCTCCTTTTCAGCCAGAGTGAGTTTCGCTTGCGAAAGGATAGCACGCGGTCCGCGAGGCAGGATTTTGCTTCGTCGAGGATTTCGCATCCGGCAACGATGCGCGCGCGGAGTCAAGCTGCAAAATCGCCCGCGCGCACGGAATACGCGGAGACTAGGGAGCGTTCTGCGAAGGACTAAGTAGATTCACGAATAAGCGATAGGCCCCCGGCACACCTTCGGGAAGTTGCCGGAAGAACGCAATGCCCGTGTAGATGTAGGTTCCCTTACCGTAGTGCGTGTAGACCAGCGCGCCGTTTTGATCCGGCTCGCCTGGGTCGTTCATCACCAGCAGTGGCGTGTATTTGGGGTCGAATTGCGTCCACATATACAGCGAACGCTCCTGCACCCAACCCTTGAAATCGTCCTGGGTGATTTTGTTCGGCGTGTTCAGCAGCGGATCATCGGGCTTTAGAAATTTCACCGGTGAATTTTCGTCGGTGATGCGCGGCAACGGACTGCCGGCCGGCGGAGTGATCTTCGCGGGATAGGGGGCGTATTGCGTGCGGTCCCATGCAAAATCGCGCTCGTATTGGACGACGAGCGTCCCGCCATTGGAAACGTAATCCAGCAGGCGTTGGTTGGCGCCCGGCAGATCGTGCCGCAGTTCGTAGGCCCGCACGCCCACGACAATCGCATTGAAACGCGACAAATTGCTGAAAGCCAGCGCGGCCGGATCCAGCATTTCCACACGAATGCCCAGCCGCTCCAACGCCTCCGGCACTGGCTCGCTTTCCGCCGTGATGTAACCCACGCGCAAGTTTGCCGGCACATCGATCGCGAACGCATGCACCACGCAGGTCGCCGGCTCGCTCCACAACTGCGTCGGCAAAGTCGGCAGTGGCTCCAGCGAAGTCGTGAACTTCTCGTCTCCGACCTTCGCATAGGAGGCGATTGTGAAATTGCCCGCGGAAAGCTTCTCCGGTGGCGTCACGGTCAGCTTTGCGTATTTATCGCCCGCGCCATCGAATTGCAGCTCCACCCGCTTACTCGCTGTCCAGTCCGGCGGCAAATCCAATCCCACCTCGGTCTTGTGCGCCTGCGTGGCATAGGAATGGACGCGCAGCAAAATATCGAATGGGGTGTGCGTCTTCTCCAAAACCTCAACGGCCTGTTTGGGCTCGACCATCAACGTGTACGCAGGGACCATTCGGAGAGGCACGCGATCGACTCTCGTCGAAGTTGCCTCGATATGGGTCACCGGCTGATCCACATCGAACTTGTATCCGGCGATCGTCATGGTCTGTTCCGCTTCGACCAGCGGCGATGGCTCCGGCAAATCCCCGTCGAAAAATTCACTCTTAGCCTGCTGAGCGCCAAGCGTGACCGTAAATTCAGCATCCCCCGAGTTTGCGTCCGCGTGGGCAGTCTGCGTTTGCTTCGGACGATTTCGCAACACCAACTCGGGATCCTCGAACGCGCAGGAGACATCGGGCCGGCACCGCCTCGCAGTTTTGATCTTGAAAGGTTCGCCGGCGACCACGTAGGCGCGATCCGCTTCCGCCGTCTGTTCGAAGCCGGCGGCCAGCGCGAGGGCTCGGTCAATATGCTTCTTGACGACTACAAGCTCGTCATGAAATGCGTCGGCGCCGTGTTCCGCCGCGAAAATCGATTCGAGACTGCTCCCCGCGCCGGCAACCAGCGCGGAGGATTGCTTCCAGTTCAGCTCGAGGGCGGCCGCATGCGCGCCGGCCAGGGTCTCGTCTACTTTCTTCAGCGTTTCGCAGTAGGGCGCTTTCCCGCCGCACCCCAGTCCGCCATCGTCACCCGACAGCGCGGTCAAATTCGTATTTAACATGCCGGGACTAAATTTCGATCCGGCTTCGGGAATCAAGCCGATCGGGCGGCGCAAAAACGGCGAGCCCAGGAACCCGGAGATTCCTTGTGTCCGATGATTGGCGAAGGCATCGAGACCAATCTCGCGATAGGTTTTCCCGTACAACGGCGAAACTTCGCCGACCGGAATCGAATAACCTTGCGGCGAATCCGAACCGCGGTCCAGATCCATAATCTGGACTCCAGCCGTTCCCGCCGACCACGGCTTGAGACCCTCGTTCGTGAGTTCCGGATACGCGCTAGCCTCGGCAGCAGCCTTTACCGCCTTGGGTGTCAGTAATCCCGAGGCCTGGTGATGTCCATGTCCGGAGTGCACGTTGCCAAAATTATTGATTACGACGTTGGGACGAAAGGTGCGAATCACGCGGACCATATCCTCGAGAACCTGATCGCCCCAGATTCTCTCGGTTTCCTCCGGCGTCTTCGAAAATCCAAAGTCCCGCGCGCGCGTGAAGAATAGCTTTACACCGTACCCGCGCGTCGCTGCCAGCAACTCTTGCGTGCGAATCAAACCAAGCTGCGGCGCCTGCTCAGGCCCAAGATCGTTCTGGCCACCTTCGCCGCGCGTCAGCGAAAGCAGCGCCACATCGGCGTGCAGCCCGCGCGCGAGATAGGTCAGCACGGCTGCGGACTCGTCGTCGGGGTGCGCATCAATATAAAGGATTCGCGTGGTGACGCGCGCGCTGTCGATGGCTTCGATTGTCTCCGGCAGGCCTGGGCCCGTTCCGGCCGGCGGCGAAAACTGCGCCTTGACGCGCAACACGCGGCCACCAAAGAAACCCGCGCAAATCAAACCGAGTACAGCCGTTCCATATACCGCGATGGTACGCATCCTCATTGCGCTGCCTCGGTACCAGCGTCAAGAAAAGGCCACTCTCGCCGCAGCCGCGATCGCACCAGGAATACCGCCAGACCCAAAATGATCACGAATAGCCCCCACCAAACCGCCCTCCCCGTTCGCAGGAAGAGCCAAATCCAACCAGCAATCGTCAGCAGCGCAGGCAGTGGATAGAGCCACATCTTAAACGGCAGCCGGTCCGCAGACCAGCGCCGCCGCAAGAGCATCACTCCCACCGCTTGTCCGATGAACTGAATGATCAGCCGCATGGCTAACACCGCGGCGATCACCGTCCGCAACTTGAACAGCAACGCGAAAACAAACGTCAGCGCGCCCAGAAACAGCAGCGACACGTGCGGAAACCGTTTCTTGGGGTGCACGCGCGCAAACACGCTAAAGAAATTCCCATCGAGCGCCGCCGAATACGGAACGCGCGAGTATCCCAGCAGCGACGAAAACACCGACGCGAAGGCGATCCACAGCACCATCACGGTCGCAAAACGCGCCGCGCCGCTGCCATACAACTTCTCAATGAACGCGCTGACAATGAACGGCGAATCCTGAGCCTGCTGCCACGGCAACACCCCGAGAATGCTGGTCTGCATCGCGAGGTACAGCACCGCAATCCCGATAATCGAAAGAAAAATCCCCCGCGGGATATTGCGTTCGGGATTGCGAATCTCGCCACCCAAATGACAGATGTTGTAGTAACCCCAATAGGTATAGATCGTGTTCACCGTCGCGGACCCCAGCATCGCGAAAAACAGCCACGAAAAATCCCACGCCCCAGGCGCATAGGTAAAGACGAGTTTCGGCTGGAAATGCGTTACACCGCCCCAGATCAGCCACAGAATTGTCCCGACAACGCCGGCCCACAGAAAAAGCGAAATCCGCCCAATCGAGCCGATGCGCCGGTACAGCAGCACCACCAGCGCGATCACCAACAGTCCGGACAGCGCCTTCTCTCCGTATTTTCCCAGCGGATAAATGTAGGACGCGTATTGCGAAAATCCAATCGCCCCGGACGCCAGACTGAGCGGCGCCTGAATCAGCGTCTGCCAAACGAACAGAAACGACATCATGCGGCCCATGCGCCCCGGCCCGTACGCTTCGCGCAAAAACACGTAGCTGCCGCCGGCCAGCGGCATCGCCGCCCCCAACTCCGACCACACAAACCCGTCCAGCAGCGCCAGCACCGCGCCGGCAGCCCAGGCCAGCAGGCACTGCGGCCCACCCATCGCTTTAATGACCAGCGGAATCACGACGAATGGTCCGACGCCGA
>JBEKWY010000243.1:0-5232 GCA_049512575.1 Candidatus Acidiferrum sp.
ATGCCGAAGGCGAGTTGCAAATCGACGAGTTCACGCTGGAAAAACTCAAGTTCCAGAAGGTGCGCGCGGTAGGTACGCTGCATGATCTTCATCTGGACGTGCGGGACGCTGACGCCCAGTGGGCCGGCGGAACCGTCCATGCCAAGATGACTGCCCGATTCCTGCCGCGCCCCGTGTACGAGGTAACCGCCGATCTCGATCGTGTAGATCTGGGGCAGTTGCCCACCCCTGCCCGCGCTGCGGAACGCTTTGGCGGCACGGCATCCGGAACTTTGCATTTCACCACGCAAGGTGTCGGCCGCGACGAATTGCTTGAGAAACTCGCAGGCCGCGGCGATGTGCGCATGCGAAACATCGAGTTTCGCGGCTGGGATGTCAGCGCCAGCGTTTCCGAAGGCGAACCGCGTACCGGCGAATCGCGGTGGGCCACCGGAGAAGGCGCCTTCACCCTGCGAGACGAGGGCGTCGTCCTGGCCGGTCTGCGCCTCGAATCTGGCCGCGAGTCTACATTTGTGAAGGGTACGGTCAGCTTCGGGCGCGATGCCGACCTGACCATTCAGACCACCACGGATGGCAAGCGGGAGAGTCGTACACTGGAACCAGGTCACATCCTGAAAATTTCGGGACCGCTGGACTTGCCGCGGGTTTCGGTCGAGAGCACGTTGGCGCGGCAGCCGGCGGATTGAGTAACTCAGGCAGGTCGGAGAATCGTTGATGAATAGACGCACCCTGTTCGTGTTGGCCGTGGTGTTTTCTTCGCAGTTCGCCGCCGCCCAAAGCCAAAAGCCATTCACCCTTGAGCAAATTCTGAGCGTGCCTTTCGCCGACAACCTGACCGCGGCGAAAAAAGTAAACCGTATCGCGTGGACTCTCGACGAAGAAGGGAAGCGCAATGTCTGGGTAGCGGAAGGCCCCACCTTTCAGCCGCGCCGGCTCACTTCGTACCTCACCGACGACGGCCAGGAAATCGGCCAGCTAAGTTTCTCCGAGGACGGAAACTCACTCGTCTACACGCGCGGTGGTGAAAAAAATCCCGCCGGACAATATCCCAATCCCACCAGCAATCCGGCGGGCGCCACGCAAACCGTCTGGGTCGTTGCCTACTCCGGCAGTGAACCTAAAAAAGTAGGCGAGGGACATTCCCCGAGGATTTCCGCGCGCGGCACCATCGCCTACGTGCGCGACGGTCAGATCTGGCTCGCCGCTCTCGATGGCAGCGACAAGCCCACGCAACTCGTCGTCCGCGGGCAAAACCACTCGGAACAGTGGTCGCCAGACGGCGCGCGTCTAGCGTTCGTTTCCAGCCGTGGCGATCACAGTTTCATCGGTGTCTACGATGTCGGATCGAAAGAAATTACCTATCTCGCCCCCAGCGTGGATACCGACAGCGATCCCAACTGGTCGCTCGACGGCAAACGCATCGCTTTCGTCCGCCGGCCCGCCGAACCGCGCGACGCCCCGCAAGGTTTTTTCATCGAGCCGGACAAGCCGCATCCTTGGGCCATCTGGGTTGCGAATGTTTCCGCCACTACGGCGCACGAAATTTGGCACAGCTCCACATCTCCGCAAGGATCGTTCCCCAACATGGCTGATGATACGGGCGGTGGCATCCTGAACTGGGCTGCCGACGATCGCTTGGTGATGGCCAGCGAAGAAGACGGCTGGCAGCATCTCTATTCGCTCTCCGCAAATGGCGGCGCGGCCCCGCAGCTCATGACGCCTGGCGACTGCGAAGTCGAGCAATGGTCGTTCTCGTCGGACTACAAAACGGTCATCTTCAATTCGAATTGCGGTGACATCGATCGGCGACATCTGTGGACGGTCGACGTCGCCGGCGGCGCTGTCGTCCAGCAGAGCGGTGGGGGAGGGATCGAGTGGAGCCCGCTGTTGCTGGCGAACCGGAATGATTTTGTCTACATTAGCTCCGATGACAAAAATCCGTCGCGAGTGTGGCACAGCACTCTTTCACCCGCATATCGCGGCAATATGACCGAGGAATACGCCAAGCATAATTTGATTCGGCTGGCTACACCCTTGGTTGAGACGCCTCCAGGCTTCCCGTACGAGCAACTCGTGACGCCGCGACAAGTCATCTTCCACGCTGCCGACGGCATGGAAATCCACGGCCAACTCTTCGTGCCGCGCAACGCCAAGCCCGGTGAAAAGCATCCAGCCTTAGTGTTCATGCACGGCGGCTCGATGCGTCAGATGCTGCTCGGCTTTCACTACATGTACTACTACTCGAACTCTTACGCCATGAATCAGTATCTCGCCAGCCGCGGCTACGTCGTCCTCTCCGTCAACTACCGCAGCGGCATTGGCTACGGCCGCGCCTTCCGCGAAGCCCCCGGCCGCGCAGGCCGCGGCGCCACCGAATACCGCGATGTCGTCGCCGCAGGAAAATTTCTGCAAGGTCGCCCCGACGTCGATCCTGCCCGCGTCGGCCTCTGGGGCGGCAGTTACGGCGGCTTCCTCACGGCCATGGGTCTCGCGCATAATTCCGACATCTTCGCCGCTGGCGTCGACTTCCACGGCGTCCACGACTGGCCTACCGACAACTGGGACGGCAAAAACATTCCGCCCGAGCTAACCAAGCTCGCCCACGAGTCCTCTCCCGTCAGCGCTGTCGATACCTGGAAGTCGCCCGTGCTCTTCATCCACGGCGACGACGATCGCAACGTGTACTTCGCGCAAACCGTCGACCTGGTCGCCCGCCTCCGCGCCCGCGGCGTCACCGTCGAGCAGCTCATCTTCCCTGACGAAATCCACGATTTTCTTCTGCACCGTGATTGGCTGGCGGGCTACCACGCGGAAAGCGATTTCTTCGACCGCTACCTGAAAAATTCCGCGCCCGCCACCAGCGCGAAACCGCAATAGAACCCGCACGATGCCACGCGGGCTCACATTGGAAGACAACTTCTCGCCGGCCTCAAGTCGGCGAATGTTCGTTTTCTTTTGCACCCTCGCACTGACGTTGGGTCCGGTGGAGGCCGCGAGCCATTCGGATCGCATCGATCTTTTTCCCAAGCTCCAAGCCAGCCAAACCATCACCTACCGCATCGCCTACCACCTGGAAAGACAAACCAAGACGCGAAGCTCGGTGACATGGGCGCAAACTCCCGCCGCTGCCGACATCAATGTCCAGGGCCTGCTCCGCGTGGACGTCCTCGGCGTAAAAGCCGAAGGCCAGCGTTCCACCATCAGCGCGCGCACTTGGTTCCAGGTATTCAACGCTGAGGCACAGCCAGCGAATGCTGCGCCTTCGTCCAATCAAAAATCCCTGGAGGACGCTCGCGGGATCGCCGTCGAATTCACGATTTCGCCCGACGGCCACATCGACAAGGTGAAAGGTATCGAGGCACTCTCTGCCGACCAGCAGCAAGCATGGCGGCAGTGGGCTACAACCTTCGGGGCCGCCGCGGCTTTTCCCGCGGACGGCATCAAGCTCGCTCAAAAATGGAAATCCGAAGAACCCGAGAAATCGCCCGCACCCATCGCAGGTCTGATTTGGATGCGCGAATCGACCTATCTCCGCAACGAACCGTGCCGCATCACCCAGGCAGCGATCCAGGGTGACGCCGCCGATTCCAGCCAATCACCGGAAACCTGCGCCGTGATCGAAACCACCGCCGTGCTGAAGCAGAAATCTTCGACAAAAAACTCCACGCCCGAAGACTTCAAGCTCCACCAACTGCGCACCAGCGGCGCCGCCACCGGCAGCAACAAAACGCTGCTATATATCTCTCTTCAGACTGGCCTCGTGATTCGCGCCTCCGACCAGGCCAACCAGTCCATGAACGTGACCATCGCCAAATCCGACGGCTCCAACCATGTCCGCTACGACATCCACGCCAAAAGCATCACCGACATCTTTCGCGTCGCCAACTCGCCGCCGATCAATCCTTAGTCGCGCGCCTTGCTTACGCGCGTCGATGAATCCTGCAGCCTCGATATAATGCAAAGGAGCCACCGCAAATGTTTGAAACCACGCTCACCGAACTCCTTTATGGCAAAGGCGCTCACGCCAGCCCCATCGCGTGCATCGAAGACCTCTCCGCGCATCTAGCCTCGCGCGCCATCGACGGCTTTCCCCATTCCATCTGGCAAATCGTCAACCACATGAATTACTGGATGAACTACGAACTCCACCGTATCGCCGGCGCTCCGCCAGAGTACCCAGAACACGCCGCGGGCAGTTGGCTGCCCGGCTCCGCGCCGCCGGCCGAATCCGACTGGGCCCAAGCCGTAGCCCAGTGTCGCGATCTGCTCGCCAAGTGTGGCGAGCTGGCGAAATCCGGCACGCAATCGCTCTCGCGAGAAATCCCGCCCGCTCATTCCCAGCAATCCCAAATCTCTTCCACCGTAGGTGGCATCCTGTGGCAAATCGTCGCCCACAACTCCTACCACACAGGCCAAATCGCCTTGCTTCGTCGCTGCCTAAACGCCTGGCCACCCCAAGCCGGCGGCGACACTTGGTAGCAAGTAGCACTGGCACAGGCACTTTTGCCCATGCAACGACCAATCCGTTGTAGGGGCACAGCACCGCTGTGCCCCATCTCGGCAAGATCAAACCACGAGCCCCCAAACCTCGCCATACCGCACCCACTTGCCACCCGGAGTATAATAAAAGTTTCGCCACACCCCGGCGGCCCAGCAGGAGAGCGCCCGAATGAAATTTAAGCTCCGCAGCACCTACCAACCCCGCGGCGACCAACCCACGGCCATCGACCAACTCGTCCGCGGCATCGAAGCCGGCGACAAACACCAGGTCCTCCTCGGCGTGACGGGCTCAGGCAAAACGTTCACGATGGCAAAGGTTATCGAAGCCCTGGATCGCCCAGCTCTGGTGTTGGCCCATAACAAGACGTTGGCCGCCCAGCTCTACCACGAGTTCAAATCTTTCTTCCCCGAAAACGCGGTCGAATATTTCGTCAGCTACTACGATTACTACCAGCCGGAAGCCTACGTTCCCTCTGCCGACCTTTACATCGATAAGGAATCCACGATCAACGACGAACTCGACAAGCTGCGCATGAGCGCCACCCGCTCCCTGTTCGAGCGCCGCGATGTCATCATCGTCTCCAGCGTCTCCTGCATCTACGGCATAGGCTCCCCGGAAGCGTATTACGGCATGCTGGTCCTCCTCGAAAAAGGCCAGCAAACCTCGCGCGAAGCCATGCTCCACCGTTTCGTAGACAGCCAATACGAGCGTTCCGAAGACCTTCGCCGCGG
>JBEKWY010000244.1:0-5199 GCA_049512575.1 Candidatus Acidiferrum sp.
GCGGAGCTCGATGACCACGTGCATCGCGTTTTGCGCTCGGAGTTTGCCTCTGGAATCGTCGACTATCCCACGACGAAAGGGGTGGTGGATGCAGAGGGCGGATTCGACACGTCGCGGCATATCGCTGAACAAAGTATCGTGCTGCTGAAAAATGCAAATAACGTACTGCCGCTCGATCGCGCCAAGATTCATTCCGTCGCAATTATCGGCGCGCATGCCGATACCGGGATGATTTCCGGCGGCGGATCGGCGCAGGTCGACCCGCCCGGGCGGCCCGGCGCGAAATGGCAAGAACACATCTGGTTCCCGACTTCACCTTTGAAGGCCGTGAGCGCGAAGATTCCTGCCGCGAACGTGCAATTTGATTCTGGCGAGACTCCTGGGGCTGCAGCGGAGCTTGCGAAGAAGTCGGATGTGGCCATCGTGTTTGCGCATCAATGGAGCAGCGAAGGAATGGACCTGCCCAGTCTATCGCTGCCTGAAAATCAGGATGCATTGATCGAGAAGGTCGCCGCTGCAAATCCGCAAACGATCGTCGTGCTGGAAACAGGTACCGCCGTGACCATGCCATGAATCGACAGAGTGAGCGGCATTGTGGAAGCGTGGTTTGCCGGCAGCAAAGGCGCGGACGCAGTTGCCAATATTCTGTTCGGCGATGTGAACCCCAGCGCGAAGCTTCCGATGACGTTTCCACGCAGCGAAGCCGATCTGCCGCATCCTCAGTTGGTGATGCCACCGGCGAAGGGGCAGGGCGCCGCCGCGGTCAGTACGAGCGGAGAAGCCAAACCCGCGTTCAGCGTTCACTACGACGAAGGACTAAAGGTCGGCTACAAATGGTACGACGCCGAGAATAAGCCGGTGCTCTTCCCGTTCGGTCACGGACTTTCCTACACCACCTACAGCTACTCTGACCTGAAAGTCACCCCTGGAAAGGAAACCGCCGTTACGTTCACCGTAAAAAATACTGGCGGCCGTGCGGGAACTGAAATTGCGGAAGTCTACGCCGCGCTCCCCGCCAGCGCCGCGGAGCCCCCAAAGCGGCTGGTGGGTTGGAGCAAGGTGCACTTAAACGCCGGCGAAAGCGCGGTGGTCAACCTGGCTATTGACCCCAAGTATCTGTCGATCTTCGACGAGGCCCTCGACGGATGGAAACTCGTACCGGGGGATTATTCGTTCCTGGTCGGCGGATCATCTCAGGCCTTGCCACTGACTGAGAAAGTGACGTTGAAATAGTTTCGCCCGCGCCCAAAACAGGATATTGCGCGCTAGATGAGCGGCCGCGAACCTACGGGTGGTGATACGCGAGATTGTCAAAACGCAGCGCTTGCCCGTTGGTGATGTCGAAGAACACCTGGGAACTTGCGTCACGCCACTCCGTTCTTACGCGACGAAGTTCTTTGGGCTTGATGGTGACCGATATCTCCCGAATCTCGGGCGAATGAATCAGGATAGTTGCATCCGCGTCTCCGCCGTTGTAAACATCCAGTCCCTGAAAGACGCGCGGGCTGTAAAAGCGAAATTCCGCGTGCTGCGCTTTTGGATCCGTGAGCGCCAGCGTAAACGTCCCGAATTTTCCGTAAGGAGTGCCGATCTGCCATTCACCGTCGCCCCAATCAATGACACCCGAAGGATACCGGCCTGATAAAACTGTTCCCGCAGGAAGATGCGGATCGTCGAACGTGATATAGGAAGGCGGAAAGCGATTGCTCTTTCCTTGAACGTCGACGTCTCGCGACGTTGTGTGCCGGATGGTGAGCACGCGGGTCGCGTCATCGAAGGTGTAGCCTTGCTGATCGAGATCCTTGCGACGGGCGACGGTTTTGCCTCCTACGGTCACGGAGTCGGGCGAGAAATCGAGACGAAGGACATCGGTGGATTCGTCATCGAAGGTTGAATAGGTAACCGAGCCGGCGCCGTACGCGATCTTTGTAACCACGGAGAGGGAACCCAGCAAATGCGATTCGTCGGCCGGCGCCCATTCCGGAACCGCCCAGAACGCATCCATCATTCTGCGCGGCCCATCGGCGAACTCGTCCGTGAACCACCACTGGGTACTATAAGGAGCGTGGGCGCCTGCGGACAGCCCCTGAAAATAAGTTACCCAATTGTAGGTACGGTACGCCGCTTCCTTGTACGCGGCGTCTCCGGTTTTTGCGTAGTAGAGCGCTTCAACGGCAGCAAGCCTGGAGCTATGGCTATCGCAGCACTGATTCGGAAGATTGCAGCAGAAATTCTTGAGGCCGCTCCCCTGCTCGGTGGTCACGGTGGCGCCGTGCACGATGTATTTGGGCCACTTCGGCGTGGTCTTTACCCACTCGATCAACTTGCGGGTATGCTCGCGCCAGTCGGGATCCTTTTCAGGATGCAGAAGTACATAGCGCGCAAACTCCAGCGGAATCACTTGGTTCATATTTCCCATGCTGGCCTTCACGTCCTCGAAATAGCCGACCCACACGTTGTTCTGCATCGGATATTTCATCAACCAGGCCCAGGCACCTTCGCGGACCTTTTTATAGGCAGCGATGTCGCCCTGATCCAAACGGATCAGCTCATCCAGCAACATGATCGGTTCCACGACATTAGCGGAATAGGGAAACATCCCGGTGCCGCCAGAGATGCTGCCATCGCGCGCGAAACAACGGTAGGGCCATGGGGAATTCAGTTCATCGCCAGGCTTGAAATTCTTGACAAGCGCTTCGGCGCAGCGAATCGCCGCGCGCAGATACTTTGTGTCTCCCGTCATCTCATAAAGACGAAGATAAGCGTAACCATCTTCCCCAACCACGTGAGGCTCGACATAATCCTCTCCGTGTTCGCTCCAGCCCGTGTAGCGCCGGCTGCCTGGATTTGCGGAAGGGTAGGGCACTTGCGCCCACGCATAGCCCTCCGGCGTCAGGCCATTCTCCAGTTCGTAGTCCACGAAATTCTGCAGAAACTCCAGCGCGTGGGGGTCTCCCGTGTAAGGGTAAAGTCTCTCGACAAATCCCTGCATCATCGCGCGCAAGTAGCCTGTGGAATTAACCCAATGCCAGTCCGGCATCAATTCAAATGTAGTGCGATCAAAATCGAAGCAGCAGAAGAAATAAGGCAGGCGCTGGCGATTGTATTGGTCCCAGATAATCGTCCATTGCGAGAGAAAATAGGAGGAGTACGAATACCCGGTGTTATCCGGCATGGGCCACGGAAGAAGTTTGTCATGACTGTCGAGTGCAACGGGCCGCCCGGCGATTGCGGATTCATTAACGGTAGTCGTGACCTGGAGAGGTTCCTGTCCGACGAGCACGGTCGCGCACAAGAGACCTGCCAACAATACTCTCGAGAATTTATTCGCTTGTGTCATAACGGGGCATTGGAATTCTTGAAGCAGCCGCTTTCCACCTTTTCACGAAGGGAGACCAAAATACATTAGGTGTCCGACAATTTGCCATCGCATTCTCCCTTGAAAGCCAGTTACTGGCTTCTCGCTCAGGAGCAGCGGTGCAGTCGTAACCGTTTCTGTAACTGGGCGAAAAAGACCCAGTGAACGGCTTTAATTACAATGTGATGGGGAAATCTGGCGGAGAGGGGGGGATTACACAAGGCCAGATTCAAAAAGCCAACAAAACTGAGGAAGTCCTTGTTTTTTCTTCCACTTGAGCGACGGAGACTTTAGTACGCTCTCCCCCACTTTCGTCTCCAATCGCACCAAAGTATGCCAAAAGTGGTAACAAAACGGTAACAGAATTTTGGCGGAGAGCGGGGACTCCTGAGCCGAGTGTTCTGTCGTCATCACCCACCAATTGATTCCATCACTCTTTGCTTTTGCAAGCAGCAAATTTGGAGGAACATTGGAAAACCAAGAGTGGCTCGACACGAACAGCCCCGGCCCGTGCGGCCGAAAGCGGCGGTTTTCCAAACCGCCTCCCGACAACCGTCCAGGGAACCGTTGGTTTGAATCGATGCCAAGCGCGGAGATCACTTCCTAGGCCTGACCACGGAGCTTTTACGGCAGGAGCTTATCGCGGACGGCGAGGCGATGGGCGAGACGGAAGCCAGAACTGAGCGCGCCTTCCATGTAGCCCATGAAAGCATAGGAGGTATGTTCACCGGCGAAATGCAGCCAGTCTAAATAGCCGGTCTTCCAGAAAGGGCCCCAGGCGCTGACTTCCTTGGGGGCGGGGAAATAGTAGGAACCCTGCGTGAAGAGTTTGCCGGGCCAGTCCATGAATTTTGACTTCTTGATTTGGGCGTCGATTCCGGGATAGACGCTCCTGAGTTGCTTCCGAAGAATCGCCTCGCGGGCCTGGTCTGAGGCAAGGTTGACGAGCTTTTGTGAATGGCCGGCGCCAGAGAAGGCGACGAGGTCAAAATCCGGCTGCTTGTTGATTTTAACTTTGTCGATGTCTTCGCTAGTTTCCCAAGTCATGTCGGCGGGGCCGTCGCTATCGGTGAGGGTGGGGCTGCTGGCGAAGTTTTGCCAGAAGCGGCTTTTGAGAGCGAAGAGGTTTTTGGTGTTGACGCCGAGGCGGGGAGCCGGCCTAAGTTTTGCGCGCAGGTCCGGGTTTGTGAAGTGGATGAGGTGCCAGACAGAGGGAGGAATGGCGAGAACAACTTCGTCTGCCTGGACGGGCTCGAGTGTCTTGCTTTTGCCAGTCTTTGTCCTTCGTGAGTTCGGCTCGGTCTCAAGGTCTTTTTCTTCATCTTGCTCGGTGGTGTGTGCGAGTTCTACTGTGACAGCGCCATTTTCTTCGGAGATGGCGGTGACTTTAATTCCGGTGTGAACAACTCTGTCGCTCAACTCATCCCGAAACCGCTCCGCGAGCTGAGCATTGCCGCCGATGCAGCGATAGACCTCGGTATCGGTCCAGTAACGGTCGACGCCGTGTCCTTTGATCATCGCAAGCACGCCGAGAAGACTTTGTTGTTTGGCGGAACGGCCGTTGTCGGCGACAAGTTGTTGCTCGACGGCGGCGCGACCTTTTTTGGAAATTTCTGTTGGACACTCCAGAGAAGCTAGCCAGCTGGCGAGTGAGCTTTTATCGAGCCATGCGGAGTTGGCATTAGTCCAAGGCTCGAAAGGGTCCACGATGGAATCGGCGAGATGATTGAGTCGCTCTATGTGGGGATCCATGGCGTCGGCGAGTGCTTGGGACTCTTCAAAGGTAAGTGTGCAGCCGTTGAAACGGACGGGCGAGTTGCCATAATCGAAGACGTTGGAAA
>JBEKWY010000245.1:0-5161 GCA_049512575.1 Candidatus Acidiferrum sp.
CTTGGTGACCCAGAAGCCAATGGTCACGGCGGGATTGAAGTGACCGCCCGAGACTTGTGCAAACGCGCAGAACATAACCGCGATGGCGAGGCCGTGAGCCGCTGCTATTCCCAGGAGGCCCAGGCCGCCGGCTCCGTGGAGGAATTGATCGGCGCAGATAGCACCTGCACCGAAAAAGACCAGCGCGAAAGTGCCGAGAAATTCAGCGGTGAGCTTCTGCGGGATGTTGTACATCCAGAATCCTCCCAGCCGGGAAGAGAGATGTGCCCGGGGACGCGAGGGATTCTAACCGGAACGGGGTTGCCGTGCCATAGGACGGGAGAGCCATCGTGCGAACCAAGTAATGCGGGTGCTTCGATAAGAAATATGGGTGTCATCCTGAGCGAAGCGAAGGATCTCAGCTGCATGATCAGTTGAGATCCTTCGGGCATCCTCGTCGGATGCCCTCAGGATGACAGCTTCGATGTCGGATCGAGTCTCGATTTTTCGATAGGACCGTTGGCTACTACATGGGGCATGCGGCTGCCAACGAACACGATTTGCTAGCGCGAGGTGGTGGCGACCGGGGCGTTTACTGGAGTGAGCCAGTTGTGGTGGTCCGGTTTGCTGCCGCTGGTGATGGCGAAAAATTCTTCTTGCAGGCGGCGGGTGATGGGACCGGCTACGCCTTTGCCGACCTGGATGTGATCGACCGAGCGGATCGGGGTGATCTCGACGGCGGTGCCGACGAAGAAGACTTCGTCGACGATGTAGAGCATTTCGCGCGGGATGGTGGATTCCTTGACGGGGATCTTGAGGTCTTCGGCCATCTTTGTGACGGAGTCGCGGGTGATGCCGGGGAGGATGCTGGTGGACAGCGGGGGAGTGTAGAGCACGCCGTCGTGGACCAGGAAAATGTTCATGCCGGAGCCTTCGCTGACGTGGCCTTCGTGATCGAGTGCGACGCCTTCGGCGTAGCCGTTGAACGAGGCTTCCATGCGGATGAGCTGCGAATTCATGTAATTTGCAGCGGCCTTGGACATGGCGGGTAGCGTGTTAGGAGCGATGCGCGTCCAGGAGCTGACGCCGATGTCCACACCTTTGGTGAGGGCATCCGCTCCGAGGTAGGCGCCCCAGGTCCAACAGGCCATGTAGCAGTCGATGGGCGAGCTGAGTGGGTTGACGCCGACTTCGCCGTAGCCACGTAGGACGATGGGCTTGACGTAACAGGAGTTGAGCTTGTTTTGGCGGACGAGTTCGGTGGCGGTATTGCAGAACTGGTCGACCGAGAACGGCAGATCCATGCGATAGATTTTCGCGGAGTTGATCAGGCGCTGCATGTGATCGCGAAGGCGAAAAATGGCGGGGCCCTGCTTGGTGTCGTAGCAGCGAATGCCTTCAAAGACCGCGGAACCGTAGCTGACGACGTGGGAAAGGACGTGAAGGGTGGCGTCGTCCCAGTTGATCCAGTTCCCGTTGTGCCAGATTTTTTCGGTCTTGGTGATTGGCATGATTGCTGCTCCCTTTTGTGTGTGGCCAGCATCGCCACTGGAAATTGCAGAATACGGTAGCGGGCTGCGAGCGTCAATGCGTAGGGCTCTGCGATGCGGCTTGGAAGAAAACCAATTTGGAGGGGTTGGCCGGATACGAGTAGGGGCGCAGATAAGACTGAGGCCCCAGCAGGGACGCGCCTGCCTGACGCAGGCAAGCTCAAGCGCGGCCCTAGATCGGTTCGTACACGGGTGTCATCGAGCTATTTGTCGTCCGAGGGCGGGGCAGCGTCGGACGGCGGGTTAGTCTTGGCGGGGCTGTTGATGGAGTGCAGCGCTGCTTTCGATTGCAGGAGAATCGTTCCGCTGCGATTTTCCCAAATTCCCAATAACAGGAAGGGCAGAGCGGTGGCGGCGGCCCAGATTTTCGCTTTGCGTGGAATCTTGGATTCGGGTTCCCAACGAAAGAGCTGCGCGGCGACGAAGAAAGTGAGGATCGCCCAGCTGAAGAGTGACAGAGTTTCTTTCCAGAGATGCCAGACGGGCGCGGACAAGTAGATCGCGTCCTGCAGCCCCCAGACCAGGTAGGTGGCGGGAAGAAAGACGCCGAAAGCTTGCGCTGACTTAGGAAGATCCGACAAGGGAACAGTCGCACCGGAAAGAAAAATCAAGGCGAACCAGATGAGCTGATTGAGGACCTGAGTCTCCTGCATGGTGTTGGTGACGCTGGCGATGACCAACCCCATAGACCCGAAGGAAATCACGCCCACGGTGACGAGTATGAAGAGAGAAAACAGGTCGCCAAAACCGGACACGTGAAAGATGAATTTGGAAAGGAGCAGTTCAATGCCGATGGTAGGAAGAATAAGAAAGTAGTTGGCGACGATGCTGGAGGCCAGCATGTCGGCAGAAGTGACTGGAGTTACGTGGAAACGGCGCAAGATTCCTTGTTCACGAAAGGTCACGAGAGCCACGCTTAGTCCCCAGAAAGCGCCCATGACGGCCAGGGAAATTACGGGACCCAGGAAAAAGCGAACTGCGGAAGGATCGCCCTTAGCGAAAACGCCGGCGAAGAGGAAGAAGAAGCCGAAGGGCATGATCAAGCCAAAGAACAAAAAGGTTTTGTTGCGCAGGGTGAGCCGGATGCGCATGGCCGTGAGTGTGAGAAAGTGCCTCAATCGCGGAGTCTCCTTCCGGTCAGCTCGATGAACACATCCTCGAGAGAGGGCGTTGCGATTTCCAGGCTGACCAGCTCGTTACCCTGGGCTTCGAGGTATTTAACAAGGGCGACGATGGCTTGCGGCGGCCGCTGGCAATGCAGGGCGTAACCGCCGTTGAGATTGCGGCAATCGGAGACGCCATCGAGTTTGGTCAGGACGGCTTCGGATTCGGGACGGGCGAGACGGACTTCGATGCGCGTCTTGTCAGCCGAGCTTGCTTTGAGTTCGCGGGGCGTGCCGAGCGCGATGACTTTGCCGTGGTCCACGATGGCGACGCGATCGCAGAGATGCTCCGCTTCCTCGATGTAGTGCGTGGTCATGACGATGGTTTTTTTCTCGCCCCGCAGCTCGTTGATAATGTCGTAGATTTCACGGCGAACCTGGGGATCGAGGCCTGCGGTGGGCTCGTCGAAGAAGAGAACGCGAGGATTGTTAACCAGCGCCATGGCCAAGGCGAGTCGTTGCTTCTGGCCCCCGGAGAGCTTGCTGTAGAAAGTGTCGCGCTTTTCGGTCAGGCCAAAACGTTTGAGAAGTTCTTCGGGGTCGCGGCGGCGAGTATAGAAGCCAGCGAAGAGTTTCAGGGCTTCAAAGACTTTCAACTTGTCGGGCAGGGAAGTGGATTGCAGCGCAGCGCCGATTTCATTTTTGAGCTGCTCGGAATTACGCTGTGGATCCAAGCCGCAGACGGAGACG
Source organism: Candidatus Acidiferrum sp. (assembly GCA_049512575.1). GTDB lineage: Bacteria > Acidobacteriota > Terriglobia > Acidiferrales > UBA7541 > Acidiferrum. Next base: position 3,383 of record JBEKWY010000245.1, read on the forward strand.
CGGCCGCTGTCGAGCGTGCGCAGTCCTTCGAGAATTTCAACCGTGGTGGTTTTGCCGGCGCCGTTTGGCCCCAGCAGGCCGAAGACTTCGCCTTCTTCCACGGTGAAACTTACGCCGCGAACGGCTTCGACATCGCCGTAGCGCTTGACCAGATTTTCTACCTGGATGACGGATTGAGCCATGAGTTTGCGTGCGGTTGAGTGTGCCGCTATTCGATCAAGTTTTCAAAGAACGTATAGCATACAGCAGATGGGCGAATTCATCTTGGGCAGCGAGACGCTTGCAGCCGCGCGCTTCTGCGAGCCGGGATCGAGCTTCGACGCTGCGATCGCGGATGTGTTTCCTCTAAGCCCCGCCCTCTGATCCTTCGAAGGCTCAAGCTAAAAGAGGGCAGCTACAGATTCGGTACCGATTCATTTGAGAGTACGTTTGCGAGGCGCTTTTTCCTTCGTGGACCTCTTGGCCTTCTGGGAAGGCGTCCAGAGATGGCGCTTCAGGTTCACGCGGGATTCGATGACCTCGACGCCTTCACTCTCGAGGAGCTTTTTCTGGAGCGAGGCGTATGGTTCGCGAATGAGGAGTTTGCCGCCTTCGCCGAGAACGCGATGCCAGGGAATGCCTTTTCCGGACGGAGTGGCGGCCATGGCGCGGCCTGCGCTGCGCGCACCGCCTCGTAGACGCAAAATTCTAGCTACGGCCCCATAGGATAGAACCCGCCCGCGCGGAATTTGTTTCACCAAACGATAGACCGGATCCCAAGACGACATTGCAAAGTCCTCATACTTCAATGGTTGGCGTTGACCACCTCGGATAGACGCCGTGCGACATAGTAATGGCACGGGCCATTTAGCAACAAGACAAAACAGACGCACGCGGGTTTAATAAGAAAGAGGGCGCGAGCCGATGAAAACCCTTTGGAGCTGGACGAAGAAATTACACCGGCGAGACGAAACGCAAATGACACAAAGAGATTCGCAGAAGCTGAGTTGGCCGCGGCAGCATCTAACAGAAGAGAGAACAAGACAGGGAAGAATCGATGATGCGCGAGGCAAATGGAACGGAACGAAAAAAGTAATGAAGCGTTCGAACGAGCGCGATGTATTTTGTTGCTATAACGCATTCGAAACATTTGTTGCGGTTTCGTGAATTTTTGATTGAATTCTGTAGTGGAAGCACGGTACACTACAGACATTGGTCGGACGTACGAGGCAAAAGTTATGGCGTTTGTGCGGCGCAAAGGGAAGAAGTTCTACCTCGTGCACAACGTGCGGCGAGGGGAGAAGGTGAAGCAGATTCACCTGGCCCGCCTTGGGGAACGCGCGCAGATCACCGAGCGAGTGGTGCGCGAAGTTTCGAAGAAACACCCGTTTGTGGAGTTGAACTGGCGAGCCCTGCGGGAGCAAGTGAACGGCCGGGAAGTGGATCTCGCGGATGCCAATTCGCCGATCGTACAGAAGCTGGTAGGAGATTTGCGCGATTTGAACTTAGAGTTGGCGGACCTGTTTCCGCCCGTTCTCCAAATTTCTGGATCGTCCGGCGTGGCCGGCGAGTTGCTGCTGCAGTTGCGGCTCCTGCAGTCCACGCTTCAGGTCAAGCTGTCGCAGTTTGACCATCGACGCGGGCGATTTAGTACTGCGTCCTCGCACACGCGGGACGTTAGGAGGCGGCCATGAAAGACTACATCCTTCCACTGGACCCAGATCAGCGCAGCACGGATACGCTGGAGTTTCAAACCGCGCTGAAAGCCAAGATCGTGGGGCAAGAAGAGGGCGTGCAGGC
>JBEKWY010000246.1:0-5082 GCA_049512575.1 Candidatus Acidiferrum sp.
CGTGATTCTCAATCTTCCTGAGCCGTGGGCCGTTTCCGCCAATCACACGTTGCGCCTCTCGGTGGAATATCGTCCCGCGGCGTCCGGCGAGCACACCTTCAGCTTCGCGCCCGATGCCTTTTTCTTGCCCGCCGAGGGCTGGAACCCTCAGCTACTTCCCGCCCACGGAGCTTTCGCTACCGGTGGCGTGCCGCCTCCGACTTGGCTCCTCACACTCCGCGTCCCGGAAGGCTTCCTGGTTCACGCGAGCGGCCGGAAACCCAAGGTTTCTCGCAGCCGCGGCGAACAAACTCTCCGCATCGTTCAGCAAGCCAAGGACGGCTATCCGTTCATCATCGCCGGTCGTTACAAAGCCACCCAATTCAACGAGGCGCCGGTTACCATCAATCTCTGGAGCCGTGCGGCTCAGGATGCGGCCAATCTTCGCCGGCCCGGCGCCGATCTGATCGCCGCCAGCCACGCCTACGATGCCATGTTCGGAACGCGCAGCCAGGAATCGCATCGACTCTGGATCGTGGAGTGCCCCGTCGCCGAAAATTGTTTTACAGGCACCGCCTCCTACTACGCCCAATTAATTTCCGAACCCGTCGCCGAGCCCACTGCGGAAATGGCTTCACTCGACTCTGTGATGGTCGATCTCCGCTCCGGCACGCCAGAAATCATTGCCGCGGCGGCCCCTTCCCTGGCTTCAAGTTGGCTCGGCTACGGCCAGAACCCTGGCTTCTTCCAACAGGATCCGCCGCTCTCCGCTTTGCCCGCATTCGCGGCCACACGCGGACGCGAAGCCGTTCAGGGAGCTCAAGTCCGCATCGACACGATTCGCCACGTTCTCATGCTCGTACCGCTTCACGGCGTTCCGGGCAAGCCCGAAGACGACGGCGTCGTGCGCGCCAAAAGTCTTTTATTCTTTTTCGCGTTGCAGGACCGTTACGGCCAGGACGTCTTTAACAAGGCACTCAGCCATATGCTGTACGCCCGCCGCGGCGGCGGGTTCGATCTGGACGATCTCATCGCCGCCTTCGAACAGGAAACGCATCAGGATGTCGCTGAATTTGTTCGCCGTTGGATGAAACGTCCCGGCGTGCCCGACGATTTCCGCGCCCGCTATGAAACCACCGCCGGCGCGAACGCTTCAAATCCAAAGGAGACTACGCCATGAAAGAAATCGTCACCACCGACCGTGGACCAAAACCCATCGGCCCATATTCTCAGGCCGTTAAGACGAGCGGCTTTCTCTATCTGTCCGGCCAGGTCGCCCTCGATCCCAAAACCAATGAAATGTCCGCCGGCGACATCCGCCAGCAGACCGAACGCGTTCTCGAAAACATCAAGGGAATTTTGGAAGCCGCAGGCTCGAATCTCCATCACGTCGTCAAGACCACCGTGTTCTTGAAGGACATGAACGAATTTCCCGCCATGAACGAAGTCTACGGCCGTTACTTCACCAGCGCCCCTCCCGCGCGTTCCACTGTGCAGGTAACTCGCTTGCCCAAAGATGCGCTGGTAGAGATCGAAGTGATCGCCGCCGCGTGACCGGGCGTACTTTTTAATTTGAATTTTTGGGAATGATCCGATCAGAGTAAGAACAATCGAAAGCAAGAATCCGCATTGGCTAGGTACTACGGTGAGTCCGGGCTTTCCAGCGCGTAATACAACGCGATCCCTGTCGCGGCCGCGCTAAAGAAAATTACAAACAGCAAAAACCTGTCTTTGCCGCTCTTCTTCGGTTGCTTCTGAGATGCTGGCCCGCCTTGCTGCGGACTAGGGTCATCAGCAACAGAATCTGGATCCAGCACCACGCGATACGCCGTGCCCTCGGCGACCGTCTTGGTGTCGTCATCCACGGAAATCGCCAGCGTCCCGCGCGAGCAGCTCACCCTTAATTCCTTCGGATTGACGATCGACACGCTACCAACCGTCGGCCCGTCTCCGTTGGCCCGGATCACCGCCGTGGAAGCGTGCAACGAAAACGCCTTCGCATTCGCCGTGGAAAATATCGCTGTGCCATTCTTCAGCGTGGCTGCCGCCGTTCCTTCTTCCGCGCCCCACGTAACCCGGCTGTTCGCGGGAAGCAGCAACCGCGCCGCCCCGGCTCGTACCTGCAGGCTGCCAAGCTCTTCCGTATCCAGACTGTCGCCGGAAAAAACCGTCGTCCCGACCGAGGCGGCTGCCCGCCCCACGTGTGCGTGTTGCGCCGATACGACCGTGCCAAATCCAGGCGTCGATGCTGTAGAGATAGAAGCGGCAGGCAGTCCGAACGATAACACTACGGCGGCAGTGATCCGCAAAGGGTCGCGCAAGCGCGCCATCGCTTCTCCAAGAGGGCTGAATCCAAGAATACTTACAGCCGCATTCTCCGTCAACGTGTAAAAGCGCCTGTGACGAAACAGTCTGCTCCTCGGGCATCCGCCGCGTCCAATGTTTTCGCCGCTCGCACTAGCAGCTTGCGCCTCTCACTGCTACAATGCGTCCAGAAACGCAATCTATGGCGGACTGGAAACAAATCACCGCGCGCATTCGTCGCGCTCGCACCGGCAAGGATCCCGCAGCGCAACTGTCGAATCTTTACGAGAAGACGCAAGACGCCATGGTGGCCTTCGAGTTGGCGCGCCATTTCGAAACCGCCAGCCAAAATGCCGAAGCGGCAAAATGGTATTCCACCGCCGCCGCGCGCTTTCGCCGCTCCGACTGGAAAACCAAGGCTCAGGAAGCAGCCGCCAGGCTCGGTGGAGAAGCTGCGCCCGAATCGCAATCCGATTTCCCCGCGACCCCGGCGCCTCTTCTGGCCATTCCGGAGCCGAGGCTTCCGTTCGAACAAAGCGCCACCATCTTCGAGGCGATCATCGCGCCGTTACCGCTAGACGAGCAGCCGGACGAACAGTCCGCGCCGCCAACTGACGCATCCTCCACACCGAAAGTCGCTGCGGAAGGCGCGCGTCGCCGCCGTGGCCGCCGTGGTGGCCGCAACCGCCGCAAAGGCGGCGTCACCCGCGAAACTCCTGCCGCGCCGGCACACCATCACACTGAACCGGCGGCGTCTCCGCGCGCATCCGCTTCCGCGCCGCTCGCAGAATCTCCCGAGCCGCGATTTCCCAAGTCGTCCGAATCGGCCATGCCTCGCCTTCCCGTCGAACCCATGGGTGACGCCGGCGGCATTGCTCTCCGCGGACGCTACGGTGACCCCGGACTTTCTTCTCGCCTCTCTCTCCTGGAAATGCAGTTTCGCCGCCTGCTTACCTGCGCCCCGGTCAAGCTCGAGGAAGCCGACCGCGCTCCCGCTGGCCCAGGTGTGTTCCTCGTCACAGATTCTGACCTCACCAGTTATTACTATGTCGAGGCCTGTCAAACTCTGCGCATTGCCATCCCCAATCTTTTGCGCGGAGGTTCCAGTCGTCGCGGCGCCGACTCCATCAAGCCGCAACTCGCTTCCCATTTGGGAATTCCAGAAACGCGCGTCGGAAAATATTTATCCGATCATTGTGTTGTTCGCTGGCTGCAACTCGACGAAAGCGCGTCCCACTTCGCCCATTTCGTCATCGCAGTACTACGTCCCGTCCTAAACGAGTAGGACTCGCGCCGGCCCGCTTTCCTCTCAGTCGATACATCCGACCCACTGGCATGTTTGATCTCCCGATTGGATCAAACATTCCAGGGACACATTCCGAAAAAAATCGCTCATTAGTAACCCCTTACCACCCCCTCCCAACAACCCCTCAAACACCCTTTTTCTACCGTTCAACCCCCAATTTTGACCGTTCGCCGCAACCCGCTGGCGTCCTCCCCCGATTACCTTCAAACTATACGAGGTCAAAGACTTATGGGCCGTGCCACAGTAAAATGGTACGGTAGATTTCAGCCCGGGGGCGATCGCTGGGATGTCTCCACGATTGAACGGGCAGCATCAAAATCCGTGGGCCAAGGTAGCTCGCATTTTTCGAAAGCTGGAGGGTCGAAGTTTATGCCTAATAGAGTAGGCACGCAGGTACTGAGGACTATCGATTGGGCGCTTTGCAAGTCCGCAGCCGTCACGTTCAACACGATCCAACACTTCAACAAGAAAAATCCGAATCCTTCGGTTACTCCGCAATGGTCCGACAAGCCGCTGCTCAAGTCCTGGGAGAAGACCAAGCCAACGCTCGGCTTCCCACGTCAAACCGATTCTTTGTGCCCTGCGTGCGTCAAGGAAGCCCGCGAATCGATCATCGCCGGCAAAAAAGACTGGCGCGATCTGATGCACGAGAAAGTCGGCGAAATTAAAGCCCAGATCGTCGAGCGCGAAGGCGAGATCTGGATGATCAAGGATTGCCCGATTCACGGCCACTACGAAGATATGATGGCCATCGACGCAAAGTTTCTCGACTGGATCGAAAAGCAGTTCCCCGGGCGCGACATTCCGGCCCACAACGACGAAGATCTCCACAAGCACGGCTCGTCCACGGTCCGCTACGGCCGCGGTTCCGTTCTCACCGTCGACCTGACCAATCGCTGCAACATGATGTGCGACCCCTGCTTCATGGACGCCAACCAAGTCGGCTACGTCCACGAGCTCGGCTGGGACGAAGTGAAAGAAATCTTAGACAACGCTCTCAAAATCAAGCCGCGTCGCCAAATGTCGGTCCAGTTCTCCGGCGGCGAGCCCACCATGAGCCCGTTGTTCCTCGACGCCGTCTCCTACGCCCGCAAAATCGGCTACAACAGCGTCCAGGCCGCCACCAACGGCATCGAATTCGCCAAGAGCAAGGAATTCAGCAAGAAAGCCTTCGAAGCAGGTATGCGCTACGCGTACCTCCAGTTCGACGGCATCGGCAACGACGCCAACAGCCACCGTCAGATCGGCAACCTCTTTGACGTGAAGCTCCGCGCCATCGAGAACATGCACGAGGCTGGCATCGAAATCGTCCTCGTCGTCACTATCGTCAACAACGTCAACAACGACCAGGTCGGCAGCGTCGTCAAGTTCGCGATGGAAAATCCCAAGAAAATCGCGTTCGTCAGCTTCCAGCCGGTTTCCTTCACCGGCCGCGACGAAGACATCACCCCGGAGCGCCGCCTCCGCCAGCGCTACACCCTTTCGCACCTCGC
>JBEKWY010000247.1:0-5003 GCA_049512575.1 Candidatus Acidiferrum sp.
CCTGCCACAACCGTTGCCAGGTGCGCGGTGTCCCGTATGGGTCGCGCTCGTACGATCGCCCTGGCGATCCTTCTGGAATCGTGTTCTTCCGCTCCCTGATAGAGCGTGTCGGCTATCCCTTCCTCCGACCAGCGATTCACAATTTCGTCTGCCGTCAAGTCGTCCTCGGCACTCATCCGCATGTCCAACGGACCCGCCTCGCGAAACGAAAATCCCCGCGCGGCTTGATCAAGCTGCATGCTCGAAACCCCCAAGTCGGCCAAGACCCCGTCCACCCCGGGAATCCCCGACTCGTGCACGACCTCCGCAATCCTCGTGAACGACGACTCCACCAGCTTCACCGTCGTTCCAAAACTCTTCAGCCGCTCCGCCGCCAGCGCGAGTGCCTGTGCGTCCCGGTCCAGGCTGATCAACTTTCCGGACGTCAGCTTTGCCGCTATGGCCGCCGAGTGGCCGCCGGCTCCCAGCGTGGCGTCGATGTACGTTCCATCCGGCTTTACGTCCAGCCATTCCAGCACCTCGTCCAGCATTACCGGCGTATGTGGTGCCGACTCACTTCCCACAAGCGCCTCGCCAATTTCTGAATGCAATTACTCGGGGCACACTTCGACCGTGACGCGCTTTACTCGTTTTGCGCGTGTCCCACAGCTCAAGTTGCGTTACTTGGCCCCGACCTTACTTGCCCTAACCACTTAATGTTGCTTGACCTGGCCCGATTTATATCCCCAAAGAATTGAAGTCCTCATCCGTAAACGGCTGATTCTTCATGTCATCCAGGACTCGTGTATGGTTCATGACCTCTAGATAATTCAGGCTGCCGAACACATCCACTTCGCCCTTGATCTGCGCCGATTCCCGAAGCACCCCGGGAACCAGCAGCCGACCCTGCCCATCTAACTCCACCGTTTGCCCGTAATAACTGGTCCGCAATAAGAATTTTCGCTTGCCTTGATGCTGCGTTGGCAGGGCCGCGAGCTTGTCTTCGATCTCCGACCAAACGCGCAAAGGATAGATACGCGCGTTCTCCCCAGTAACGCTGGTGATATAAAACTGCGTGCCGTATTCCTTCAATTCCTCGAGAAACTGGGCAGGCACCTTCAGACGACCCTTGTCGTCGACCTTCGCCGGACAGTTTCCCCGCAGCTTCATGCGCCCCGTTTACCTCGACCCGTTTGGCGAAACTACGTACAAAGACCGCTTTCGGGTCGCCGTTAAAGAAGAAGTGGTATCGAATGCCCCGTTGCACCACAGCCCTCAAATCTATTCTACGAAGCTCTACCTTGGACTACTTTGTTCTACTGCCGACCACTTTACTCCACTTGAGGCCACATAATATGCGCATCTCAAACCTTGTCAAGAGGAAACTGTATTTTTTTTGAAAAATAGTTGAGGAAATTCTGAGGAGCGAGAGTTCGCTTCGTTCGACGCAACGAATTGTGTGCGATTCCCTGTGAAACTCTACATTCTGTGGTGTTGTTCACAGTCCCAATTCGGGACCGGCTTAACCAATGGTTGACTACTGCCCTTCCAGTTACCAGTCCGACACGAAGCCGAGTTGCTTTCGTCTCTTGTTCGCCGCAGATTGAAGTGCGGCTTCCCTTTTCGCCGAGATTCGTGGTATTCTTTTGAGGTTCGACGTTCCGATTTCAAGGAGCCAACCCATGGAATGGACCACACCGCAGCACGAAGAAATCGATCTCAACTGCGAAATCAGCTCGTACGCCAACGCCGAGCTGTAGTTCTCGGAACTTATCGCTCTTCGGCTCCCGCTTTCAGCCAGCCAAGCCGGTTACCGGCCGCTTTCTGAAGCGGGCGCTTTTGTTTTCGGTCGTTGTAACTCGCTGCATCGCTTGATTCGGATCCGCCTAAATCAATCAGGCACTCTATGCGCGTTAAAATCCTCGGTTCGGCCGCCGGCGGCGGCTTTCCTCAATGGAATTGCAGCTGCAACAACTGCCGCCGCTTCCGAAAAGGGTCTTTCCGTGGCCGCCAGCGCACGCAGACGCAACTCGCGTTCTCGCCCGATTCGAAGCTCTGGTTCCTGGTAGGGGCCTCTCCCGATCTCCGAACCCAGATTCTGGCGACTCCGGAACTCTCGCCGAACAATAAGGACGCGACTCATTCTCCGATCGCCGGCGTCTTCCTGCCCTCCGCCGATGTGGATTCGATCATGGGCTTGTTGCATCTCCGGGAGTTTCAGACTTTCTTTATCTTCGCCACGGCATCCCTGCAGAAAATCCTTAAGAAAGAAAACAAGATCTTCGAGGTCCTCGATCGCGGCGATCCTCCGGTCCAGTGGCAAATCCTGTCCAGCAAAGGCCGGCTTGGCTGTCATTTGTCCGAGAGCCCTGGAGAGGCGCCTGCGTTCGTCTGCGCCACCATTCCGCTCGGTGAAGCGTATCCGGACTACGTGAGCCCGGAGCTTAAGCGTGTGCTTCCGCCGGACGAGGCCACCCTCGGCTGCACTTTCGAGCAAAACGGCAAAAGCGTCTTCATCGCACCTTCCCTTTCCGGGCGCAATCCCGAATGGTCGAAGCTTGCGGCCGCCAGCAACCTGGCTTTGATCGATGGAACCTTCTGGAGCGACGACGAATTGATTCAGACGGGTCGCAGCAATAAGACGGCCCGCGACATGGGCCATTTGCCGCTTTCCGGCCCTGGCGGCTTGCTCGAACAATTTCCCAGCGGCGCGACGTGCCGCCGCGTCCTCATCCATATCAACAACACGAATCCGATTCTGGACGAAGGCAGCACCCAGCATCGCGCCGTGCTGGATGCCGGCTTTGAAATCGCCTACGATGGGATGGAGTTCGAACTGTGACCGTCGCCGCAAGCACGTCGGAAAAGCCGCAGCTCTCGGAAGCCGAGTTCATTGCCGGCTTTCACGCCATCGGCGAAGAACGCTATCACCACAAGCACCCATTCCATTTGCTGATGCACGAAGGCAGGCTGACGCGCGGGCACCTGCAAGCCTGGGCGCTGAACCGCTACTACTACCAAAGCCGCATACCTATCAAAGATGCCGCGATCCTGGCCCGCAGCGAAGACCCTGCCTTTCGCCTGGCGTGGCGCAAACGGATCATCGACCACGACGGCGACGGAATTAAGCCTGGCGGGATTGAGAAGTGGCTGCGCCTGGTCGAAGCCACAGGCCTTTCACGCGAGCAAGCCCTGAAGGGCGACGGAATCCTCCCGGCTACGCGTTTCGCCGTCCAAGCTTACGTGGATTTCGTCTCTACCCGCTCACATCTCGAAGCCGTGGCTTCCTCGCTCACCGAGATGTTCTCGAAAAAACTGATCACGCTGCGGGTCGATCGCCTGCGGCAATACTATCCGTGGCTTTCCAGCGGCCTCGATTATTTCTCCGGCCGCATGACCCAAGCCCCGGAAGACGCCGACTTCGCCCTGGCATGGGTCGTCAAGAATGCACACACCCGCGATCAACAAGACGCCGCGCACGCCGCCCTCCGCGCCAAGTGCGACATTCTTTGGGCCCAACTGGACGCTCTCTACTTTGCATACGTCGAACCGGGCTGGCCGCCGCCGGGAGCCTTTGTCCCCGGCGGCGCAAGACCATGACGCCAGATCCACAATCCCGTCCCCGCTTAGCCGCGGGTGTCCGCCTGGGCCAAAACAACAACCAACAAGTTCTCCTGATGCCGGAACGCGCCCTGCGCCTGAACGGCCCCAGCCTGGAAATCGTCCAGCGATGCGACGGCCACCACACCGTCGAACAAATCATCACCGAACTCCAGGAGCTCTATTCCAAGGCCGAACCGCGAAAGGTGGAGAGCGACATCCTCGGCTACCTGACCCTCCTGAACGAGCAGCGCGCCCTCGATTTCGAATAGCGCACTACATCTTGCCAAGCTGGGGCACAGCGGTGCTGTGCCCCTACGAGGGCGTTGCGTCCACGGAACCATCTCGCCAAAGAATAATTCGATGAAGCCGCGCTAAACTAATACCGGCAATGTCCACGCGACCCAATCCCCTGGCCTTGATCGCCGAACTTACCCATCGCTGTCCACTTCACTGCGTCTACTGTTCTAATCCTGTCGAACTCACCAATCGCGCCGAAGAGCTACCCACGGAAATCTGGTCGCGGGTCTTCCAGGAAGCCGCACAACTAGGCGTCCTGCAAGCCGACTTCACCGGCGGCGAGCCCCTTGCCCGCACAGATATTCTCGAACTCATCGGCGCCGCCCGAACGGCCGGTCTTTACGTAAACCTGATCACCTCGGGCATTCCGATGGACGAAGCACGCCTGGCGAAACTGATCGAAGCCGGCCTGGATCACCTCCAGATCAGCTTCCAGGGAGCCCGCGAAGACACCGCGCAGGAAATCTCCGGGACAAAATCGCACGCGCAAAAACTGCGGGTGCTGGACTGGCTGAAAAAAGTTCGCGTCGCGGTAACCCTGAACTTCGTCATTCACCGCCGCAACATCGATCAAATCGAGGAAATGCTGGAGATCGCGGAGTCCTCGAGCGCCACGCGCATCGAATTCGCCAACGTCCAGTACTACGGCTGGGCGTTCGCCAACCGCGAAAGCCTGCTGCCGACAAGAGCCCAACTGGACCGCTCGCTGGAAGTGATCAAGAGCGCCGAAGCGCGGCTGCGGGGAAAAATTCGAATCGAATCCGTCGTTCCGGATTATTACGCGAAATATCCCAAACCCTGCATGGGCGGCTGGGGCCGCAAACTGATGCTGATCACCCCCAACGGCGACGCACTCCCGTGTCACGCCGCAAAAGTAATCCCCGGCCTTCAGTTCGACAATGTGAAGCAAACCGCCTTAAGAGAAATCTGGGAATCCTGCGATGCCTTCGAGAAATTTCGAGGCGAAGCCTGGATGCAAGAGCCCTGCAAAAGCTGCGACCGCCGGGCCATCGACTTCGGCGGCTGCCGCTGCCAAGCCCTGCTGTTGGCAGGCGACCCCGCCGCCACCGACCCGGTCTGCTCCCTCTCTCCGAATCGATCCAAGGTCGACGCCATACTCGCCG
>JBEKWY010000248.1:0-4985 GCA_049512575.1 Candidatus Acidiferrum sp.
ATGGAATTGGTTTGGTGGCGCTGCTCGATCACGACGCCGTCCGCGCCAAGGAAGTCTTTGGCCGCTTGACCACCGGAGAGCACGCGGCGATGCAGGATCCCATGGTGCTCACGTGGTCTCACATCTACCTGGCACGCATCTATGATGATGAGGGCCAACTGGAGCAAGCGAAAACGGAGTATCAGGCAGCACTGGCCGTAAATGGAGGGCCGGAACAAGCCAAGCAGGCGGCGCAGAAAGGTCTGGCGGCGTTTGGCGCGGAGAAGCCCTCCGAGCGGCCGTAAGCGAAACGAACGATCTCAGCAGGGTAGAGTAAACTCCTGCCAGGAGCCCGGAGAACCTCACGGTCGGTGGACGTGACGCTCAGCCCCACGGGACTTCGGCAGAAACCGATAGGAGAAAAACATGACACGGTATTTGAACCAATGGGCGAGCGCGTCGGCGTTCGCGGCGATTCTGTTGTGCGGGCCAAGTATTTTGCTGGCTGGCGCGCAAAGCGCTCAGCAGGGGACCCAGAGCTCACCGGCTCCGCAACAGCAGCCGAACGACAACAAACAGCCTGCTCCACTCTCAATGGATTCGCCGCAAGGCGCTGCAGCCGCTCCCGTTGTTGCCCAGCCGGCGCCCGCGTCTCCAGAAGAAGAAGCAGCTTTCAAAGCGTTCCAGGCCGTTCCCGTGAGCGACATGGATAAGCGAATCCCGATGGCGGAAGAGTTCTTGCAGAAGTATCCGCAGAGCCGCTATCGCGCCGTGATGTATCAGAACCTGGTTTCCGGCTACTTGGCGAAGCAGGAAGTGCCCAAGATGCTGGATGCCGGCGAGAAAGAAATCGCGCTGAATCCGAACGACACGCCCATTCTGGGGCTTATGGGTCAAACGTTGGCTCGCACGCTCAATCCGAAGTCTCCTGATGCTCTGCAGCAGTTGAATAAGGCGGAGCAATACTCCAAACGGGCCATCGAGGTAACACCGACGTTGACCAAACCTGCGGACCTGAGCGACGAGCAGTTCAACAACGCGAAGAACAATGCGTTGGAGATGGCCTACAGCGGCCTAGGCCTCGTGTACCTGCAAAAGGGTAAGTATGCGGATGCAATTCCAGCGCTGGAGCAATCGGTGAAGACGGATCCTCATCCCGAGCCCGATCCCGTCAATTTGTACCTTCTCGGCCTGGCGAATGAGAAGGCTTCCCATTTCGACGCCGCCGTAAAGGCCTACACGCAGTGTGCCGCGATCCAGAGCACCCTGCAGCCGAACTGCAAAAATGGAATTGAATCCGCCAAGAAAGCCGGCTCGACACAGCTCAGCGCTCCAAATTGAGCATGGCGGCCCCGGCCGGAATCGTTCTCGCGATGACCAGCAACCAGGAGCAGCTCGAAGAGCGACTCGGCTACCGGTTTGCGAAACCGGATCTGTTGGAGCGCGCGCTCACGCATAGCTCCGCGATTCCGGAGTTGCGCGCGAGCCACGCAGCCGAATCGACGCCCGGCTTGCTCCCGCAGGATAACGAGCAGCTTGAGTTTCTGGGTGACGCAGTACTCGACATGCTCGCCAGTGAGTATCTGCTCGCCGCATTTCCCGATTGGAGCGAGGGTCAGCTCTCGAAAAGCCGGGCTCGCATGGTGAACGCACGGGCGCTTGAACTTGCCGCCAGGCGTTTGCGTTTGGGCGAGCACCTCCGCCTTGGCCGCGGCGAAGAAAAGACTGGCGGGCGAGAAAAGCCGGCGCTGCTGGCGGATGCGCTCGAGGCCGTGATCGCGGCCATTTATCTGGAAGGTGGATTGGAAGCCGCGCGGCAGGTCCTGCGTCGGGTGCTCTTCGAGTTTGCCTTGGAAGAGCGCGGAGAACGCATCGCGGATTCCGATCGCAAGTCGGCTCTACAGGAATTTTTGCAGGGCCGCGGGCAGCCCCCAGCGGAATACCGTCTTGCGGCCGAGACGGGTCCTGATCATCAGAAAAAGTTTGAGATCGAAGTGTGGGTCGGCGGCGAGCGCATGGCCAGCGGCCACGGCAGCACAAAGAAAGAAGCGGAACAACGAGCGGCGCACACCGCGCTCGAACGCCTGGAACAGACGGCGCCAGCAGGCTAAGCGCGAATGTCCGATACCACCATCGCACAGGAACCAGTCGCCGGAGAGAGCGCACAACCCTATGCGCACCACAGCGAAGACACCACGCTGTCGGAATATCTGGAGTCATTGCTGGTCACGGTGTTGCTGGCCCTGTTCGCCACCACGTTCATCCTGCAAGCGTTTAAGATCCCGTCACCCTCCATGGAAAGCACCCTCCTCGTCGGCGACCATTTGCTGGTCAACAAATTCATATTCGGCGGCCACGGCGCCTGGTACGAGAAAATTCTGCCTTACAGACCGTTGGAGCGCGGCGACATCATTGTCTTCAAATATCCGTATCAGGATCACACCCACTACGTGAAGCGGGTGATCGGCCTGCCCGGAGATCGCCTTAGACTCGTGGATCAGCGCGTCTTCGTCAACGGAAAGCTTCTCAACGAGCCATACGTCGTCCACGACCCCAACGTCGGCTACGATCCCCTCAACTACAACTTTCCGCCGCAAGGTATCCAGCTTTACTCTTCGCCGGTCATTCCGGAATGGGCGCACGAGATCAAGAAATACATTCAGGGTGACGAAATCGTCGTGCCGCCTGGCAAGTATTTTGCGATGGGCGACAACCGCGACCATAGCTCCGACAGCCGCTATTGGGGGTTCGTTGATCGCGACGCGATCATGGGCCGCCCATTCCTGATTTACTGGTCGGTGGAAGCCAGCAGCGCCGACTACAGCGCCAGCACTTTCTTTCAGCGGCTGGCGGGAATCTTTGACACGCTCCTGCACCTTCCGACCCGAACGCGTTGGAGCCGCATGCTGCACACCGTGCACTAGCCGATTCCACGAATTGTTGCCTTCAGCAGCGTCGCCTCTCACCTTTTCATTTAGGAAGCAGTCTGCGAAACTTCCAGTGTTATGAACCGGTTACGCAAGTGGTGGCGGCTGTCGCTGGTGCTCGCAGCCTTGGTCATTGCCTCGCAAACCGGCGTGTCCCTGCTGGTGCGCACGCACCGCGTCCACAACTACCTGGTCGAACATCTCGCTCGAGCGTTCGGCAGGCCCGTGGAGGTCAGGCATTTCAATGTGTTGCTGCTTCCCAGCCCGCGACTCAATGCCGATCAAGTGACCATCGGCGAAGATCCTGCCTTCGGCAATGAATATTTTCTCCGCGCGGACAACCTCACGGCAGGACTTCGGTGGGCCGGGCTGTTGCGGGGCCACTTCGAGTTTGGAACTCTATCTTTAAGCCGGCCGAGTCTGATTCTGGTGCGCAATGGCGAAGGGCGGTGGAATCTGGAGCGTTGGCTGCCTCCCGCAAAGATCATGGTGGGAAGTGGCTTGCCGGTGTACGGTCCACAATCTGTCGTTGCGCCTGCCAACCACCTGAATCGTATCGACATCGACGACGGCAGGATCAATTTCAAGGTCATTGACGAAAAATTGCCTTTCGCCTTTACGGGTGTTTCCGGAGCCATCGAACAAGTCTCGCCAGGACGCTGGCAATTGCAGTTGGAGGCGCAACCCTGGCGAAGCGGCGCTGCGTTGCAGTCCGCAGGCACCGTGATTGTTCGCGGAGATGTAGCGGGCACCTCGGCAAGATTGCAGCCTGCCGAATTTCGTGTGCACTGGGATCGCGCGTCGCTTGCCGATGTTTTGCGCCTCTTTCGTGGGCGCGATTATGGCGTGCGAGGCCTGTTTGCCCTGGATGCCACCGCCAAGAGCGGCGCGTTGGGCTCCAGAGATTCTGCAAACGGGCAGCCGGGCGACTGGTCCTACGAATTGCAAGCCCACGCTGCGCAGGTTCATCGCTGGGATTTGACGGAGCGTTCTGACAATCCTCGAATGAACCTCAACTTGCTGGGCCGTGTGAATATCGCCACAGGAAACGCGCTTGCGGATCGCATCGTTGTCGAAACCTCGAAATCCAATCTGCGTGGCACTGCGCGCGCGGCCATCAGCACGAATCCGTCCTGGGAGGTTCATCTTGACTCCGCCGGTGTGCAGGCCGCTGATGTTCTGGCGTGGTGCCGCGCGTTTCAGCCCGATGTCGATGACGCGATCACGGTAAATCAATATTTCACAGGTCAGATGAGTCTCCGTGGCTGGCCGCTGCAGCTGGAGGACGCGGTCTTTTCGAGCGAAGGTGGCGAGGCGCGCGTGCCAGGGCTCACTTCGCCGGTGCGCATTGGTGCCGTCGAGGGTGGTCGTCAGCGGGCCAAGCTTACGATTGAGCCGGTGCGGCTGTCGTACGGACCGAGCGGCAACCGCCCCGAACCTGCGGCCGCGACGGCCAACTCTGCGAAGCGCCGCCCAACCGCCGAGGGTCGTGGCGTCGTGAACATCGGCCTTACGCACGATTTCGACGAACGTGCGGGCCGCCTCACCATCGATGGTCACGTCGAACGGGTGGCAGACATTCTGAACGTCGCGTCGGCCTTCGGGCGGCCGCTGAATTTCGGCTGGGAATTCGCCGGCGGGGCGAGCGCGGCGTTACGATGGGAATGGAACGCCACGACACCTCGTGGCCGTTGGAACGGCCGCGTGGACGTGGCCAAAGGCGAGCTCCAGGCGGCGGGTCTCAACCAGCCTCTCCAACTCGTTAAGACTAGCCTGGAATGGAAGGATGGCCTTCGCACTGCTGTCATCGGCAACATTGAAGGATTTGGCGGCGTATGGTCGGGAACAATCGTACAAGCCGATCCCGCCGACTCCGACGGCAGCGCCAGGTGGAATTTTCAGTTGCACGGCGACCACCTCGACGCCACTGAACTCGACCGGTGGATCGGGCCGCGCGCCCGGCCCGGTTGGTTGCAGCGTCTGTTGCCATCGCTCCTCGGTGGAGCAACGCCGGCGCCCAACGCGCACGCCAGCGAGTTGGTGCGGCGTGTGGATGCCGAAGGCGAGTTGCAAATCGAC
>JBEKWY010000249.1:0-4978 GCA_049512575.1 Candidatus Acidiferrum sp.
ATTTTGGACGTGTGGTCAGCGCTGCAGCTCCGCGCCTCGTTCAACTTGCCACGAAGTTCACGTTCTAGGAGTGCGCTTGGCAAGGCCGCGGGGCGCATCCTTCCCGGGATTTATGCGGATAAGGATAGGGATTTCGATCGCCTTTTATTTCGCCGGCTGCGTGGGCCTGCTCGAATCGTCTCGCCCTTCTAGCGCGTCGCGGCGGCGAGACGCCGCGTGACGTAGTCGCTGACGTGCGTGTCGAAGAGCTCATCCAATTGGCGGGTTACGGGTCCGGGAGCCTTGGCAATCGTATGCCCGGCGATTTCGCTCACTCCGAGCAGGTTGCGGTTCGTGGAGGAAATAAACACTTCGTCCGCGGAGAATAAGTCTTCGGGACGCAGCGTCTGCTGTATGACTGCAACGCCCGCTTCGGGTGCAATTTCAAACAGAATGCCTCGCGTGACTCCCTCAAGGCAGCCGGAATTCAGCGGCGGCGTGAAGACCTTGCCGTTCTTGACCACAAAAATGTTTGCCGCGGTACATTCCGCGATCTCTCCGCGCTCGTTCAGCAGCACGACCTCGTCCAAGCCCTGACGTTGCGCTTCCGCGACCGCCCAAACATTGGGCAGCCACGAAGTACTCTTTACGCCCGCAAGCGGCGACGCGGCGTGCCGGCCGTGCTCCTGCAGCCCGAGGCGGATCGGCTCTCGATATTCCGGCAGGGACGCCGAGTAAATGATCAGGTCCGTTTGCGGACGCTCTTCATCGCTCTGCCAGAAGCCCACATTGTTGTCGATCAGATAGATGCGGGCGCAGCCGTCAGTCACCTGGTTGGCGCGAATCACTTCGTGCAGGTGGACGCGGACCTTGGCCGCGGTATAGGGCATGGGGATATGGGTGATCCCGGCGTCTTTTTCCAGGCGCCGCCAGTGCCTCTCGTAGGCAAAAGCCTCGCCGCGCGAGATGCGCATGGTGGTGAAGATGCCCCAGCCGCAGATCAGCCCGGCTTGCCCCGGCGAAAGCCGTACCTTCTCGATCGGCTTCAGTTCCTCGTTGTGAAAGACGTTACGGTGAATCACTCGATCCCTTCCTCGACAGCCCGTCAATAATTGTACCCGAGTTTCTTCGGTGGATTGGCTAGCGAACGCCGCGGAAGTTCGCAGAGGTGGCGAAAGTGAGCAAAAAAACTGTCTGCGAGGTCTTGACAAGAGTAATCGGACTAATTTAGTCTCATTTCTCTAGTTGCAATGTGTTTGCAACAAGACGCTGCCGGCCGGAATCACCTTCAGCCTGCCGCGTACCCTCCAACCGGAGAATCGACCCGTGCCTGAATGCTGTGAGCCCCGACTCTCTCCTCTGCGAGATAACGACGACTTCGTCCTGTTACCGTGCGACGCGAAGTGCTTTCACCTCGTGCTGCCATTTGTCTCCATCCACTTAACCGCTTGCGAACTCAATTGCGCGCGAACCGCGCTGAAGAGCTTGTGGTCCGCTGCGCCTGCTGCGACTTCCGGCGGCGATCAGAACGTGCTGTTTCAGGCGTTCCGGTGCTCGGACGGGCATTGCCACCTGGTTTGTCACGGAACTCTCAACATTTGTCTGCTGGAAGAAGCCGCGCACCTGTTGCAGCACGAGATGGAAGCGCAAGCGCTGGGCGGCCCGGGTCGGCCGGCGTACTTGGCCTGAGGACGACACTTTTTACGGCCCTCTGTCGATCCACAGGTCAGCCGCTTTAACGAATTCCATCTGCGTTTTTTTCCAGGATGCCTGCCGTCGCCGAGTTCGCCTGAGTTTGTTATGACCGCTTAGGCTGTGGGCGATATCCGGTTACCGACCAACCTTTGCAGGCAACGTTGTCGGTCCCGAACGAGCCTCCAGACCAGCTTCAAAATCCTGCCTTTGGCATCGCGTTTGGCTTACTATCTGTCCGCAGGTTTTGCAGTTCTCGAACGGATGGAAATCTCAAGATGAAGCAAGAGCCGACACAGAATTCCAAGCAGCGAGAGGGCGACGAATTCGAGAGCGCACGTGACCGTGCGGCCGCGCAAGCGCCTAGCGTTCCGGCGCGGCGCGAATTTCTACGCACCGGCCTGCTGGGTGGCGCAGTTGCCGCCGCTGTATCCAGCGTCGTACCGGGGACTTCTCGCGCTCGCGAACGTTCCGCCGCCACGTCCCCCGCCGATATTCCATCCTTCGAACTCGACGAGATCACCATCACCGATCTGCAAGACGCCATGAAGTCCGGCAAGTACACGGCGCGTTCCATCGCCGAAAAATATCGCGCACGCATCGATCAAATCGACGAGCAAGGCCCCGCAATCAACAGCATCATCGAACTTAACCCGGATGCGCTCGACATCGCGGACGCGCTCGACAAGGAACGCAAAGACAAAGGCCCGCGCGGCCCGCTCCACGGCATTCCGGTGCTAATCAAAGACAACATCGACACCGCCGACAAAATGATGACCACGGCGGGATCGCTCGCGCTGCTCGGATCAAAAGCACCGAAAGATTCCGTGGTCGCGCAAAAACTTCGCGAAGCCGGTGCGGTCATCTTGGGAAAAACCAATCTCAGCGAGTGGGCCAACATTCGCTCCAGCCATTCCACCAGCGGCTGGAGCGGCCGCGGCGGCCAAACCAGAAATCCTTACGCGCTCGACCGCAATCCCTGCGGCTCCAGCTCGGGTTCCGGCGCGGGCGTCTCCGCCAATCTGTGCGTTGCGGCCATCGGCACAGAGACGGACGGCTCGATCGTGTGCCCTTCCACCAGCAACGGCATCGTCGGTATCAAGCCTACCGTCGGCCTCGTCAGCCGCACCGGCATCATTCCGATCTCGCACAGCCAGGACGGCGCCGGCCCCATGTGCCGCACCGTTCGCGACGCCGCCATCGTTCTCGGCGCGCTCACCGGCCTCGATGACCAGGACGCCGCCACCTCCGAGAGCCGCGAACGCTCCTACACTGACTACACGCAATTTCTGAAGGCGGACGGCCTGCGCGGCGCGCGCATCGGCGTAGTGCGAAAAACGTTCGGCTTCAACGAAGCGGTCGATAAAATCATGGAAGACGCGCTCGAGACGATGAAGAAGCAAGGCGCCATCCTCGTCGATCCTGCGCCCATTGAGACTGCAGGCAAATTCGGAGATTCCGAATTCACCGTACTTCTCTACGAACTGAAAGCCGACCTGAACGCTTATCTCGCGCGTCTCGGGCCAAACGCTCCGGTGAAAACGTTGAAAGACATCATTGACTTCAACGAACGCAATCGCGAAAAGGAGATGCCGTATTTCGGCCAGGACACCTTCCTGAAGGCAGAGGAAAAAGGCCCGCTGACCACGCAGGAATATGTGGACGCGCTGGCGAAAAACCACCAATTGGCCCGCAAGGAAGGCATCGACGCCACGATGGACAAGAACAATCTCGACGCCCTGATCGGTCCCACCGGCGGGCCCGCGTGGCTCACCGACCACATCAACGGCGATTCGTTCGACGGCGGCAGCTCCGGCGCCGCGGCCGTCGCCGGCTATCCCAACATAACCGTACCCGCTGGATTCATCGCCGGCCTGCCCGTCGGCATTTCCTTCTTCGGCCGTGCCTGGAGCGAGCCCGTGCTGATTCGCATAGCCTATTCCTTCGAGCAAGCCACAAAAGTCAGAAAGCCCCCAAGCTTCCTTCCCACCGTAAACATCTAGATGAACTTGCCCCGACTAGCCCAGAACTAAAAAAGTCAGGTCTCCGATTTTTCAAACCAACAAAGATCACTCTTCGCGATCATCCGCAGCGCAGCGCAGCCGCTGGGTCGACCCGCAAAGCGCGCCGCGCCGGGATGTAGCTTGCCGCCAGTGCGACGCCGGTCAGCAGCAGGGTCACTCCCGCGAAAGCCCTGAAATCCCAAGCGCTCACTCCATACACCAGGTTGGAAATGACGCGCGCGAGCGCCATGCTGAAAGCGATACCAATCACTACGCCGCTGGCCAGCAGTCGCAGACCGCTTTTCATGACCATACCCAGAACGTTGCCAGGCTTAGCTCCCAGTACGACGCGGATGCCGATCTCCTGCGTCCGCTCGTTGACCAGGTGCGCGATGACGCCATAAATTCCAATCATGGACAGAACCAATGCGACGGTGCCGAAAACCGCCATCAATGACGCCACGTAACGCAGCCCGCTGGTTTGCTCCTCGATTTTGTGCGTCATCGTTTCCGCATTTTCGACGGCAACGTTCGGATCGATCGCCCGCAGCGCCAGTCGCGTTCCCGCAATCAACTCTTGGGGAGCGCCGCCGCTTCGCAAAACGAAATCCATCGATAGCCCGGGAGCTTGGCGCGCCGGCCGGTAAATAATCGAGCGGAACACGCGATCGAAGATTTCGTGCCGCACATCGCTGACCACTCCAACCACGGTTATTTCTTCGGAATTCGCCCCTCCGAAACGTATCCTCCGTCCCAATGAGTTTTGGTTTGGCCAAAGCCGATTAGCCATGCTTTCGCTCACGATCGCCACAGGCTGCGTTCCTGTGTCGTCACGGTCGTCGAATCCCCGGCCCTGTTTCATGGTCATCCGCAGAGTGCGAAAGTAATCCGGGCTGGCAGCCTCTAACATCGCGGTCGGGAGTTCCGCGGGATTCACCTCGGTCCGGCCGGTCACGTGCACTCCGACTTCGTCATCGTAATAGCTGTAAGGCAAACCGCTGACGACTGCCGCGGACTGCACTCCAGGAAACGCTTGCAGTCTCAGAAGCATCTCCGCGGAGAATGCTTTTGCCTTTGCGGGCTCCGCGTAACGAACTTCAGGAAGATTGATGTGCAAAGTCAGGAGTGCATCGGGGTCCAATGAGCGGTCGGCGTGCGCTAGCGACCAAAAACTTCGGATCATCAGACCGGCTCCGACCAGCAATGCCAGGGTCAAAGCTACCTCGCTCACGACAAACACGCTCCGCAGCCGATGACTCCGGCTGCCCAGCACTCGGCCTTCACCTTGCTTGAGCGCGGTTTGC
>JBEKWY010000250.1:0-4975 GCA_049512575.1 Candidatus Acidiferrum sp.
GCCGCCACCGCCGCCGCCACCACCTCCCGTAGCCGCGCAGGTCGTGCACATCAAGCCGCAAGTGCACTTGATGGATGCCGGCAAACTCGTCGCGCCGAAAGTGATCCCGAAAGACGTGAAGATTATCAAGGAAGACGCGCCGGACATGAACGCCGGTATGCAAGGCGGAGTTCCGGGCGGCGTTGCCGGTGGCTCCATGGGCGGCGTAATCGGCGGCGTAATCGGCGGCATGGGCGGAGCACCGCCACCACCGAAGCCGACAGCCTCGCGCATCCGCCAGGGCGGAAGCGTGCAGGCCGCGTTGTTGATCAACCGAGTTCAGCCCGTGTACCCGCCGCTAGCACGCCAGACGCGCATCTCCGGCACGGTCCGGTTGCACGCCATCATCTCCAAGCAAGGCAATGTCGAGTCATTGGAGGTTCTCTCCGGGCATCCGCTCCTCGTTCGCGCGGCGATGGATGCCGTACAGCAATGGAGATACAAGCCAACGCTGTTGAACGGCGAACCGGTGGAAGTCGATACCACGATCGACGTGATTTTCTCTCTGAACCAGTAGTACGGTTCGCTGCGCCAGTCGTGGGGCCGGCACAGCGTTCCGCGTAGCAGAATTGCAAATCCTGTCGTTGGCCCCGGCCCAGCCGGTGTCACCAGAACTTTAAGGAGCAAACGAATGGTAGCCACTTTGTACGTTTATACGGCCCTGTTCCTTCAGTCCCAGGCGACGTCCTGGGATCTGCGGAGCATGTGGTCTTCGATGAGCACATTGCCGAGAGTCGTCGTCGGTATCCTGTTTGTTCTTTCCGTATATTCCTTCGGTGTGATGATCGACCGCGCGTTGATGTACAGCGCGGCACGCAAGCAGTCGCGCGTATTCGTGCAGCAGGTTGCCGGAGCCCTCAAGGACGGCAAACTCGACGAAGCGATCGCCATCGCCGAGCGCAACAAAAAGAGCCACATCGCCAAGGTTGTGGCGACGGGACTCTCCGAATTCCAGTCCGCCTCTCAGCAAGTAAGTGACGCCGACGTGATCGAAGCCGCCAAGCGCGGACTCGAGCGCTCGGTCGCCATCGTCCACGCGGAAATGAAGCGCGGCTTGTCGGCCCTCGCCACGATTGGTTCGACGGCGCCGTTCGTCGGATTGTTCGGCACGGTGGTCGGAATCTTGAACGCGTTTAAGGGCATCGAGCAGTCCAAAGCGACCGGCCTGTCGGCGGTTGCCGGCGGTATCGCGGAAGCTCTGGTGACCACCGCATTCGGTCTTCTCGTGGCCGTGCCGGCCGTGTGGGCCTACAACTACTTCACCAACAAGGTCGAAGCCTTCGACGTGGAGATGGACAATTCGTCGATGGAGCTGATCAACTACTTCATTCTCCGTCGCGGCGCGAAAACCAAGTAAGCGCCAAGGAAGCAGGAGATAAACCGTGGCACATCACATAGGACAAACAGGGCGCTACAAGCCGCAAGCTGGCAGCCAAATGGCGTCGCCCAACGTCATTCCCATGGCCGACATCATGCTCGTTCTGCTGATCATCTTCATGGTGGTCACCCCGATGTTGCAGAAGAACATGCCGGTGGACATGGCCAGGACCGATACCGCGCGGGACATGCAGGACGCGGATAAGGATGACGCCATCGTCGTGGCCATCACGCGAGACGGCGCCATTTACCTGGGGCACACGGCGACCAGTAAAGACGACCTAACCGGCCAAATCAAGGATCGCATTTCCAACCGTCTCGATAAAACCGTGTACGTGAAGAGCGATGCTCGCGCGAAATACGGCGATGTCGTAGCGGTTGTCGATGAAATCCGATCCGCCGGTGTGGATCAACTTGGTCTGCTCACCGAAAAGAATCAGGGCAAGGCAACGCCGCCGCCACCTCCTCCCGGTCAGGCACAGCCAACCGGAGATTAACCGGGGGCTGCGGTGCTGCGCGCGTGGTAGCGTTTGCGCGAAGTTGGTTCATTCGTTTGCTGGTATTCGAAGTTATGGGCCGCGCTGGTTCCCCACACAGCGCGGCTTACTGGCCTGCAATGCTCGCTAGGGGCAGGCTTATAGGAGAAGTCCGATGGGAATGAGTGTTGGTGAAAATAAAGGCGGTGCGATGGCGGAAATGAACGTCGTTCCGCTAATCGACATCTTGCTGGTGCTGCTGATTATTTTCATGGTCATTACGCCGCTGACGCCAAAGGGCATGGATACGCTGGTGCCGCAGCCAAATCCGAACCAGCAGCAAAATCAGGACCTGGAAAACAAGACCGTAGTCGTGCAAGTTTTGACCGGCGACAAATTAAAGATCAACAACGAAGACGCCACGTGGACTGGTCTCGGCCCGCGCATCGAACAGATCTTCAAGGACCGCGCCGAGAAAATCGCTTTCGTCAAAGGCGATAACGATGTACTGTTTGCCGAAGTCGCGCGCGCCATCGACATCATGCGCGGCGCGGGCATCGACAAAGTCGGTCTGATCACGGCGAAAATCGAAGCCGGCCAATAATTTTTGCGGGATCGCTTGGCGACTGCCAGTAGGTGGTCACGCAAGCTCGGGGTGATGTGAGAGTCCTCCTCGCGGGGAAAACGTTTCACGGCGAGGTGGCTCATGGGAATCTCGGTTGGTGGTTCGAAACGCGGGATCATGTCCGAAATGAACGTGGTTCCGCTGATTGATGTTCTGCTCGTGCTTCTGGTCATTTTCATGATCATTCCGCACAGGCAGCAGGGGCTGAAAGCGCAAATCCCGCAACCGGCAGAACCGGTGCCGCCAGCGCGGGTCGAACCCGATATCGTGGTAGTTCAAGTTCTGGGCGGGGGATCGCTGAAGATTAACGAGCAGCCTGTATCGTGGGAGGCGCTGCGCGGCCGTCTGGAAGAAATTTTCCGATCGCGCGCGGACCACACGGCGTTCGTTCGTGGCGACGACGCCGTTGAGTTTCAGGTTGTGGCTAAAGTGATTGACGTCATGCAGGCCTCGGGCATATCTTCTGTCGGTCTCTTGACGCCGCAGTTGGAAAAAGGCCACTGAATCGGTTAAGTTGCCCTTCGCAGGGTGGACGTGAATCCTAGCGCCGACTGTTTCGGGGTCGCGCCACAGCAGGGATGGATGCATCGATGACTCATGGATCGGCAGGAATCGTTCGCCGGGGCGCGGCACTTGTAGCGCTCGTGGTGCTCGCGTTTGCGGCTTCGGGCTGCAGCAAGCTCAAGGCCCGCGATCTTCTGAATAAGGGCGTAGCGGCGTTCAAGAACGGGCAATCCGACGCGGCCATCGAGGATTTCAAGCAGGCCAAAGAGGCTGATCCAGAGTTGCTGAACGCACGCCTGTATCTGGCCACGGCTTATGCAAGCCTTTATATTCCAGGCGCTCCGTCGGCAGAGAACCTGGCTCGCGGACAGCAGGCCGTAACCGAATTCAAGGAAGTTTTGGACAAGGATCCCAACAATCTTTCGGCCATTGATGGCATCGGCTCGATCTTGTTTCAGATGGCCGGGCAGCCGTTCGACGAAAAAAGGTTCGAAGAATCGAAGTCCTATCACCAGCGGCACATTCAACTGAAACCCGAAGATCCTGAGCCTTACTACTGGATCGGTGTCATCGATTGGACCCTGGCTTTCCGCGCCAACGGCGAAATGCGCCTGGACTACAACAAGAACAACGTCAAGAAGCAGGTTAAGGATACGGACGCGCTTCCTCCTGCCATTCGAACGGACTATGCGAGCAAGTACGGTGCGATTATCGAAGAAGGGATTACCGATCTGCAGAAGGCGATTTCTCTGAGGCCCGACTACGACGACGCCATGGCTTACCTGAATCTGTTGTACCGCCGCAAAGCGGACATGGTGGAATCACCAGACGAACGGGCAAGCCTGCTGAAACAGGCCGACGATCTGGTGGACAAGGTCAAAGAAATCAAGCAAAAGCGCGCGGATCAGCCGCAAACGGCGTCCTAAACGGCAGAACTACAGCGCCCAAAAAGAATCTCGCGAGGGCGTCCTTTCGGGACGCCCTTTTTCATTTCCGGACGGTCTCGACCGAACCGACTCACAGTTGAGTTTGAGCCGGTATCGTCGCGCCTCTTGCGCATCTGGCGTATACTAGTACATGCCGTCTGCAGGGAACGTTCCGCTTAGTTTTAATCGAGATCGCACCGAGCGCCAACTGGACGCTCGCCTCGAAGAACTCCTCGCCAAGCTCCGCAAAAACCGCCCTTCAGAAGATCCCTGGCTGGTTCGCCGTGCCTATGAAATCGCTGCCGAGCGCCATCGCACGCAGGTTCGTCGCTCCGGCGAACCATACCTCGTTCACCTGTTGGAGGTCGCGCATATCCTCGCGGACATGCGCCTGGACGCCACGACGCTGACTGCGGCACTGTTGCACGACGTCATTGAGGACACTGAGTTTCCCGTTTCCCGAATCGAGGAACGTTTCGGCGCGGAAGTCGCGCATCTCGTTGAAGGCGTAACCAAGATCAGCCGTCTGAACATGATGGCTCCGGAAGCCCGGCAGGCCGAGAACGTCCGCAAGATGGTTCTCGCCATGGTGCACGACGTCCGCGTCGTTCTCGTGAAGCTGGCCGACCGGCTGCACAACATGCGCACGTTGGAATACCTCGAGCCTGCCAAGCAACAGCGCATCTCGCGTGAAACCTTGGATATTTACGCGCCCATCGCCCACCGGCTCGGGATGGGCATTATCCGCAACGAGTTGGAAGACCTGTCTTTCCGCTACCTCGAACCAGAGTCGTTTCTAGCACTGCAAAAAGAGGTCACCGACAAGACGCCGATCTATCTCAAGTTCTTGGAAGAGGTGCAGGCCACCATCCGCACAAAGCTGGTGGAAAGCGGGATTCCTGCTGAGCTCGAAGCCCGCGTAAAAGGGTTGTACTCACTTCATCGCAAGATCATTCGCCAGGAACGCAGTCTGGAACAGGTCTACGATCTGCTCGCCGTCCGCGTCATTACCGATAACGATCGCAATT
>JBEKWY010000251.1:0-4900 GCA_049512575.1 Candidatus Acidiferrum sp.
CGCCGCCAAGCGCCCCCGCCGCACCAACTTCTGGGCGGGCGACCCGCTCGTCCGCACCCAAGGCAACATTCCCCAAAAGTACGACCCCAACGAATTTGGCACCAACGAGTTCGTCCAATTTTGCAAACTTGCCGGCAGCCAACCGTATTTCGCCGCCAACGTCCGCAGCCTCCCCGCGGAAGATTTCTACCGCTGGATCGAATATTGCAATTCTCCCGCGGGCAGTACCACGCTGGCCGATCTCCGCGCCTCCACCGGCTACAAAGATCCATTCGACGTGCGCTACTGGGGCATCGGCAACGAATCCTGGGGCTGCGGCGGCGAAATGACCGCCGGCGAATACTCCACCGAATACCGCCGTTTCGCCGCCTGGGTCCCGCGCTACGACAGCGAAGTCAGCTTCATCGCCTCCGGCCCTAACGACGCCGAATACAAATGGACCCGCGGCTTTTTTGAGGGCATGTTGCAGAAAGGTCCGAACGCGCTCAACTCCATCTGGGGCCTGTCGCTCCACTACTATTCATGGAACCTAAGCCGCGGCCGAACGCAAAACTGGGTCGAAGGAAAAGGCGACGCCGTGAATTTCCAACCGGTCGAGTGGTACGAGCTAATGAAAGAAGCCGCCAAACTCGAAACGCTGATCGAAGGCCACTGGCAGGTCATGAACGAATTCGACGCCAAGCGCCGCATCAAACTGGTCGTCGATGAGTGGGGCCCGTGGTACAAACCCGGCTCCGAGGTCGCCCCCACCCACATCCTGGGTCAGATGATCACGCAGCGCGACGCGGTAATGAGCGGGCTGACGCTGGACATTTTCAACCGCCATCCCGACAAAGTGACCATGGCCAACTGCGCCCAGCTCATCAACTGCCTCAACAGCCTGTTCCTGGCCAACGGCGACCGCTTCCTCACCACCCCGGTCTATCACGTCTTTCAAATGTACGCCGCTCACCAAGGCGCCCAAGCGGTCCGCGCCGAGTTCCTTTCTCCCACGATCACCTACGATCGCGATGGCCAGCCCGCCACCTTCTGGAGCCTCAAAGGCTCCGCTTCCGTTCGCGGAAAAGATTTGACCATCACGGTAGTAAATCCCGACGTATCCCAACCCAGGGAAGCCGAAATCAATCTCCTGGGTGCCGAAGCCACAAGCGGTCGCGCCACCGTCCTGGCCACCTCCGACATCCACGCCCACAACACCTTCGACGCCCCCGAAGCTGTAAAGCCGCGCACGGAGAATTGGAGCCCCTCAGGCCGCACGGCAAAATACACATTTGCCCCAGCCTCAGTAACCCTGCTACAACTCAAGCTCTCATGAAGCCCCGAAAACCGTGTAGGGGCGCAGCACCGCTGCGCCCCAGCTTGCCCAGCCCACAGCCCCGACGAGGCGTCGTTAAGTCTCTTTCGATCCTCTTGGCGAATCTCAGGCGCCTCAGCGTCTCCGCGTTATCTTTTCTCCCCGTTCAAGTCGCAACTCTAGTCCTGCTGATTCTCATCGTGCCAAGCGGCGTCTCCGTCGCCGCGCAAAAACAATGGTCGACCAATCGCGCCGACGCCTGGTACGCAAAGCAACCTTGGCTCGTCGGCAGCAACTTCATTCCCAGCACCGCCATCAACGAACTGGAAATGTGGCAAGCCGACACCTTCGACCTGCCCACCATCGACCGCGAACTCGGCTGGGCCCAAGGCCTGGGCATGAACACCATGCGCGTCTTCCTCCACAACCTGGCCTGGAAGCAAGACCCCGCCGGCTTCCTCGATCGCATGGACAAATTCCTGCAAGTAGCCGACAAGCACCACATTCGCATCATGTTCGTATTGCTCGATTCCGTCTGGGATCCCAACCCGCAAGCCGGCCCGCAACGCGCCCCCAAACCGCACGTCCACAATTCCGGCTGGGTCCAATCCCCCGGCGCAAAAATATTAAGTGATCCCTCCACGTGGTCCGCCGAAATCGAGCCCTACGTAAAAGAAGTCGTCGGCCACTTCCGCAACGATCACCGCGTCCTGATCTGGGACCTGATGAACGAGCCCGACAACGAAAACGGCTCCTACAAAACCACCGAACTCTCCAACAAGGCCGAAGCCGCGCAGCAACTGCTGGCGAAAGTCTGGGTGTGGGCCCGCGAAGCAAAACCTTCCCAACCGCTAACCAGCGGCGTGTGGCGGAAACTCGACTGGTCCGACGACTCCAAGCTGAGCCCCATGGAACATCTCCAGTTGGAAAACTCCGATGTCATCACCTTCCACAATTACGACCCGCCAGACAAAATTCTGGTCAGCATCCATTCCCTCCGCCACTTCCATCGGCCAGTCATCTGCACGGAATACATGGCCCGCCCCCGGGGCAGTACCTTTGAAACCGTCCTGCCCGTTCTCAAGCAGGAAAGGGTAGGCGCCTACAATTGGGGCTTCGTTTCCGGAAAGTCCCAGACCATCTATCCCTGGGACTCCTGGGAAAAGGAATACAAAGGCGAGCCGCAAGTGTGGTTTCACGATATCTTTCGCCAGGACGGCACGCCGTACGATCCCAAAGAGGTCGAGCTGATCCGTGGATTTACCCGGTAAGGCCCGCGGAGGGGAGGTGAGGCATAAGGAAAGCCGCTGTGGTACTCTGAGTAATCGTTTGCTGACACCTCCCGGGAAAGCCCAGGGTTAAGCGTTTCATTGGTGCTAGAATGCGAAAGCTTTCAGGTGCCCCGCCGGCGTTTTCCGGACTGCGCGTCCCCCCGTCGTTTGCCAGCAGCGGCCCATCAAGCTGTCGGGCAGAGAAGGCGAATTGGCGTCGAGATCAATGTAAGGCGGAAGGACAATGGGAAATCCTAAGATGACAATGGGTTTGATCGTAGGGAATCGCGGCTTCTTCCCCGATCATCTCGCAAAGACCGGCCGTGAAGAAATGATTCAGGTTCTCCAGGCCGCCGGCATGGATGTGGTGGTGCTCGGGTCGGAAGCGAGCAAGCACGGCGCCGTCGAAACTCACGAAGAGGCCAAGCGCTGCGCTGAATTGTTCAAAGCGGCCGGCAACAAAATCGACGGAGTGATCGTCTCGCTCCCGAACTTCGGCGACGAGCGCGCCATTGCCGACACCTTGCGTCTCGCCCGCCTCAATGTCCCGGTCTTGATTCAAGCCACACCGGACACGCCGGCGAAAATGACCATCGCGCACCGCCGCGACTCTTTCTGCGGCAAAATGTCCGCGTGCAACAATCTCCAGCAATACGGCATCCCCTACTCGCTCACCTCGCTGCACACCGAAGCTCCGGGTTCCGAAGAGTTCAAAAAAGACTTGCAGTGGTTTGGTGGCGTCTGCCGCGTCGTGAAAGGGCTTCGTAATCTGCGCATCGGCGCCATCGGCGCGCGTCCCGCGGCGTTCAACACCGTGCGCTACAGCGAAAAAATTCTCGAGCACAATGGCATTTCCGTCGAAACTCTGGACCTGTCCGAAGTGATTGGCAGAATTTCGCGAATGAAAGACGACGACGCCGGCGCCGTTCAGAAACTCAATTCCATCCAGAAGTATGTCTCTACCAGCGGCATTCCGCAGCCCGCGCTCCTGAAAATGGCCAAGCTCGGCGCGGTGGTCGACGACTGGATGAAATCCGCCGACGTGCAGATCAGCGCCGTGCAGTGCTGGACCTCGCTCGAGGAAAACCTCGGCGTCGTGCCGTGCACGATTATGAGCATGATGAGCGATTCGCTGCTCTCCAGCGCCTGCGAGGTCGATGTCTGCGGCGTCCTCGGAATGCACGTCCTGCAGCTCGCTTCGGGCACGCCCAGCGCGCTGCTCGACTGGAACAACAACTACGGCGCCGATCCCAACAAGGCCGTCTGCTTCCATTGCAGCAACTTGCCGAAGCACTTCTTCAAGGACGTGACCATGGATTTTCAAGCCATCATCGCCGGCACTGTCGGCAAGGACAACACCTTCGGCACCTGCGTGGGTCGCGTAAAGTCGGGAGCCATGAGCTTCGCGCGCTTCTCTACCGACGATTTTACCGGCAAAATTCGCGGCTATTCCGGCGGCGGGCGGTTTACCGACGATCCGCTGGAAACCTTCGGCGGGGCCGGCGTGGTGGAGATTCCGCACATGCAAAAGCTGCTACGCTACATTTGCGAAAAAGGTTTCGAACACCACGTGGCCGCAAACTTTTCGACAGTCGCGCCCGTCGTACACGAAGCAGTGACGCGTTATTTCGGCTGGGATATGTACGCGCACGGCGAATAACTTTTTTCCGGCTGTCGTGGCACGCCGGTGAACGCAATGCTTAGCCGGGTCGTTCGGTCCGGAGGCTGTCATCCCGAACCCGTTCGCGCCTTTTGCGAACGGTGTGAGGGATCTGCTTTTCTAAAGCGCTCACCCAGGCCCAAACGCCGCGGAGTCACAGCGCAATAACATCGGAGAAGACTCGCTTGGCTATCGTGGCCGGTGTCGATTTCGGAACCCTTAGCGTCCGCGTAACCATCGTGGACACCGCACGCGGGCGTCTCGGCTCGGGTGTCGCCGAATATCCCCTGCATCGCCGCAAAGACGATCCCGATTTTGCCACCCAGAGCCACCAAGATCACATGCGCGCGCTCGCCGAAGCCACGCGCAAAGCCGTTGCCGACGCAAAAGTTTCCGGCGATCAGGTCGCGGCGCTGGCCATCGACACGACCGGCTCCAGCGTCATCCCCGTCGGCTCGAACCTTGAGCCGCTCGACGAATATTATATGTGGTGCGACCACCGCGCCGCCGGCGAAGCCGCGCTGATCACCGAAACCGCGCACCGCGAAAAACAGGAAATAATTGATTGGTGCGGAGGAATCTATTCCTCCGAGTGGGGCTTCTCGAAGCTCCTGCACTGGCTGCGTCACAACCCCGACAAGCGCGACCACTTTGTCACCGCCTTCGAGCATTGCG
>JBEKWY010000252.1:0-4874 GCA_049512575.1 Candidatus Acidiferrum sp.
GAATGACACGTCTGTGCTCCTCCCGTTTCGAGCGCGAGGCGCGAAAACTGGGTTGGACGCGCATCGCGGGCCTCGATGAAGCTGGCCGTGGTGCGCTGTTCGGTCCGGTGGTCGCAGCCGCCGTCATCCTGAACCCCAAGCGCCGCATTGTCGGTCTGGACGATTCGAAGCAATTACTCCCCGAGCGTCGCGCGCAGCTCGCCGGACGCATTCGCGATCATGCCTTGGCTTGGGCCGTGGCCGAAATTGATGCGCAGCGGATCGACGCGTGGAACATCTATCAGGCCAGCCGCCAGGCCATGACCGCCGCCCTCCAGCAGCTGGCCATGCAGCCGGACTACTTGCTGATCGACGCGATGCAGCTCGACGTGCTGATCGAGCAGAAATCCCTGATTAAGGGGGACGCCCGGAGCGTCTCGATCGCGGCAGCCTCCATCCTGGCAAAAACCTATCGTGACGCGCGTATGGAGGAATGGGACACGGTGTACCCGCAATATGGTCTCGCCCGCCACAAAGGGTATGCAACGCCCGATCACCTGGAGGCGCTGCGCCGGCATGGGGCTTCGCCGCTCCATCGGCATTCTTTCGCGCCGATTCGCGACGCGGGTTGCTGGGCGACGGGGGCCATTCAAATCGCGCTCCTCCCAGACCCCGTTGCGCCCTGAACTGTTCCAGCTAGCTCGGATTTTTCGTGGCATAAGGACCGATAGGAGCCGGCAGGACGCCAGGCTACCAACTCTTTACCGCTTGCCGGGCCCATGATTTGTCTTCGCCATGTTTTCGCTGCTGAGTTTCCTGATTACAACGGGGATAACTGGCTGCTCACACGAAACTTTGGGTTCGTTGACTTGGGTTTTCTCCGCCTGCTAGCGTAGTCAAGCAAGACTTCTGCCGGCCTTTGCCGCTTGGGCGCTGAAACCAAACGCGTTCCTGCGGCAAGTGGCGACGGCGCATTGCGCATGGTCTGAGCCCGCGAATGGCCTATAACAAAAGCAAGTTTGTCGAAGCTGCTCAAAAACTTCTGAACCAGGGCAAGGTCGCCCAGGCCATCGCCGAATACCAGCAGATTTTGAAGCACGAGCCGCGGGACCAGGTCACCTTGATGACCATCGGCGAGCTGTATATCCGCCAGGGCGAAACCTTCCAGGCCATCGACTATTTCGAGCGCCTTGCGCAACTGTTCGTCGGCGATGGATTCCTGACCAAAGCCATCGCGGTGTACAAGCGCATCGCCAAGCTGGCACCCGAGGAAATTCGGCCGCTCGAGAAACTTGCGGACCTGTATGTCCAGCAAGGAGTGATGAGCGAGGCCCGGCCGCTGTTCCTGCAGCTGGCCGAAATTCACCTGAAGAATAATCGCCAGCCCGAAGCGGTTGCGCTGCTGAAAAAGCTGCTGATGGCGGAGCCCGACAATCTTCGCATCCAGGTTCGCCTCGCCGACCTGTATCAGGCCATGGGGCAGAACCGCGAAGCCATCGACGCTTACATCTCCGCCAGCCAGCGCGCTCTCGCGCGTGGCGATCAAGCGGAATGCGAAAAGCTCGCGGACAAGGCCCTGAAGCTGGAGCCCGGCAACCTTGCCGCGCTGATCGTAAAAGCGCGCGTGCATTCCTCACAAGGCAATTTCACGCAGGCGGCCGAGGTGCTCGAGAAAGTCCCCGACCTCGAAAAGGGCGGAGAGCAAGCCGAACTGCTTCTCGACCTTTATCTCAAGGGCGTCAAGTGGGATCAGGCGACCGATTTGGCTTTGCGTATTTTCGATGCAGACCCCAAGAATTTCGGCCCGGCACAAAAGCTGGTGGAAGCGCTACTGGAATCGGGCCAGGGCGATCGCGCCATGGCCGTTTTGGACCGCACGCGTATCCCCATGATCGATGCCGGCGAGCACGAAGTCGTCGGGAAGCTCTTGAACGAGCTTGCGGAACGTCTGCCGGGACGCATCGAGCCGCTCGAGTGGCTCGTCGAGACTTATGGACGGACCAGTGATTCGTTCCGCTTGCCGGATGCGCTCGCTCACTTGGGCGACGCGCTGGTCGCGGCCAAACAATACGATCGCGCCAAGCAAGTTTTCGAACAGCTGGTGGATCGCGAGCCTGAGAGCGATCCCGCGAAGCGCAAGTTGAATGACGTTCTTCGCAAGATGGGGCTTCTCGCGGCGGACGCCTCTCAACCGGTGGTCGAAGAGCATGCAGCGGTGGAACTGGCCATTCCGGCCGCCCCGAAAGTACGTCCTGATTTGGAGCCTCCTGCGCCGGAGGTCATCGCAAAACCAGTGGCTCCGTCCGTGCCGGTGGAAGCCGCTCTCGATGAGGACACCCAGAAATTCATCGCGCAGTCGCTGACCGACGTCGATCTATTCGCCAGCTATGGACTGACGCAGAAAGCAATCGGCCTGCTGGAAGCCATTCTGCGCCGGGCCCCGCGTCATACGCCGACCCTTGAGAAGCTGCTTGATTTCGTGCTCGGCGCCGGCGACGACCGCCGCACGGCTGAGTTGGCGGCAAAGCTGGAACAGATTTACAGCGAGCGCGGCGATCCCCGCGGCGCGGAGCGCTTTGGCGAATTGCGGCGTCGATTCCAACGTGCCGCCGGTCTTTCCGATGAAGAGTTGGCGGGACCAGCAGCGCAGTCGAGCGCGCACGCCCCTGTCGCGGAAGCCGAACCCGAGGCTGAAGCGGTAGCCGACGAAATTTTGCCGGAAATTACGCCCGAGCCTTCCATTACCGAGTTTGCTCTCGCGGAAGAGTCGATCGAAATTGAAGCAGCCCAGCCGGAGCCAGCCGCCACTTCCGCGGCGGAAGGCGTCCACGAAGTCGATCTTTCCGACGAGTGGGCGTCGATGCTCGAAGCGACTCGCCCGGCCGAGGCTCCCAAGGCGGAGCCCGTTTCGCATGCCGAAGCTCCGCCCGAATTTGAGCTTTCTGGGGACGCTCCTGCCGAAGCCGAGCCGACCCTTGAAGAATTCTCGATTTCCGAAGAGCCCACGATTGGAGCGGGAGTCCACGAGCCCGCGCACGCTGAATTCGAGATCCCAGTAGAAGCGCCCGCGACGGAAGATGCAGCGGCCACCTATGAGCCGGCGATCGAAGCACCCGAAGAAGTCCACGAACTTCCAATCGCCATTGAGGAAGCAGCAGCCCCGACGCCCGCCGAAGAACCCGCGGTCTACGAGGCCGCGCCTGAACCGCCCGCAGTGGAGCCGGAACACGCCGCGAAAACTCCCGAGCCGCCGGCAAAGATCGAGGAACCTGAGTTTGAGCTCGACCAGGACTACGAGCTGGTTCTCGATCCCGAATCACTGGTCCCGGCATACGATCAGAAACCACCCGAAGTTCCCATCGCGCATCGCGAACCGGAACCTGAGCCCGTCGCTAAAGATGCCGCACCCACCAATGGCTTTGCCTCCGACCAGTTTTTGTCGGACCTCGCCAACGAAATTGACCAACTGGGAATCGGTGAGCTCTCGCCTGGGTTCTCCGGCTCGACTCCGGCTTCCGAAGCCGCCGCGTCGCATCGCAACGCCGCCAAGGCATCCGAGAAGACGGCGTCGCCCACCGAAGTCGGACCCCTCAAGGAAGTCTTTGACGAATTTCGCGCCGAACTCGGAGAGATGGGCGCCGAAGACGAAGACCTCGAGACGCACTACAATCTCGGCATCGCTTTCCGCGAGATGGGCTTGCTCGAAGAAGCTATCAGCGAGTTCCAGAAGGTCGCGCAAGCCAGCGAGCGTGGCCGGCCCTTCCGCTACCGCATGCAGTGCTACACGCTCCTGGGTTTGGCGTTCATCGATCGCGGGCAGCCTTCGATTGCCGCGATGTGGTACGAGCGCGCCCTGCGTCTTCCGGACATCGAACCGGAAAGCGAGCTCGCCTTGCGGTATGATTTGGGTATGGCCCAGGAGTCAGCGGGCGAGTCGGAAGCGGCACTCAAGAGTTTTTCTCAGGTCTATGCAGTCAACATTGACTATCGCGACGTGGGCGATCGCATCGCCGCTCTGCAAAAACCAGCTCGCTGACGCTCCGCTCTCACTGAGTCCCGGAGATTTCTCTTACCGATGAATCGGATCTTGAGCGCGGTTCTAGTGGTGGTCTGCTGCATGATGGGCGCCGTCCTGTTCTATCTTCCGTGGACCGGGATCTGGGAGCAGAACTATTTCCTGAGCCATTTTCCCTCGCTGATGCGCATTTTGCTGCACCCTTCCTTCCGTGGCGCGGTCAGCGGCCTCGGCATTCTCGACATTTTTCTGGCTATTCGCATGATTGGACCCTCCCCCGGGCCTACCGCGGCTCCCCGTGTCCGCCCTCAATAAGTCCCTGGCCGCTCGCAAGGCCCCAATTCTGTGCTACGTCACCGACAGCAAGAGCTTGCCTCTCGCAACGCCTTCCGATCTTTCGTCCGTCCTGATTCAGAAGATCGCCACAATCGCATCAGCGGGCGTCGATTGGATTCAGCTTCGCGAGAAACATATGCCGGCGAGAGATTTGTCTAAGCTGGCACGCGAGGCATCTCGCCACGCGTCCCCACGTCATGGGGAAGAACGCGCGAGGCCGTTCGTTATCGTCAACGATCGCCTTGACGTCGCGATCGCCGAACACGCAGACGGAGTGCATTTAGGCGAGAACGGTTTACCGGTAAACGAAGCAAAACTCTTTCTCGAATCGCCCCGGGTAGCACAGACACTCCTGTTTACCCCGACCGTGGAGGGGCCTGTCCCACCGTTGCCCACGCCCGCGATGCCCGTAACCACCCAGCCCGCGCCCGAGAAGTTTCTGCTAGGCGTTTCCTGCCACTCCCTGAAAGGCGTAAAGTCCGCCGCGTGCGATGGCGCGAGTTACGTTTTCTTCGGCCCTATCTTCGCCACGCCTTCAAAGGCC
>JBEKWY010000253.1:0-4827 GCA_049512575.1 Candidatus Acidiferrum sp.
CGGTGGGCGGAGGATGCATCACGGCGTCGTCCATCGGCGTTGTGCTCCGCTTGCTCGGCGGTTGTACGAATCCAGCGCCCGTGGTGGGCATTGACCCCGCAGCCGATCCGCTTGCCTACCTGGTTCCCCCGCCGGTGGGAGGCTGCAACTTCACGAACTTGGTGGTCAACAGTGCCGCCAGAACTATTCTGAGTCCGGCAACGTACTGCGGTGGAATCAAAGTGGCGAACGGCAACCGCGGCGACATCTTGTTCAACCCAGGTTTATATATCTTGGATGGCGGTGGTCTGGTGGTACCGGCCGGAAATCCCACGAACCTGAGCGGCAACGGCGTGACGTTTTACATCACAGGCGGCGGCTCAGCCCAGCTCAACGGAACGGGAAACGTGACGCTTACCGCTCCCACGACGTCGCCCTCCCCGGGAATTCCAGCGGGCGTCTTGTTCTATCAGGATCGCGGCGATACGCAGAACGCCTCCATCAATGGCAACATAACCTTTACCGGAGCGTTGTATTTTCCAAGCGCCACGCTGACCTTGGGCGGAACGGTGAACAGCGGATACGCCATCATCGTGGGTGATGTCATCCGATTCAACGGAACGGTGGGCATTGGTTCGGACTTCTCTTCGCTTCCCAGCGGCTCGCCGGTGAAGGCAGCGGTGTTGGTGCAATGAAGCTAAGGCCAGGCGCGGATTCCGCGTGCAAGAAAAATCTCGCTCGCAGCCTTCGTCAGCTACCGAGGCAGAAAGGGCAGAGCGTCTTGGAGATCGCGCTGCTCGCGCCCGTGTTGCTGCTGATGCTTGTCGGAACCATCGAGATTGGACGCTACGCATACTTCGCCATCGAGGCCACCAACGCGGCGCGCGCGGGAGTGCAGTACGGAGCGCAGAGTCTCATCGACTCCAAGGACGTTGCCGGAATAAGGGTTGCGGCGTCGAACGACGCCCCCGATTTGATGCAATTGAACGTCACCGCAAAAGATCTGTGCGCCTGCTCGAGCAATCCGTCGCACTATGTCGGATGTCCCGCACAACACTGCGGCGCCGGACACGCGGTGGTCTTTCTGCAGGTCAATACAACGGCGCAAGTTCCGTCACTGTTCCACTATCCGGGATTGCCGGCGACGTTCAGCGCGAACGGCCAAGCCATCATGCGCGTGGCCCAATGAACAAGAGAAGAAACGCGCGTCGGCGGCAGCGACCGATCAATGCTGGACTGCGCGGACCGGCAAAGGCTTGCGGCAGCACGCTGACCGAGTTCGCTTTCGTCCTGCCCCTGCTTGCGATGATGATGTTCGGTGTGATCGATTTCGGACGCGCGCTGTACACCTATCACTTCGTGTCCAACGCGGCACGCGAAGCCACGCGCTGGGCCAGCGTGCGAGGAGGGCAGTGCACTGCTTGGCCCCAGGCTTGCCCCGCGATTCAAGCGGATGTTCAAAATTACGTGGCCGGTATCACGCCGCCAGGGATCGATCCAAGTCCCCAGACCCTTAGCGTCACCGCCGCCTGGATGCCGCCGCCAGAAAACCCGGCTTCCTGTATGGGCGCCGCCAACAACCCCGGCTGCGCGGTACAAGTGCAAGTCACCTACAACTTCAAATTCATTCTGCCGTTTCTGCCCACATCGACGTACGCGATGCAAAGCACTTCGGAAATGATCATCTCGCAGTAAGCGAAACGATCGAATGCCGCCCGAGACTACTCGCGCCCCACTCCTAGCGCATCCGCGACGCGGTTGATGTAGTTGAACCACGATGCGATCAACGTAATCTGCAGGATTCCCCGGTCGTCAAATCCGACGGCCCGCAAAGCGTCATGATCGGCTGGCGAACAGCGCGTCGCATCCTTGGTGATTTTCACGACATAATCGAGCATCACGCGATCCTGCTCGGTGATCGGCGCCGTGCGGTAATCTTTCCTCAGAGCTTCCACCAATTCGTCGTCCAACGTAGCTCTACGCAGAAACTCTGCGTGAGATTCGATTCAATAATGGCACCGGTTCGTCACCGACACGAGCGTGGTAATCATTTCGTGCTGCCGCCGGTTCAGCGGCAACTCCGGTGACATCATCGCGCCGAACGCGCTGAACGAGTGGAACAGCGCATCGGGAATCAACGAGTGCGACGCCACGATTCCCGCAGTCATCCCATGATCCACGGCCGGCACCGGCGTCGCGTATTCCACCGGATACACCTTGCGCTGTTCGAGCATGGCCTTCTTCACCCGCTCGTCCTCCTCCATGCTCACCGTTTTGATCCACGTCATCGGTCCTCCTCCTCGCTCTATGCATTGCTATCGTATCAGTGTCGGAGATGAATGAATGCTGGGCCCCAGTCGCGGCCGAGCGCGGTCCAGCACCGCGCCAAAATATGTCGTCCTAAAAAATCAGCGGCCGGATGGGTGTGCATCCGGCCGCAAGTGCTTGGGGTGCCTCCGGGGGTCAGATTCTCGGCCTCGCTGGAGACGATGTATGTTGCACCCTTTATAGCCGCGGCACGAAACCCTGGCAATAATGCGAAAGAACTAGGTCTTGATGTCTACCGTAAGTCCTTTACCTTCAGTACATTGATAAGCTTTTCCGGCCTCCAGGTCCTTGAACTCATCACTCCGCCCGCTCGGCCAATCCAGCGTCGCCCGCTCGATCCTGTCGCGTTTCCCCACGCCGAACGTCACCGGCAATTCCGATTGCGAAAGATAGCTCGATCCGCCGCGCACCGTCCGGCTCTGCATCTGCCCGTTGTAAAAAATCTTCACGACTGCGCCCACCGCGTCGCGGTTCGATTTCGTGCCCACCAATCGAAAGCGAATACTGCGATTTCCCGCCGTCTGGTCGTTGCGATACAGAAACGCCGCACCGTTATTCGTGGTCAGCAAAATATCCAGGTCCCCATCGCGATCGAAATCACCGTAAGCCAATCCGCGTCCCACTCTTGGCTGATCGAATCCGCCGCCCACTTCGCTGGCCACGTCGCGGAATCGCGCGCTGCCCTCATTGAAAATCTCGTTTAAGAAAAGCTGCGGCGCCTGCGCGTAGCCGATGTTCCCGCGAATGTTGCGAACGGTCTCGTCAATGTGCCCGTTCGCCACCGCCAAATCGAGCGCGCCATCGAGGTTCGCATCCAGAAAAGTGCAACCGAATCCGAGTGTGTTGCGTGAAGCAAGCCCAACTCCCGACGCCATCGCGATGTCGTCGTACACTCCCGTCCGCGTCGCCCGGTATAAACCGATCATCTCATTGTCAAAATTCGTGATGGCCACGCCCGGCTTGCCGGAATTCTCGAAGTCGCCCACATCCACGCCCATCCCGGCGCGTGCCTTGCCGTCTGCACTGAAGGCCAATCCCGCTTCCACCGCGACATCCTTGAATTTTCCATTCCCCAGATTTCGATATAGCTTGTTCGGCTGGGTGTCGTTCGCCACCAGCAAATCCGGCCAGCCGTCCTGATCGTAATCAAACAAGGCCACACCCAGCGATTTCGAGCTGCTGTCGAAAATTCCGCTCGTGGCGGTCACGTCGTCAAACGTCCCATCGCCCCGATTGTGAAACAGCCAGCTGGTATCGCCGCGATACGCTTCCGGCGTGCAATACGATTTGTGAATTGAATCCAGGCTGCAGAACACGTCGTGCTCTGGCGACCAGCGCACGTAATTGCACACAAAAAGATCCAGCAACCCGTCGCGGTCGTAGTCGAACCAGATCGCCGAAGTGCTGAGCGCTTGCCGCCCCTGTAGCCCGCTTTTCTGGGTTATGTCGACGAACGTGCCCTTGCCGGTGTTACGAAACAACCGGTTTTGTCCCACGCAGGTAATCAAAACGTCCGGGAACCCATCGTTGTCATAGTCTCCGACGGCTACACCCATCCCGTACATTTCTATATCGAGTCCCGCGCTCTTGGTGACGTCCGCAAACGTCCCGTTGCGATTATTTCGATACAAACGCAGAGTTGACCGCTGGCGTTTGTGCCCTGGCCAATCCATCGCATTGATCAGCAGAATATCCTGCCAGCCGTCGGCGTCGTAATCGAGAAACGCGCAACCCGACCCCAGCGTTTCGGGCAGCAATTTCCCCCCATACGCGCCGCTGTTATGTTGGAAGTGAAGTCCCGCCTGCGCGGTGACATCCACCAACTGGAATCCAGGCGACGCGCCCGGATTCGCCATAGCCTCAAACGGCGACGCCCACGCAGCGAGTCCCACACTGCAGGCGCTGGCCAAAAATTCCCGCCGCCTCACGGCAAAGTGACCAAGCCGTTCCGGATCGCGTACACCACCAATTCCGCCGTCTTATGAATTCCCAGTGCATCCATGATATTCGCACGATGCACCGCCACGGTATTCGCGCTGAGCTTCAATTCCGTCGCAATCTCCTTGTTCGATTTCCCAGCCACGATGTGTTGCAGAATCTCCAGCTCGCGCACCGTTAACCCGGAGTCGCGTTCGCCCTTCAGTGCTTCGGGCTTCACCAATTGTGGATCGAGAACGGTCTTTCCCTCGGCCACGCCTTTCACCGCTCTAATCAGATCCAGATCCATCGCATTTTTCAAAATGTATCCGCGCGCCCCGGCCTCCAGCGCCTGTCGGATCAGCGTGTCTTCAGAGTGCATGCTCAACATTAAAATCCGCGCCTCGGGGTGCTTCGCCCGAATTTGCCGGGTCGCCTCGATCCCGCTGATTCCCGGCAGCGCGCAGTCCATCACCGTCACTTTCGGCTTTAGTTCGATCGCCAGCTTCACCGCATTGTTTCCGTCGCTCGCTTCGCCCACCACCACGATCGCCGCATCATCCTCCAGCATCCGCCGGAAACCTTTGCGCACCAGCGCGTGGT
>JBEKWY010000254.1:0-4817 GCA_049512575.1 Candidatus Acidiferrum sp.
ATCCGGCTTTGCACAAGCTGGAGCAGGAGGGCTGGATAACAGCCGAGTGGAAAACGTCCGAGAAGGGACGGCGGGCGAAATATTATTCGCTCACGCGGCTTGGCCGGCGAAAGCTCGAAACAGAAGCAGATAACTGGGGCAGGCTTTCGAGCGCCATTTCGCGAGTTATTAAGCTCAAAGAGGCCTGAGCGTCGCGCGGCGGCGAAACGGAGGTTCGAGATGCGACCGGAGCATTGGCTGTTCGCGATTCCACTGCGGGTGCGGTCGTTGTTTCGCCGGTCGCAAGCGGATCAGGAATTGGACGACGAACTGCGCGACCACCTCGAACGAAAAACCCAGGAATACGTCGCGCACGGGATGACGCAAGAAGAGGCGCAGCGTCGCGCACGACTGAACCTGGGTGGTATCGAGCAAACCAAAGAGAAATGCCGCGACGCGCGACGTGTGAACTGGATTCAGGATTTCGTTCAGGACTTGCACGTCGGCCTGCGTATGTTGCGCAAATCGGCCGGTTTCACGGTTGTGGCCATTGTCACGCTCGCCCTCGGCATCGGCACCACCACCGCGATTTTCAGCATCGTGAATGCGGTTTTGCTGTCGCCTCTTCCGTTTCCCGAACCCGACCGTCTTGTGAAAATCACCTTCAGCGAACCCGGGCTGGGGTTGCGAGACGTGCCATTTTCTGTGCCCGAACTTGACGATCTCCGAAATCGAGCGGAGGTATTTACAGACGTCAGCACGATCGCCAGTGATAGCGTGAATTTAACTGGCGCCGATCATCCCGAGCGTCTCGAGTTCCTGGTCACCCATCCTAACTACTTCTCGATGTTGGGCGCGACCCCCCAGATCGGAAGATTATTTGGACCACAGGACTTTGCGCTGGGTTTCGCGCCGGTTGTGGTGCTCAGTGATGGCCTTTGGCGCCGGGCTTATGGCGCTGATCGAAATGTCATCGGCCGCACGGTCCGGCTCGATGGCGATCCGTACACAATCGTCGGCGTTCTTCCCCCCGAATTTCGCCATCCTGGACCGACAGTTTCCGGGAACGTGGAAGTATTTCAGACCGCCGGATTCAGCGCCGATCCTGCTCCTCCGCCCGCGCGTAGCACGCGGATCATGTCCGCCTCCATTGGACGTCTCAAGCCAGGGATTACGGTGGAGCAAGCCCAGGCACGGCTTACGGCCATGGCGGCGCAGATACGCCGCGACTATCCGACGGACTATCCCCCGCAAGACCAATGGACAATTGAAATTCAGCCGTTGCAGGAAGCTATTGTAGGCAAAGTTCGGCCCATGCTGCTCGTTCTGCTGGGCGCGGTGATCCTAGTTGTTTTCATTGTTTCGTTGAATATTGCCAATCTCATTTTGGCGCGCGCCTCAGGACGGCAACAGGAGATGGCAGTGCGCTGTGCGCTGGGGGCGACCCATGGCCGTATGATTCGCCAGATGT
Source organism: Candidatus Acidiferrum sp. (assembly GCA_049512575.1). Classification (GTDB taxonomy): domain Bacteria; phylum Acidobacteriota; class Terriglobia; order Acidiferrales; family UBA7541; genus Acidiferrum. The sequence goes on from JBEKWY010000254.1 coordinate 1,451, forward strand.
TGACCGAGTCCATGCTGCTGTCACTATGCGGAAGCATCGCGGGAGTCGCCACTGCATTCGGGACGTTGCGCTTTGTACTGCACCTTGTCCCGGCGAATATCCCCAGGCTGAGCGAAGTTCGAATCGATTGGGTTGTGCTGGGTTTCGCTCTGCTCCTTTCGCTTTTCACTGGCCTGCTATTTGGGCTTGCCCCGGCCATCCAGTCTGCAAAGTCGGCCATCTCGGTAGCGCTTCGAGAGGGCGCTCGTGGATCCGGCAGTGGCGCCAAGACCGGCCGTTTGCGGGATGCGTTGATCGTGTCGGAACTGGCTTTTGCGGTTGTTCTGATGGTGGCAGCCGGCTTGCTGCTGCGTACGCTGCGCGGCCTGCTGCAGGAAAATCCCGGCTTTAATCCAACCCAAGTCGTTGCGGCAAATCTTCCGCTGCCAGAACCTAACGATCCGAAAGCAGACCCGTATCTCAGTCTGGCTCAGCAGACCTCTTTTAACCGTGAGTTATTGCGGCGCATGAGGGCGATGCCCGGAATCGAACTCGCCGCCATCACTTCCGCTCTGCCTACTACCGATCTAAGGTTGAGTGATGTCCAAGGGATCAATGCCTTGGCGATCGAAGATAACCCGGTGGATTCGTCTCTGGATCTTCGCGCCGAGAGAATTCGGATCAGCCCTGATTATTTCCAGGTTATGCAAACTCCACTCCTCCGCGGGCGGTTTTTCACCGACGGCGATGAAGACGGCAAACAACCAGTGGCCATTATTGATGAAACCACCGCCCGTAAATACTGGGCAAATCGCGATCCGCTGGGACACGTACTGCGGTTTGGAAAAGACCCCGATCGGCCCCGAATGACGGTGGTCGGCATTGTTAGAGATATCAAGAACGACGGGCTGGATACCGCTGGTATCCCTCACATCTACGTCCCGCTCTATCAAAGCCTCGACAGAGACCTAAGCGTCGTATTGCGGACATCTTTGCCAGCGAAGATTTTGGAGCCGCAGATTCGTCAGGAAATCCAGAGCATCGATCCGGGCCTTCCGGTGTTCAATGTTTCTTCGATGAATGACGTGCTCGATCGTTCGCTGGCTTCGCGGCGTTTCTCTGCCGAGCTTGTTGGTGGATTTGCCGGAGTCGCTCTTGTTCTTGCTTCGATCGGGATTTATGGCTTGCTGGCGTACATGGTCGGGCAGAGGTCCCGCGAGATCGGCATTCGCATGGCGTTGGGGGCGCGGCGATGGGACGTTCTGAAACTGATCTTAGGAAAAGGTGTCGTCCTGGCCAGTGTTGGAATTGTCGCAGGCGCGATCGTTTCTGCAGCGACCACATCCATGATGGCAAGTCTGCTCTACGGCGTTCACCCGCACGATCTGCTTGTGTTTCTGACCGTGCCTCTCCTTCTGTTTGGGGTCGCAGTGCTGGCCAGCTACCTTCCAGCGCGGCGCGCGACGAAGGTAGACCCGATGCTTGCCCTTCGCGAGGCATGAACTTGTCGGGTTCAGATGGAAGGTTTTTGCGGCAACAAAGGGGAGAATTCCATGACACTCAACTGCTGGAAATTCGAAGGCGGGAGGTCTGAGGGATGGAGAGTTTGCGCCATCGCCGCCCTTTCTTTTACCGCGGGATCGCTCATTACTGACCGCCTGGCTCACATGAACCAGGTGAGGGCCGACAACAATCACGTCTTCGAGCTGCGCGTTTATCATGCCGTGCCGGGCAAGTTGCCGGCGCTGGAGTCGCGGTTTCGCGACACGGCTTCAAAGCTGCTGGCCAAACACGATCTAAGGGCTGTGGGTTACTGGGTGCCCGAGGATGCTCCCGCTTCGGACGACACATTCATCTATCTCTTGGAGCATCCTAGCCGGGAGGAAGCGAAAAAGAACTGGGACGCCATGTTCGCCGATCCGGCGTTTCAAGAGATGGTGAAATCCGAACAGGCCGAAAAACTCGTGAACAAAGTGGACGTGACGTATATGCGACCGACGGATTTTTCCCCTCGGAAGTCGCCCGGGCAAATGTCAGACACGACCTCGTGAATTTACTCGTTTATCCGTTGGGTTCCATCGCCGGGAATCACGTCAAGAAGACTGATGGAATCGACGGTATGCTTCCAATGAATAATCAGGAAAGCTGCGGCCTGATCGTCGAGATAAAGATCTTGGCGCAAGAGACACCAGACTGTGGGGGGCTTGACGCTCGATGTTGCTTGCCCGCGATCGTCCCGGTTATAGCCAAATGCCTGGATGTCACTTGCCACCTGTCTTTCGATAGCCAGGGCCCTTTCGAAAGGAGGACGTGGACTCATCCGGCTGTCATGGTCGATGGTAAGCACGCGCTCTCGCAGACAGAGGGGCGTCGGCGAATCAACCCGTGAGCTGAAATCGTAGCGGGCGATGGCTATGGCGCCGGCGAATCGCTCGAGGCAGGTTCGGTCTTCCTCTCCGTTTGCAGAGAGGCAGAAGGCACGATTCGTCAGGCGATCGCGGAAATGAAAGCTGTTGGCCTGGGAGGTTGCGAAATATTGCACGCTCATGCGTACTTCACATTCTGGTGTCACAAAACAATAAACAGGCTCGGATTGTTTTTCTGATTTTCGTGTTTTCGGGGCAAGCCCAAGACACGCCAAAGACCAGAGGAAGACGCGCCGGTCCGGTTTGCGCACCCATGGTCTCGAGTTCGGAAGTGCTGCCATCACTTTTCCAGAACGCCAATCGGTACCTAGTCTTGTAAGACCGAGCGCAGGCTAACTCATTAGAACTACAATGTAGTACTAATTGAGATGGAGGTCAAGAACTTCCGCAGCGCGCCGCTGAAGCACGTTTTTAGAGGGCCATTCGTCTTGCGCGTTTTTCGACGAGTGTCGCTTGGCGACGGATCGAGCGGTGACTTCTGTATTTATTAACTTGACAATTAAATATATAGGCTTATAGTGTGCCCCCTGCTCCTCTCGCCCAGCAAGGGGGCTCAGCCGTGTCACAGTCTGTACTGTCCATCCGCAAACACAATCCGCTAGTGCGGTATCCCGCTTGTCCGTATCTTTCCCTGAACTCCGCTGTCGCTGAGCCCCGCAGGGCGTTCTCCGCAGTGAATCTTCTTTTTTCTCTCGTTCTCCTCTCCGGTTGCAGCGGCGGTTCAGCACCGGCCCCGGCTTCTGCCGTCGTTGCCTCGCCGGACTTTTCCCTCGCGCTCTCTTCGGCTTCGGTATCGATCCCCCAAGGCGGTGTGAGCCAGCCGGTCATCGTCTCCATCAACGCCACGAATGGTTTCGCCGGCTCCGTCGAAATCACACTGGCAAGTCTGCCCGCGGGCGTCACGTCCAATCCAGGAAGCCCGTTCACTGTTGCCGCCGGCGCGAACGCCTCCATAATCTTTG
>JBEKWY010000255.1:0-4814 GCA_049512575.1 Candidatus Acidiferrum sp.
TCGCCCAGCATGCGTACGTCGTCGTCGCTCATGCGGCAAAGAAAATCGGTGGAGGCCTGGAAGGTCCAGTTGAAGCGAAGCTTGGAATCGAGAAAGCCTTGGGCAATTTCCACCGCGCGGCGCCAATCGACAGGAAGGTTCGAATCGAGCATGGCAACTTCTTCGATCCTGTAGCGCTCCACGAGGCCAGTGACTTCACTTACCACGCGCTCGGCGGAGAGAGCGTTGAACTTGCGCTTGTAGAAGACCATGTCGGTGCAATAGTTGCAGGCGTAGGGGCAGCCGACGCTGGTCGCATAAGCGAGCTTTCGCACTCCGCAGAGGCGTTCGTAGGCATCGAAGTCCGTCAAATGGAAAGCGGCCATGGGAAGATCGTCAAGCAAGGCGGTACGCCGCTCCGGAGAATGCTGAGTCAAACCGAAAGGCTTGGAGGAAACACCCGCAACATCGTTGAAGGCCTTTCTGTCAGCGAGCCGCTGCGCAATTTCCAACAGGGTGAGCTCGCCCTGGCCGCGAACGACAGCATCCACGTAGCGTTCGTTCAGCGTCTGCCCAGGGACCAAGCTCGGGTGCCAGCCGCCGAAAATCACGGGACAGCCAGGCTTGGTTTGTTTGACCAGCTTGGCGATCCGCACTGCGCCCCGGATCATCGGACCAGTGAGCACGGAGATCCCCAGGCACAGCGCGTCCTGAACCTCGCGCAAGACCCGGGCTTCCCAGTCGGGAGCAATGGCCGCGTCAATGATGGTGACTTCGAATCCGGCGGCCAGCAGGGGCGAAGCCAAACTGAGAAGGCACAGCGGCGCACTCAGTGGAGGACCGTCGTAGGCGGGATAAAACAGGACCACTTTGCGCTTGGCTAACACGCGGCACCTGAAGTCGCAGGCTCGAGGCGTTTTGCATCCACGGCCGGCTTGGCCGCGGTCGTCTTACGCTTCAGCTTCTCGTTGAGCCACAGCTCGACGGGAAGCGCGTAGACGTCGTGGTCGAGCCGCCAGCGCGCCGGAAACGAAAAGGACTTCTGGATCAGCCGCGTGGAGCGGCTCCGGGTGTCCGCGCTGATCGGAATGCGATCGAACGCCAACCGCAAATAGTCCCGCATCACTTGGAGGCGGCGATGCTCGCCGCCCTTTAGCCAAGGCAGCGTGGTGTATCGAGGAAAGAAATCCGCCCAGCCTTCAAAAGAGTTGGGCACTTCAATTCCATATTCTTCGGCGCGTTGCATAACCGGCGCGCCAGGATAAGGCGTGAAGATGTTGGTCCAGAATTCCGCGCCCGGATGGCGGCGGCACATGTCCATGATGAAATCGATGGTCTGGCGCCGCTCGACCGGCCCTTCGCCCGGGTAGGCGAAAATAATGTTGAACGATGGGCGAATGTCGGCCGCGAGGCAGCGTCGCGCGGTCTCATAGATCGTCTCGAAATTCTGGAAGCCTTTGTTCATCAGCTTCAGCATTTTCTGCGAACCGGACTCCGCGCCGTGGCAGATCTGCTGGAGCCCGGCGCGGCGGAGCAGCTTCAAGTCTTCGACACTCAGACGCGAAGTGAGATTCGTGGTGGCCTGAATGCTCCAGCGGAAGTTGGCTCCGGCGCTGACCAAACCGTCGGCGATCAAGCGGGCGCGATCGAGATCGACGAGAAAGTTATCGTCCACGACCCACAGCAGCTCCAGACCGTAGCGGCGCGTGAGATCCACGGTCTCTTCGACGAATTGATCGGCAGAAAGGGCGTTCCATTTGCGCCCGTAGACCCCGGCGTTGGTGCAATACGAGCAGTTGTACGGGCACGCCAGGCTGGAGATGTACATCGCCCATCGGCGGCCGCACACGCGCTCGTAGGCGTCGAAGTCTGCGATGTGGTAGGCCTTTGGCGGAGAATCAACGATTGGCCGGAGGGGCCGGTCTGTGGTGAAGATTAATTTGCCATCGCGCTTGAAGCCGATGCCCGGAACCAGATCGAGAGGGGAATGATGTTCCAGGTGCTGCACCACATCCAACAGCGAATCCTCTCCCTGCCCCTTGACGACGATGTCGATGTAATCGGATTCCAGCGTCTGTTTCGGAAGCAACGAAGGATGCCAGCCGCCAAGGATGACAGGGAAATCGGGATTCCACGCTTTTACAGCCCGAGCGATCTCCACGGTTTCCCGAATCATCGGGCCGGTCACAAGGGAAATGCCGAGGCAGATTGCGTCCTTCACTTCTTCCAAAACGCGTTTTTTATAGTTTGGAGTGATCGTGGAGTCGATCAGGCGGATGGAGTATCCCGCGCGCAACAGCGGCGTGGCGACTGCCAGTAGACCCAAGGGCGCCGTTGCATCACTGCTGGCGAACGATGGAAAGAAAAAAATGACCTTCTTCGACATTTCGCGTTCCATATCCTTACTCGCCTTTCGAAATTACTTTTTGGGCTCCAGAGGCGTGTCACGGCCATGTCACCGGGCTGTCATTTGTTCGCTAGCAACGTTCACGTTTCCTGTTTTCGCGATAAAGTCGAGCAGAACATGGCTAAGCTTCACCTGATCAATCGAGCTGTATTGCCGTTGCGCTCCGATCTGCAAATTGCGGGCGCACACTGCGCCTTCGCGACGAACTCTGAACGGATCCTCGCGTCGGTGGACCGCTGGAGATGTCCTGACCGGCCTCGAACCAGCCGTACGTTCGAAATGAATGTGCTCCTCGACGCCTCGCTGCCTTCGAATCGTGACGTGTTGACCCAGACGCATTTTCGCGGGCTTCATCACCTGGTTTTCGCCACCATTGGGGCTTACGAAATATTTGTATTCGACCTGTTGCGGAAACAAGTTGTGGGCGCCGTCTCGCAAGCCTCGGCAACCGACGCGGCGTTCTGGAACTCGCACTGGCTGCCGATTACCGTCGGGGTTATGGGAACCACTGTGGGAGCGGTTCCGGTGCATAGCGCTTGTCTTGATCGTGACGGCAAGGGGCTGCTGATTGCGGGCGTTTCGGGGGCCGGAAAATCGACTCTCTCGGTGGCTCTAACGCGGTGCGGGTTTTCCCTGATTTCTGATGATTGGACCTATATATCTCAGGAATCTAATGTCTTGACCGCGCACGGAATCAGCGCTCCCGTGAAGCTGTTGCCGGACGCCATTCAATACTTTCCTGAACTCAGCGGAAGAACCCCGAAAATGTGGTTCAACGGTGAACTGGCGTTTGAAATTGAGCCAGAAGCATTTCGCCAAAACACCGCAGCGTTGCTCTCGCGCCCCCATTGGCTGATGTTCCTCGAACGCGCTTCCGCTCCGGGGTGCGAATTTGCTCCCTACAGTCCAGATGAGGCCCGAGCATTTTTTGAGAGTGCTGCTGAGAGGCTTCCTGACCAAGTCCCGGATGCGTCGATTGCGCGCTCCGCGATGATTCGATGTATAGCGAACTGCGGAGCTTGGCGTGTGCGAACCGGTGAGTCACCCCAAGTCACCGCTGATGCCATTCATCAATTCTGCGAGAGGAACTGAAATGTTTACTCCCGAGCCCGCTTCCTATAGAGACCCGCTGGATTTGTTGCGGCGCTTCGCTCCGACGCCATTGAAGGCGCAGGTTTATCTGGAAATCGCGAATGTTTTGCTGGAAACGAACGACCTGAGTTTCCTCTCCTCATTGTCTCAGTTGGCTGCGCGAGAGCCAGCTTCGCAGTCCTGCCGGTGGAAAATAGTTCGTGATGTGGATGTACGGGGCACAACGTCGGAGGCCTCGATCGTTATGGCGGGAAGTTTGATTGTTTACTGTATGGGCCCCGCGTGCTTAATCGGAGCTGACAGGGAACGCGGAGAGATACTGGCGTTCATCGGACGTGACGTGGATGTGCGACGTTTTGAGGAATCGATACTTCCTTCGCTGATTCGCTTGACGGAGTTCGTTACACGCAAACAGGACGCGCCGATTCTGGCGCAGAATACGACACTACGAGTGGGAGGCGCGTGTAATGCGTGAACGCGACCTCCGGATACTCCTTCTGGCCGCGCTGCGCCCTGTTCCCGATTTTTCGCGTCTGGGTGCTCTGCGCCGCTCTAGCGCATCCCAGCGTCGCAAGCTATTACGATGGCTCGATCAAAGCGGCCTGGCGCTCTATTTCTTGACCCAGCTGCAAGACAATAACGCCCTTTATGGCATTCCCGAAGAGTTGCGCCAGGCCCTCGAATACCGGTTGGACGCAAACCGTCGGCGCACTCTCGCAATGCTCGACGAATTCGAGCGTCTAGTCGAATCGTTCCACCGGAATGACGTTCACTTTTGCGCGCTTAAGGGCTTTACGTTGACTCCGGAATTCTGCCGTTCGGCCGATTTACGGCACCAGACAGACTTCGATTTTCTTGTCGCGGAAGACTCGCTGGAGAAGGCGAAACATGCTATGCGGTGCTGCGGATACGAGCAAGAGGCGACACGGGAAGCGGACGAGGTGACCTTCGCCACTCCCCTTCGCCATATTCCCTCTCCGAACGATGACATCTATGCAGTGCCTCGCCATCGCGAGGTCGATCTAGTGACGACGCTTCGCCATGCTTCCCATGGCGTATCCATCGATGCGCCCGCGGCCTGTTTCGATCGCATCGAAAGCAAGACCTTGCACGGATTATCGTTCCCTGCCCTTCCAGCGGAACAAATGTTTTGCCTTCAGGTGATGCATGCATTCAAGCACCTGCTGGGATCATGGGTACGGGTATCCTGGCTATTTGAGATCGGCTATTTCGTCGACCGGCACTACGGCGACAACGATCTATGGAGTGAAGTGATTGCGCAAATGGGAAGTGAAGCGAAGCCTCGTAATGCGTTTGGGCTTGTGCTGTCGTTGAC
>JBEKWY010000256.1:0-4747 GCA_049512575.1 Candidatus Acidiferrum sp.
CACCGAGAGTCTTTTGCTCGCTCTTCTCGGCGGCGCTTTGGGACTCACCATCGCCTACGGCGGCATCGCCTTCTTCCGCACCATCCCCATTCCCTCCGATCCGCCGATCGACATCACTCCGCACCTCGACACCCGCGTCATCGTCTTCAGCGGGATCGTCGCGGTCTTCTGTGCGGTCCTTTTCGGGCTCGCTCCCGCTCTGCGCACGGTGAAGACCGATCTCGTCTCCTCGCTCAAGTCCACGAACAGCCAGGCCTTCGGAGGGCGCACCATCGGCCGCAACATCTTAGTGGTAGGCCAGATCGCCCTTTCCATGGCTCTTCTGATCGCCGCCGGCATGCTCTTTAACGGCTTCCGCAAGATGGAGGCAGCCGATCCCGGCTTTGCCGTCGATCATCGCGTAATGCTCCAGCTCGACACTTCTCTGGCGCGCTACACGCCCCAACAGTCCCGCGAGTTCTACCGCAAGCTGATCGATCAGACCCGCGAACTTCCCGGGGTCCGCTCCGCTTCTCTCGCGCGTTCCATCCCTTTCACTCCCGACCAGTACGGCACTTCCGTCGTTCCCGAAGGCTACCAACTCCCGAAGGACCAAACCTCCGACTCTCTCATCGCCAACATTGTGGACGAACATTTCTTCGACACCTTGGATGTTCACGTCGATCGTGGCCGCGCGTTCACCGCCGACGACAAAGACGGCGCGCCTCTCGTCGCTATCGTCAACGAAGAGTTCGCCAAAACCTACTGGCCGAACCAGGACGCTCTCGGCAAGCGCTTCCGCCTCAACGACTCCAAAAGCCCGTGGGTGCAGATTGTCGGCGTCACCAAGACCAACAAATATCTGTTCGTCGGCGAGCCTCCAACCACGTTCCTGTATTTGCCCTTCGCCCAGAATCCCAGCCGCGAGATGCTGCTCCTGGTCCACACCGTCGGCGAACCCGCTGCCGCCATTGCTCCGGTTCGCGAGGTCATCCGGAACCTCGACTCCAACCAGCCCGTTTTCAACGTCCGCACGCTCCAGACCTTTTTCCAGCAACGCGCCGTTGACGTTCCCTGGATGATTACCGAACTCATCATTACCATGGGTCTTGTCGGCCTCACGCTAGCCTTGGTTGGTCTGTATGGCCTGATCGCCTATTCCGTCAGCCGTCGCACCCAGGAAATCGGGATTCGCATGGCGATCGGCGCCACCAAACGGGAAGTGCTGCGCATGGTCATCCGCCAGGGCTTGACCCTGTCTCTCGTCGGCATCGCCGCGGGAAGCCTCGTCGCCTTCGCGGTGGTCCGTTTGCTGACCTCCGCGCTCGGCGGCTTCGTCTCCACAAGCGCGATCACCTTCGTCGTCGTCCCCCTGCTGCTCGTCCTCGTGACCGCCGCAGCCTGCTATATCCCAGCTCGCCGCGCCTCCATGGTCGACCCCATGGTCGCCCTCCGCTACGAATAGCGAAGCAATCCCCGCTTCCCCGATAGCCGCGGGAGGGCTCGCATTTCTAGCCTCAAATCTCTTTGGATTGGTTGAATACGTTCGGCAAGCAACGCGCCGCCGTCATCACACGTTCAGAACTGGAATCGGCACCGCGCAAATGATCGCGTAGCCATGCGTCCGCAGGTGCCCCCCATACGGGTAGCATCCGGTAACCAGCAGATCCGCGTTCGTCTGCCGCGCCGCCTCGCTCAGCACCTTGGGCACATCGCCGCTGCCGATAAACACTTCCGCCTTGGTGCCCGCAGCTTGCTGCAGGTCCGCAAGTCGCCGCGTAGCGTCGCCGACCAGCGCATCCTTCCACCCTTGATTCACATAACTCCCGCCCGGCCCCCAGAACTCCACTCCGGCCGTAACGTGTGCCAGCGTAAGCTGCGCGCCAAATTCCGCAGCCATCTGCTTAGCCCACGACACCGTCTGCTCCGTCCGCAACCCGAAATCGACCGCGCACAACACGTTGCGGATCGCAAACCCCTGCGCCGGCGGTTCTTGCACGTGGGCGCTCGTCCAAACCGGGCGCTCCGTCCGGTGCAAAACTTTTGCCGTCACTGCCCCCAATAGAAACTGGTCGAACATCTCCCCATGCGACGCCATCATGATCAGATCGGCATTTCCTCGCTCCGCCCCCTCCACAATCGCATGCTCAGGGTCGCCGGTAGCCACCACACTCTGAACCCTAAGCCCGTCCAGCTCCGCGCGCAGCGATTGCCCAGCATTTCTCTCCATTCTCTTGGTGATCTCCGCAAGCAAATCCCATCGAGCCAGCTCCGGTCCATGATCCGGCACACCCGCGGCATGGCTCAGCGGAGTCACCGCATGCAGCATCGCGATCTCGGCATGGAAATGCCGCGCCAAAATCGCCGCCTGATGAATCACCCGCAACGACACCTCCGGAAAATCCACCGGCAGAAGAATCTTCTTAATATTCAGCATCGAGGTTCAGTCCCACAATGAAAATGCGCGCCGCCATCTTCCACCCGTAGGACGTTTCAACCTAACTTTCCGGTGCATCCTGGCCCGCGCGATATCTCCTTGCCTCCTGCCTCCTTCCCTCCTCGCCTCGCCGACTCACGCTCATCGCCCGCCTTGACGTCGCCACCCAACCGCTATACTCTCGCCCCACCGAAGTTTTTGGACCCGCCTTTAGGCCCAACGGAAACCAAGAAGAATATTCTGAGGAGAGAATAAATGAAGCAAGTCTGCATGGTTCTGGCTGTGGTTGCTCTGTGTCTCGCCGTCCCGAGCCTGATGCTCGCCCAAGACAATCCCATTCTTGGCACCTGGAAGCTCAATCTCGAAAAATCAAAATTCACCGGCATGCCTACGCCAAAGAGCCTGACGCGCAGCGTCTCCGCCGACGGCGACAGCGTGAAATACAGCTACGAAGGAACGGGCGCTGACGGCGCTGCGTTAGCCTATGGTTTCACAGTGAAATATGACGGCAAAGACTATCCGGTAACCGGCTCGACGCCTCCTTTTGGCGCCGACCAAATCGCCATCAAGAAGCTCACCTCCCACAAGTATTCCGCGGTCCTGAAAAAGGGCGACAAAGCGGTAGGAGGCAGCACGGTCACAATCTCGGCGGACGGCAAGACCGCCACGCTCATTGGAAAAGGCACCATAGATGGCAAGGCCGCGAGCAGCACGCAGGTCTACGACAAACAGTAGGTCCGCAGAAGTTTCCGCAGGCCGCCCCATCCTTTGCAATTCTGTCCCCTGCAAAGGGTGGGGCTTTTGACTCTCGTCTCCTCCCCGCCTGTCATCCCGAACCCGGTCGCCCGTTTTCGGCGAACGGGAGTGAGGGATCTGCTTTTTCCCGGGTGCCCCGTCCTTGCGTCTTTCGCAAGGGTGGGGATTTTGCCTCTCGCTTCTTCATCCCCTCCCTCCCCACACCGTCATTTCGAACGGAGCAGGCCGACTTTCTCTTCCCATCCGCTTCCTGCGGATGGGTCGGCCTGCGCAGAGAGAAATCTCTCTGCGGTTTTGCCGTCACCCTTCCCGGGTGCCCCATCCTTGCGCTTTTTGCAAGGGTGGGAATCTTGCCTCTCGCTTATGTGTCCCCCGCCCTCCCCACACCGTCATTTCGAACGGAGCAGGCCGACTTTCTCTTCCCCAGCCGCTTCCTGCGGATGGGTCGGCCTGCGCAGAGAGAAATCTCTCTGCGGTTTTGCCGTCACCCTTCCCGGGTGTCCCATCCTTGCGTCTTTCGCAAGGGTGGGAATCTTGCCTCTCGCTTCCTCCGATGCGAAAACTTCGCCCCGCCGTAAACATTCCGTAACCGCCATTCCTCACACTTGCCACTTGACGCGCCTTAAACGAGCGAGTACGTTCCCCTCAGCTGTACTCCCTCCTGAAAGAAAGAAGGTCCCCGCCATGCGTGATTATCCTTGGGTCCCTGTAATTTCCGCCGCACTTCAAGAAATAAATGTGCACAACCTTCCGAAACGAATCGCCATAGCCGAGCGCGCCATTTCCGAGCGGCTCGCCAGTCGTAATGCCCTCGATTCCGAGGAGCGCATGCGGCTCCGAGACGCCGCAAATGCCTTACGCGATCTGAAGAAAGAAATTCGCTAGCCGGCCAGCATCGTTACTCGACAAGCAAGTAACAACGAGCGAGCTGCCGTCCAGGGTTTTGGTGTGTGCCGGCGGGTGGCGCAGACGCGGGCGGGTGCCCCATCCTTGCGGTTCTCGCAAGGGTGGGCATTTTGACTCTCGCTTTCCCCTCCCCCGCCTGTCATCCCGAACCCGGTCGCCCGCTTTCGGCGAACGGGGGTGAGGGATCTGCTTTTTCTTCCCCTTCAGTTGTCCCACTCCCTGACCGTCGTTCCCCGCCCCGCTCTCAAGAATCAAAACCCACATATTGAAACCCACGAGAGCGCGGCACCCCGCAAAATCTCTGCGCCACGTACCCAGACCTTTTCTGCCCTTGAAAGAACCAGCTTATACGCGAGCGGCCCGGCGGTGCGCGGGCTTGGTGTGTTTGCGGACGCGGTCGGAGAGGGTGAAGTAGAAAGTGGAGCCCAGGCCGGGCTCGGACTGCGCCCAGATCTTGCCACCCAGCTTCTCGACAATGCGGCGAACGGTGGCCAAGCCGATGCCAGAACCCTCGAAGTCCTGATTGTGGTGCAGGCGCTGAAATGGGGCGAAGACTTTCCTGGCATCCTTGGGGTCGAAGCCTATGCCATTGTCGCGCACGAAGAAGGTGGACTTGCCCTCGATAGTCATGCAACCGACTTCGATGATGGCGGGAGAGCGCGGCCGCGT
>JBEKWY010000257.1:0-4631 GCA_049512575.1 Candidatus Acidiferrum sp.
CTTCAAGACACTGGATTGGAAGCACGCTGGTAAGCTGATGGCCCGCAAGCTGGTAATCGACGGCCGCAACCTGAACTCCCACCAAGCGATGCAAGACTCGGATTTCGAGTACTACTCTTTCGGCAGAGGCACCACCGCGTCACGCTCACCCGTCGAAAACCCGGTCGAAACACCGGCCCCTATTGAGGATCCGTGCGACGCGGTCGTAACCGCGAAAGCGATTTGACCTTCCACTCTTTACCGAGCGCGCGAGTCTAACATTCAGACTCGCGTCTAGTGCAGGGACACCCCACTCCTTCACTATTCATCACCGTCACCGCAAACCGCTGAAAACAAAGACGGCCAGACGCGGCACAAACTCACGCAGTGTGGCAGACCAAGTGCAACCTTCGCGCCGGAGAATAAGTGCGTTCATCTCGTCCCCTTCATGTGGAATCGAATCAAAAATCGCGAATCTTACTACGGGTTCCGGCTCATCGAAAAACGGGAATGGTCCCTCTGGGCCACCACCGTTTGCGTCACCCTGCTGTTGACCGCGGTAATCGTTTCGTTCCTCCCTCCGCTTTTGCATTCCGGCGAGACCTGGGAGTCGCTCTTCCGCCTGCGCCAAGCGGTTTCGGGCCTCATCGGCCTCGTATTGCTCTTCGATGTCTACACCATCTATCAACAGCTACAGGTCCACCGCATGCGCCGGCGATTGCTGGAGCGCGAGCAGCTCTTCCGTCTGATCAGCGAAAATGCCGCCGACATGATTGCCGTCGTCGATATGGACGGTCGCAGAATTTACAACAGTGTCTCGTACCAAAAAGTCTTGGGATATTCAGCCGAAGAATTGAAAAAGTCTTCGGGCTTTGACGAAATTCATCCCGATGATCGCGAACGAGTGCACCAGGCAGCTGTCCACGCTCGCAAAACTGGAATAGGCGCGACGCTCGAATACCGCATCCGCCACAAAAATGGCTCCTGGTGTTTCCTGGAATCGACGTCAAGCGTCATTCGCAATGCCAAAGGCGAGCCCGAAAAACTTGTCATCGTGAATCGCGATATTTCCGAACGCAAGAAGGCTGTCGAGGCGCTCGAATCGTCCGAAGCCAGTTTTCGGTCGGTAGTCGAAGGAGCCCCCTACGGTATTTATCGCTGTACGGTGGACGGCCGCTTTCTTCGAGTCAATCCGGCGCTGCAAAGAATGCTCGGCTACGAATCGCAGCAGCAACTTCTGGAGGCCGACGCCATCACCGACGTCTTCCGCGAATCCGGTGATTTTCAGCGCTTGGTCGAATTGCTCGAGAAGGAAGGCGAGTTCCGCGACGTCGAAGTCGAGTGGAAGCGCAAAGACAGTACGCCGATTACCGTCCGATGCAGCGGCCGCAGCCTCCACGACAGTGCCGACGTAAGCCCGTGCTTCGAGGTTTTCGCCGAAGACGTAACCGAAAGGCGCGTGCTCGAACGCCAACTCCGCATGGCCGCAAAGATGGAGGCGGTTGGCCGCCTCTCGGGTGGCATCGCGCACGATTTCAACAATCTTCTGGGCGTAATCATCGGTTACAGCCAGGTGATGCGCCGAAAAGTCGCACCCGACAGCCCTCTACGCGAATATGTCGAAGAAGTCGAGAAAGCAGGCCAGCGTGCCGTGTCGCTCACCCGCCAACTGCTTGCCTTCAGCCGTCAGCAAATCCTCACACCCGCGGTGCTCGACCTCAACACCTTGGTCACCGACATGGAAAAGATGCTGCCGCGGCTGATTGGCGAAGACATCGCGGTCAGTATCCAGCTCGATCCCGACCTGGGCCGAGTCAAAGCCGATCACGGCCAAATTGAACAGGTAGTGATGAATCTCGCGGTCAACGCTCGAGACGCCATGCCCGGCGGCGGCAAACTTATCGTCAAGACCACCAACGCTGCGCTCGACGAAAACTACGCGCGACACCATGCCGGAGCCAAACCCGGAAAATATGTGATGTTGGCCGTATCCGATTCCGGCGTGGGCATGGCCCAGGGAACTCTCGCCCACATTTTTGAACCGTTCTTCACCACCAAGGAAGTCGGAAAGGGCACCGGCCTGGGCCTTGCCACCGTCTACGGCGTCGTGAAGCAGAGCGGAGGTTACATCTGGGTGGACAGCGCGCCGGGAAAGGGTGCCACCTTTCAAATCTTCCTGCCGCGCATTGAAGAAGTCGTCACTCCGGTTGCCGAGAGCAAATCCCCAGCCGCGACCCTGCAGGGAACCGAAACCGTCTTGTTGGTCGAGGATGCCGACGCTCTCAGAAAGCTCGCTCGATCGTTCTTGCTCGAGCACGGCTTCAACGTGCTCGTCGCCTCCAACGGCGAGGAAGCCGTCCAGGTCGCGAAGAATCACAGCGATCGCATCCACTTGTTGCTGACGGACGTCGTCATGCCCGGCATGAACGGCAGAGCCTTGTCCGACCATCTGCATCCGAAGCGCCCGGATATGAAGGTTCTCTACATGTCCGGCTATACCGACAGTTTCATCGCCGGCCATGGAGTCCTCGAAGAGGGCATGCATCTGCTCCACAAGCCATTCACCGAAGACGTCTTGATCGGCAAGATTCGCGAAGTGCTCGACGAAAAAGAAGTTCGGGCCCAAACACCGGTATTGCAATCGTGAGAAGCGAGGGGCAAAAGACGTGCTCCCTATCTTAAGGAGGCCCGAGGTGAAAAAGCTTTTGGTTGTAGACGACGAAGAAGCGATGCGCAGGCTGTTGCGGCTCAATCTCGGCGACAACTACGAGATCGTCGAAACCGGAGAGCCCGAGCACGCCCTGGCGATCGCGTTGGAACAAAAACCCGACACGATCTTGCTCGACTTGCGCATGCCCAAATATTCCGGCTACGAATTGTGCCAGACCTTCACCACCTTTAGCGGCACGCAGCTGATTCCCGTGGTGGTCATCAGCGGCGAGGCCGGATCCAAAACGAAAGATTTCTGCAAAGGGCTCGGCGTCGCCGCCTACTTCGAAAAGCCCGTCGATTTCGATGCGTTGAACAAGCGCCTCGAAGAAATTCTCACCACCGGCAGAAAAGAGCGTCGCAGCGAGATCCGCGTTCGTCTGCGCGTGCCCCTTCGCCTGCGGGGCCGCGCGGATGGCAAGCCCTTCGACGTCATGACCATGACCGAAAATGTGAGTCTCAGCGGCTTCCTCTGTGCCTGCGATATCAGCCTGGCGACCGAGACCGTCGTGGAAGTCTTCCTCGTCGGCTCGGAAGACCCTGTCGGCACCGCTCGCATCGTCCGCTCCGAAGGCCCGGACACCAAGTTCCCGCGCTACGGCTGCCGCTTCGTCAAAAAAACCGGCGCCTGGGTCCTGCAGTGATACTTTCCCGACAAGCCGTTGTTCTGCCGTAGCCGGGCCTATGTAGGCGCCGGGCTTCAGCCCGGCCCGCATCGGTGGCGTCCGATTCAACGCGGACGTACATGGCTAATGATAGCCAGCAATGAACTGCCGGTACTCCGCCTCCGTACGCGCCGCCGTCGCAATCTCCGACGAAATCAAAACCCGATACCGAAACGTGACGCTCTCCCCAGGCGCCAAGGAAAAATTCAGCGCCTCCTCTTTTCCACTGGTAAAGATCTTTCGCCCCAGCGGATTCACGGCAAACAGCCCGTAGCCCCGCGCGTGCCAATAGGTCGGAAAATTCGGGTTCGCCGGGTTGTCGAATATCGTGATGGTCACGGGCTGGCCGTCCACGATCCCGCTCAGGTTGCACCACCGCCCCCGCGTTCCCCAGGCCGCGTCCCCGGTCTTGCCTTCGCTCGTTAAATACGCCCCATTCACTCCGGTGTTGTCCAACTTCGCGACGGTAGTCGGCCGCCCGCTGGCATCCAGGAAAATCTCCGGCTTGTCCGATGGCATTTCCAGCGCGCGCGCCACCCGGATTCCCATCAGCCCTTCCTTGTCGTCCTCGAACACCACTTTTTCGCTCTGCGCCTGCAAAGTGGTGACCCGATCGATACTGCGAAACTTGGGACCGCCGCGAAACACCAACCGTGTGTGTTCCTTCAGCAGGGTTTTTTGATCGGCGGTAACCCAGTCGGTCTCGACTTCCAGTTCTCCTTGCTCCGACCCACTCTTCGCCGCCACGATCCTCCGTTGAACGACCGTGCCCATCTTGTGTCGATCTTCGGGCTTGATCGCGTCGGAATTATTCCAGAAGTCGATTCCGTTCACGCTCCCGTAGTTGAACCAAAGGCCCGCATGGTGTGGATGATCCGTACGCTCACCAGGGCGAGGTTCCAGCGGATAACCGCGCGTCACCACAATCCCGGTGGCCGTCCGCAACGGATAAAGCACTGGCTTGGCCAGCGAGGTCGGCCAAATGTATGAGGTGAAGGGCTTCCCGTCGATGAAAATATCAACGCGCCGCGCTGCCTCGTTCGGCTCGACGCGGATTCTATCCCCCGCGGCGTTTATTTTCGGGAGAGCACACGTGAACAGGAACGCGACGGCAAGCAAGATGCTGAGAACGACTCCGGCAGTAGCAATGCGCATGTCTGGCTGCGTCTCCGTCTAAGTTTTGCACCGCGCAACTCTAGACACAAGCCTTCGGAAAGTACGGCAATGGTCAGTCTCCGATGAAGTGACAGCTCTCCTCTTGACAATCAGTAGGAGGCG
>JBEKWY010000258.1:0-4596 GCA_049512575.1 Candidatus Acidiferrum sp.
CGCAGAGCGCGGCGACCGCGGCTGTGCCCGTCGTCGTCGAACTGTTCACCTCGGAAGGATGCTCAAGTTGTCCCCCGGCAGATGCCCTCATGGCATATCTCGAAGCAGAGCAACCCGTCCCCAAAACGCAGATTATCGCCTTGGAAGAGCACGTCGACTACTGGAACAGCGATGGCTGGATGGACCCATTTTCCAATCGGGAGTGGACCCTGCGCCAGCAAGACTACGCCGGCACGCTGAAGAACCGGAATCCCTACACGCCTCAAATGATCGTCGACGGCCGCACCGAATTCGTAGGCGGCAACGATCGGGCCGCCGTGCAGGCGATCGAAAAAGCTGCCACACAACCCAAGGCTCACGTAACGTTGTCGGTTGCGCCGAGCGCAAAGCCCGGGGTCGAACAAGCCACCGTTTCTGTGGATCAACTCGCCGCCACCAATCACAATGACAAGCCGGAGGTGTGGTTGGCGGTTACCGAATCAGGTCTGCATTCCGCCGTCTCCGCGGGAGAAAACGCCGGCTCCGAGCTTCATCACGCCTCCGTGGTGCGAACGTTCCACAAGGTGGCGACCATCAACCTCAACAAAGAAACCTCGTACTCCGGAACCACGCCCGTGCACCTCGATTCCTCCTGGAAGCTCCAGAACGTTCGCATCGTCGTTTTCGTGCAAGAACAAAAAAGCCGCCAAATCCTAGGCGCCGCCATCACCCGCATCGAACCGTAGCTCCCGGTCGAACCGACACTCTTGTCCACCCTGAGCATTGAAGGGTTCACGCTTAGCTTCGTTTCCTCGTTCATCGAGGTCTTCGCGAGCAGATGACGGAGACCATGCACGCATTTGTCGCTCGAAGCTTCGCGGCGTGGTGCCCGCCATAATTCTCATTTCTTCAATCCCGCCTCCCAGTTCACCACGACGGTGAAGGGAGGCTGTGCAGCGGGATCCGCCGGAACCGGGAACAGAAAACGCCGGCCGTCTCCGGTGATGTCCCCATTGGGGCGACCCGGCTGCGCTGGCGCTTGGAAAAGCAGTTTGGGCGTTCCTGCTTGGAAGGTGGGGCTTAAGGTGACCGCAACGCTCATCACCTTGCCGTCGGGAGTCACATAGAACAACTCCTTACCGTCGGCACTCCACCTAGGCCGCACGGCGCCGCCATAGGAGACCTGCCACTTGCCGCTGGTGCTGAACCCTGCTGCGGAAAGATCGGGCGTGAACTTGCGAACGTAAAGCTCGAAGCGCCCGGATTCGTCGGACCTGTAAGCCAGGAAATGCCCATCGGGTGAAAAACGACCGTCAATCTCGTTGAACTCCGTGCTCGGGAATGGCATCGGTTTGGCGCCAACACCTATCGGGAGCACCCAGAGGCTGTATTTTTTATTCGAGTCACTTGAGGAGTACAGCAAGAAGCGACCGTCCGGAGAAACGCTGGTGGGATATTTATCCCCGTTCGAGCTCAGCAGAAGTTCCTCCTCGGCCGCGCCGCTCGTGGACTTCTGATAAAGATCGAATAAGCCTTTTGGATCGGAAGCGAAGATGATGCGGGTGCCATCGCGAGACCAAACCGGAAACCATGCGCTCGCCGAGCCAAATGTGAATCTGGCATTCGTGCCTCGCGCGAAATCAAAAATCCAGATGATCCAGTTTCCAATTACGGGATCAACGCGGGCGATAGCTGCTCGAGATCCGTCAGGCGAGAAGGCTGGGGTGGCGTAATCTCCCCGGTCTGGCACCGTGTCGAGCGCCTTACCTCTGCGGTCAAACCATGTCAACACGGTGCCGCCCGCTCCTTTCCCCCTATAGACCAGGACACCTTCTGTCGAAGCCGAAAAGAACCCGTACTCCCGGTAGGATCCCACCTGTTCGGCGACTGACACCGGCTCACCAGTGAGCTGTAGGCGGCTGGCGTCAAACGGTTGAGCTTCCAGCTTCGCCTCGCTCAGGAAAAGCAATTGCCCCGACTCCGGATTCACAGAGGGGACGTATACAGGCTGGAAGGCAGTGACGAGAAGTCGCCTGGAGTCCTGCGCTTCTGGCTTGACATCAAGAGAGCCGACATAGATTCCGCTGTTTTCCGGTTGAGCCGTACGACGCAGATAAAGGAAATGCCGCCCGTCGGGGAGGAACGACGGGAAGGCGTGGTCGATCTCGCCCCGCGAGGGATCGAGAGTTGTGAGCGGTGACGCTGGCCCGCCGCTCGCTGAAACCCGCATGATGCCGCCGAGCAATTGCCCGAAGATAATGACGCCGTCTTTGTTCCATGAACCGCCCACCGCGTTTTTGGGTATGTCGCACAAGGTCTGCGCCGCGCCGCCGGAGACGGCGATCTTCTTGAGCTTGGTACCGGCACCGGCACTGAACGCGATGGAGTGGCTATCGGGAGACCAGAAGAATGGACCCGGATTTGAACTTGATCCTGAATCCGGCAGCGGGTGGGCCTCCAGCGAATCTAGCGGCCGTATCCATAGGTGTGGTACGCCATCTTGGCTCGCCGCGAAAAAGGCAAGTTGGCGGCCGTCGGGCGACACGGCGAAAGAGCCCGCGGGCCCCAGGACAGCCTTCTCGGGCAACGGGATTTGAAAGCGTACTGCCTCCACGTCCAACGGCTTTTCGCGGAAACGGACGAAAACCGACGCGGCGAGCACAGCTATCGCCGCCGCAAACAGCGCCCACGGCAACGCGCGGCGTGAGAGCGATGCAGAGGCGATGGCACCCGGCGATGGCTCTGGTGCGCCGGTCAGCACTTCTTCCAGGGAAATGCGCGCGTCGCCAATGTCGCGCAAGCGCTGCTTCGGGTCTTTGTGCAGGCAGCGTTGCAACAGCACGCGAACCCGCACCGGCGTCCCCGCTGGGAGTTGAGCCCAATTCGGTTCTTCCTTAATAACGGCTGCCAGCGTGTCGCTCATCGTCTCGCCCGCAAACGTGGATTTGCCGGTCAGCATCTCATAGAGCACGCAGGCGAAAGCCCAGATGTCGGCTCGGCGATCGACGGGCTTGCCGCGCGCCTGCTCGGGGGACATGTACGCTGCGGTGCCCAGGAGAATCCCCGCCTCCGTGACCATGTCGCTGATCGTGGGAGAGTTGGAAATATCCTGTGAGTGTGCGTCGCCTTCCACAGCCTTCGCCAATCCGAAATCGAGGACTTTCACGGCGTCGTCATTCGTGACCTTTATGTTCGCGGGCTTCAGGTCGCGATGAACGATGCCGCGCTCGTGGGCATATTCCAAAGCTTCGCAAATCTGTTTGGCGATTCGAAGAGCTTCTTCAACGGGAACCGGGCCTTGCTTGATGCGATCGGCCAGCGTTGGCCCTTCGACCAGCTCCATCACCAGTGCATTCGAGCGATCGGAATCTTCGAGCCCGTAGATTGCCGCGATGTTTGGATGACTCAACGAAGCGAGGACCTTCGCTTCGCGCTGGAAACGCGCCATGCGGTCGGGATTGCGCGCGAAGGCCTCCGGCAGGACTTTCAGCGCGACTTCGCGGCCGAGTTTAGAATCGCGCGCGCGATAAACTTCACCCATTCCGCCCGCGCCAAGCGGCGCAAGAATCTCATAGTGCCCAAGTCTTGTACCGGAAGAGAGCGACATACCGGAACGAGATTATAGCCCCAGGCACAGCGGCAAGTGTTTTTCAGTCTTCAATGGTTTGGCGGAGGCGGAGCCGTGGGCCGGGTGCCCCACCCGCCGGGTTCGCGAGTGGGGATGCTGACTTTTCCGGCTGTCCGCAAAACTTCAAGGCCGGCGCAGAACATTTTTTCCGTCGGTCCAAGAAGTCCGCTTTCGTCAGAGCACGACTTCAGTCGTGCCGACACCGACGCCGAATCTTCAAGGCTTCAGCCGCTGAGGGCCTTCCCGCCCGCTCCCACACAAACTCCTCAGCCCCTGAAGAAACCCGAGTGCGATCCTTCTCGGCTTCCACGGCCGCAGCGCTCTTCCACCCAAGCGCTTCTTTTCTTTAGGAGGTCGGAGCTTCCTCGCCCTGAGGAATGAAGGGAGCTCCGACGTAAAGTGCATGCTCTCGACGGGCTTCAGCCGCTGAAGGATGCTTGGTTTGCATTCTCCCGTCGGGTGCCGCACTCTTGTGCTTTTCAAGGGTGCGGATTTTGCCCCTTCCAAACCGTAATCTCGCGGGTGCCCCACACGCCGGGTTCGCGTGTGGGGGCGTTGACTTTTCCGGCTGTCTGCAAACTTCAAGGCCGCCGCAATACATTTTTTCAGTCTGTCCAAGAAGCCCGCTTTCGTCAGGGCACGACTTCAGTCGTGCCGTAATCGACGCCGAATCTACAAGGCTTTAGCCGCTGAGGGCCTCCGTGCAGTTCTCAGACAAACTCGTCAGCCCCTGAACAAAGCCGCGCGCCATTCTTCTCGGTTTCCACGGCCGCAGCGCTCTCCCGCCCAGGTGCTTCTTTACTTTAGGAGGTCGGAGCTTCAGCTCCGACATAAAGTGGCGGGTGGCCCGGATCACGAACCCCTCATCTTTCAATCACTTCCGTCGATCGAACGAGCAAACTCTTTTTGCATGACAAATCAAAAAATGAGAAGGGTGCCCCAGGTTCGGGGTTTGAGCCTGGGTCTGGAGGTTGCTGTTCCTCCCACCA
>JBEKWY010000259.1:0-7757 GCA_049512575.1 Candidatus Acidiferrum sp.
CCTTCGGTCCGGTGGCGCGGCAGGCTGAGGGGCCGATCTATTTTGAGTTGGTGTCGCGCGGTGTCTCGACGACCATGGCGTTCGACCCTGCGACTCGGAGGGCTGTGCCGCAGGCCTTGCCTACTGCAACATCCGCTTCACTGCCGGCAGGGGCAGTCAATTCCGTAACGTCGTGGGATGGCCGATGGATCGCGTTTGAGCGGGAGCAGGGCGGGCCGCGACAAATTTGGCTGCGCAACGTGGCGACCGGCGCAGAGCGACAGCTGACCGGAGGAAATTGCAACAGCGAGTCGCCGGCCTGGGAGTTGGATTCCAGAGCGATTGTGTTTGCCAGCGATTGTGGGCGGGGGATAGGGTTACCAGCGTTGTACCGAGCCGAAATTGCGACCCCTGGCGGGTTGTGAGGTGAGATCGTGTCACGGACTGCAGTGAAGAAGCTCGACTATTTCCGGGCGCGTTTGTCGTGAAAACATGCGTGGTGATCAGTTCGTTGAACCGGGCTGAGATCCTGCACGAGACGGTTCAATCGCTGCAGAAGCAAACGGTCGCGCCTGCCGCGGTTATTTTGTCTTTGTGCGATGCCGCCAGCGTGTTGCCGGAGACTGCGCAGCTTCCCCTGGTGCGGGTCGCGCTGGGAGGGCAAGGGCTCACCAAGCAGCGCAACCATGGCGCGCAGGCTGCGCCTGCCGAGACGCAGTATGTCCTGTTTCTGGACGACGATACGGAACTGGCACCGGAGTATTTGGAGAGGATGGAAGAGCTGCTGGATGAATACCCCGAGGTCGTGGTGGCCAGCGGCGTCAGCGCGGCGGATGGTCTGCGGCTGGGGCGGGCACTGACGCGCGACGAGGCCGAAGCGGCGACACGAAAGTATCCTTGCGAAAGCGGTACGGAGCCCGCGGAAGGGGCTTACGGCTGCAATATGTTCGTCAGGAAATCGATTCTGGAGAAAGTACGTTTCGACGAAGATCTACCGCTGGAGGGCTGGCTGGAGGATTACGATTTTTCGGTGCGCTGCAGGCGATTTGGATCCGTGGTGTGGAATCGCGGGACATGCGTCGCACATCTAGGAGCCCAGCGCCTCGCGCGCGAACGAGGATTCCCTGTCGGCTATTCACAGATCGCAAACCCGTACTATCTCTGGCGAAAGCAGGTGATCCCGTCGTTCGGAAGGCTCATCGTTAAATTCTGGTTTCCGGCACTGCGGGTCAGCCTTCAGGGCACGCTGCACGGCAAGGCGCCATGGAATGTGACGTTTGACTACCCGGGCAGGCTGCGGGGCAACGTTCAGGCTTTGACCGATGCGGCGCGGCAAAAATTGGCGCCCAGCCGGATTGTGGCGTTGACGAAGGGTGGGCACGGCGCTTCGGACGGAGCGTGAATCGTCTATGGCGCCAGATATTTGAGGATGAGGCGCTCGTCTTCGGCGGTGAGATTCGCGCGCACGCGCATCTGACGCACAACGGCCTTGGCTTCGCGAGGTGATAGATCCTCCGGGGGCACATGGCAGCGGCTGCATTGTCTCTCAAAGCGTTTCTCGCCTTCCTCGCTTTCGGTGGTAGCGGTTTGCACGGGGGAGGACTTCGACACCTTCGTTTGCTGTTGCGGAGCGGAGTTCTTCGCGGTTGCGCCAAGAGAGACCAAGAACAGGGTCACCAGACCCATGCGAGTGGCGAATCGAATAGTCATTTGGAACCTCCGGGAAGAAGTGGGAAGAGGAAGCGGTAAGTTATCTGGAAATTCCAGATGTTGGAGTTACCGAGAGCGCTGAACTGACGGCCGTAACTGGCGTTGAGGCGAAGATTGTGGGGGAGATAGTAATTCAAACCAAAATCGACTTGTTGGGTGTCGGCGCCGGGATTGGCGTCGTCGGGTGAGGGTGTGCCGAGATAGAACTGTTGCACGCGGCCAATGGCCTGAAGGCGGCCCAGCAAGCTATCCGCGCCTCGAAATCGCGAGAAGCGGTACGCCCCTTCGATCCAGTAGCCTTGCCCACCGCGAGTGTGCGCGTACTCTGCCCGCAGATCGAGTGGAGCGCTGCCAGGCTGCCAAACGAGATAGCTGCCCCAGGAGTTCAGGTGCTGATCTTGAAGGAATCGCTGATACGACATACCGATTTCCAGGCGCTTGCCCGGAATGAATGTACCGACGCGACCACCTGTGGACCGTCCAGCGTTGAACTGGTGAGCGGTGACAAGCGCCGAGAAGTAAGCGACGTAATTGAGCTGCCAGTTCTTGCGAGAAACGGCGACGCCTCTGAGCATGCCGCCTTCGCTGGAACCGGAGGTACGGGTGCCGATGCCGGCGATGAGCGGGGCGTCCGAGAGATTGTGGATCCAGATGGGAGCGATTCGCTCGTTGTAGATATTGAATGGAGTTAGAAAATCGCCGACCACGATGGTCAGGTGAGAATTGGCGACGTAGTCCAGCTGGAGGTAGTCGACGCTGGAGAATGTCAGGGAGTGATAGGGGCCTGTGGCGCCATCTTCGCGGGAGATAAACTCGTCGAATGTTCCCCTGGACTCAATCAGCCAGTTATCTCCGATAGGAATTGTTACGACCGGGGAAATGGTGGGCTGGAAAACCGTAACTCCGCCAGAAGTGGTGCTCAAATACTGAACTCCACCTGAGATGATTGGAGTAGAAGATTGAGCGGAAATCGCCCAGGCGGCGGACAGAGACAACAACAGGACAAATAAGCTTCTTCGAAACATCGGCTCCTCGCGAGCCAGGAGCGAATCCGACAGTTTCGTGGAAGTCACTACGGGCTCAGTGATCCGTCCGTTGGCTGCTTTACAAGAGCGCGGACAATTACAGGATGGAGTTGCCCGTAGAGTGACTTGTCATGCAAAAGTCAAATGAGGGTCACGATTGTGCAGGCTGGGTTTGACCGCGCCAGCGTTGAGCGTTGATCAGCGACGCTACTTCCGCTCCCATAACTCGTCTTGGCTGGAAAATACGCGTACAAGTTCATATCGGTCGAAAAGGTACGTCTGCAGGGGCGCCAGCGAATTCCCACTGTGGCGAATGTCGAGGCGTTTTGACCAAAGAACGTATCGCACTTCCCTTTCCTGCAATTGTCGAATCGCCACGTCCACGTCTACTGGACGAGTCTGTTCGTTTGGTCCAACGGCGTCGATAAAAAGCGGATTGTGCAGGCCGAGTGGGACATACATACCTGGCCATGCAGCTTGAAAGAAAAAGCTCCCAGGCTTCACGCGTTTTGTAATCCACAGCAGTTCTTCGCAGGTCTGCGGGTCAGTGGCAGCGCGACCCGCGGGCAGATCGCAAATAACATATTGCTGGTGATGTCTTGCCCAGGTCTGGCGCAGCGCCAGGCAAGCAACTCCGCAATACAACAGCGCGATCATCGGACGCCGATACCTGGCGGTACGGTCGACGAGCCACAGCAAAAGAATGATTCCCGGCATCGATACGGAATAGATGCGCAGCCAGTTTGGGCTGATCGCCACCTCTGCGAGCAAAAATATTCCTACGAGGCAGAGCAACAGGGCACCGCGACGATTGGGGGTGGAGCCGTTCGGTTTGAAACGTGATCGCAGCAGAGACAGGAAATAAATTACCGGAAGCAAGAGATAGACGAATATCTGCTGAGCCGCCAGCGGCAACGCACGCCACGTCAGGAACTCTGGCAACCCGAGGTTAGCAATACCTGACACGCGAGGAGCATATCGCCAGACGTAGAGGACCTGCTCATACCACAAACGATTCGCTCCTACGGTGGCGATGAAATAGGCGTTGAGCACGAGCACCGACGCTACAAAGCTTAGAAGCAAAAGTCCGGGGCCTGCAAAGCTCCTTCGCCAGCTGCTTTTCGCACGACGCTGCTCCCAACTCAAGAACACCGAAAAACCGAGCGCAGCCGCCACGCCATGCGTTTGGGTGAAAAACGAAGCTAGGCCGAGCAATGCTCCGCATCCGGCGATCCTAGGGCGACTGCTCTCGTGCATCAGGACGAGCGCCGCGCACATAATCGCCAGAACGCTGAACCAGTGGTGCGTGGCATTGAGAGGTTTGCTGAAAATGAGGACCAGGTACAGCAACGTGGCCAGCAATGCTTGACCGCGTTCCATGATTTGACTGGCGACGCGAAAGCATATCCAGCACAGAGTGGTGCCAAGCGCAAGGACGGTCAAGTTCAGAGCCCAGATATGGAGTCCAAGCAGTTTGAACACCGCAAAAAACAGGAGATCCGTGCCGGGAGGGGTGTATTGAAAAAAATCGAGATATGCGCGCTCGCCGAACAACATGCGCTGGGCATTCGTCCAAAAGAACACCTGATCGTCGCCCTGCAGCACGGGGACGTGGAGAAAAACGAAGAGGTCAATGTACAGGTAGGCCGCAATGCCGACCAGGATCAAAGTAGTGAAGCTTCCCGCGTGCCGCTGGGCTCGCAAAGGCTGATGTACTTCTCGGTGTTCCGGGGGCAATGAAGGTTCCATTGCTGCGGACATTGCTTGGTTCCAAGAAGCTTCGCGTGGTGGATGCACTACCGTAGAGTTCTACTCCTTCGCGCGTTCTGCATCAACGTACTTGAATACCAATTCACTGGTGCGGCATGTTTAAGTCTGGACAGATAAAAACGGGAGTACGGGAATGAATTCGAGCGTGAGAATTGCGGCCATTATCGCTGGCGTGTTGGCCCTGACTGCGACGGTGATTGGAAGCCAGCCAAAGATGCCAACGGACAACGCCAAACACATCGAAATCGTGGCGAGCCGATTTTCGTTTTCTCCAAATGAAATTACGGTCAAGAAGGGCGACCCGGTGACGATTACGGTGCGGTCGATGGATGTCACCCACGGGCTGGTGATCGAGGCGCTGGGCGTTCGAACCAACCAAATAAAAAAGGGCCAGCCGGAGGATCTGACGCTGACGCCGGAAACGGCCGGCACCTTTCAAGGCAAGTGCGCGCATTTCTGCGGCAAGGGACATGGCTCGATGACCTTTACGGTGCACGTGGTCGAATGAACGGGCGGCGGCGTTTCCGGATGGGCGCGGCGGCGCTGCTGGCGTTTGTGTTTGTGGGAGCGGGCTGCAAGGCCACGCCGCGCGGAAAATGGGAGACGGCGGCGGTGACGCGCGCGAAGCACCGGGTATTCGTAAGAAATAAGGATGCGAAAAACCCGCTGCAGGCCACGGCTGAAAACATCGCCGACGGTAAGGCAAACTTTTCTCACTACTGCATCGCGTGCCACGGCCTGGACGGACAGAATACGGGCGTGCCCTTTGCGGAGAATATGGCTCCGCCCGTGCCGTCCCTTGCGTCCACGAATGTGCAGTCGTATACGGACGGGCAACTGAAGTGGGTGATCGATAATGGCATTTTCCCTTCCGGCATGCCTGCGTCCAAGGGAATTTTGACCGACGAAGAAATCTGGTCAACGGTCCTCTATATACGGCACTTGCCGCCTGCGGGAAGTCTCGGCGAGCCGGCCATCTACAGCGGCGACGACAGCGAGCCTTCGACGCAGGGCGACCCTCAAAAGCGATAGTTGAGAGAGCAGACGCAGCGTTTGCAGACTGGATTGCCGGGAATGTCCAATGCTGCGCGGAAGGCCAGAGCGTCTTCGCCGTTGACGACGTCTTCCAGCGCGTGGCCGTGGACGTTGCCGATGGGTCGGTGAAAGAAGCACGGGCGGACGGTGCCGTCGGCTTCGATCACTGCAGAAGTCCACGGTGCATTGCAGCGAGGAGACTCGGTGCGGTCCAGGCCGAGGTGGGCGCGGAAATGTGTGGCGATGCGGCGAAGCTTGGCTGGCGATTCCGCGATGTAGCCGGATTCGATGTCGTCTGCGTGTTTGGCGATGAGCGACTCGATTTCGCTCTCGAGAACGTCGAGTTCCGCTACCGAGAGGGCAACTTCACCCTGACGGTCGGCGGACCAGGCCTGGGGGCGGTTGAAAGCTTCAGATGTAAGATCGGCTGCCAAGAAAGAAATCCCGTTTAAATTCAGTTGTTTTGCGGCGGCGAGCGTTTCGCAAAGGTGGCCGTGGTTTGTTTTCTGTATGGTGCTGCGGGCTGTGACGGTAATCGAGGGGCGCTGCTTCCGGATGGCGTCTACACCCGACTGCAGGAGAACGAAGGCTTTGTCGACGCGGCGGATGGCATTGTGAATTCGCTCGGGACCGTCGAGAGAGACGATGATGTCGTCGAACGATTCAGCGACTTCGGCTGCGTGTTTGCCGAGCAACAACCCAGTCGTCAATAGAGTCAGGCGAATTTGCTCTTGCCGAAGCATCGAGCAGAGCTGCGGCCATTCGCGGTTGAGCAGCGGCTCTCCGCCGGAAAAAACGACCCAACGGACTCCGAGGCGGCGGATGGATTCGAGATGCGGCTCGAGATCCGCGGGACGCAAGGAGCGCGAGTCGGCTGCTTTCCAGATGTCGCACATCACGCAGCGGCAGTTGCAAGAGGTGTGCGCATGAAGGACGAGAACGGGAAGTTGAGTTATACGGTGCTGCTGGGTGTCACGGGCGGGCGGGCCGATGGTGACTAATTCAAGCCGGGAGGCCATGGCGCACCTTTCTTCCGCCCAGCTTGATCTCGCCGGGGAGATGCTTTCGCGCTTCTGCGAAGAGGCGACTTAAGGGGGCGCGAATCCAGCGAACCTCGCCTTCGATCTCGAGGGGGCGCAAGCCGGTTGTCGTAGGCCGCGGAAGACGGGTGAGCAATTCGGGCGATGCGAGCTGAACGTGACCACCGATGACGACGAGTTCCACGTCGCGATAATTGAGGGAGGCAAGTCTGCGGGCGGGAGATTGGCCGGTGTCTCGCACGGCGATGAAATCCGCTGGCCCGCCGATGCGGAGTGTGCCCTGGCCGGAATTGAGCCGCAGGGCTTGCGCGGCGCGAGTGGTGACCAGGGAATACAGCTGCTCGACGGGCATGCCGATGCTTTCGGCCGCGAAACGAACTTCGTCCAGGAGATCACCCGCAGCGGTCAGGGGCGAGTCGCTGCCTAGAGCGAGATGAGGAAGAGTTGCCAGAATCTTGCGGTCATGGGTGCGGCCAAAGAGGAACACGTTGGACGTCGGGCACCAGATGAGCGCGGCGCCGGCGGAGCGGAGGAGGGAGAAGCCACATTCATCGAGGCCCAAGCCGTGCACGATGACGGTGCGGCCGGTGAGGGCGCCTTGCTCCGCGAGCCGAAATATTTCACCAGCGCTTTTCGAATCGATGCCTTCTGCAAGGTGAAGGATGAAGGCCTGATCTGGCGGAGCTGACTTTTGTTTCTGTGCCACGTCGTCGTCCAGGTGGATGGAGTGGGCCCAGGCGAAGTCGCGCTGGACTCGGACGGCGAAGTGATTGTCGAAGACTTCTTTAACGTAGGGATTGTGATGACAGACGGTGGTGACGCCACAGAGGAGATTGCGAATTCCGCCCCACCAGAGGCGCACGTCTTTGGGAACGGCGCAGTGCTCGCGGACGGGCGAGGCTTCGGGATGATGGATATCATCGGCCCACTCGACGAAGTTGCGGTATCCGCTTTTGCCGAGCCTGGGGAACAACGCAAATTCCAGATGATCGTGGGCGTTGATAAGTCCTGGGAGGAGCAGGAAACCGGTCAGATCGACGCTGGGCTTGCTGGATTTTGGCCGATGGGAGGAGGGTGCTTGCGTCGATTTGAGTGAGGTGATGCGGCCCAGTTGGATCGTGAGGTCTGCCTCGGCGCTTTCTTGGGGGCCCAGAGCTACGCTGGCGTTTCGGACTTGAATAAGGACGGCTGACGGCTT
>JBEKWY010000260.1:0-4449 GCA_049512575.1 Candidatus Acidiferrum sp.
CATGGCGGCGATGCGGCCTAGCATTAGGCCGAAGCGCGCCATTTGGCCTAGGCCGGTGAAATCCATGTCAGGGCGGTACTCGTCGCTCGGTTGATGATAGTGGTGATCGACGTAGTCTTTGGCTTGGGCTTCGCCCCAGGCTTCGTCGTGGCCTTTGAACTTGAGGCCTTCGCCGACGGAGAAGGCAGGAACGCCGACGCGGGCCATGCTGAAGTGATCGGAGCGATAGTAGTGCCCGGCTTCGGGATGGGCATCGGGCCGGATGGTCAGGCCATACGTTTTCGCCGTTTGCTCGACGGAGGGATAAAACGTGGTGCGTTCCGCGCCAGTGACTTCCACTTCTTCCGGTTCGCCGATGGGCGCGAGCGCATCGAAGTTCAGATCGAGCGAGATTTTGCCCGGGGGTATCGGGGAATGCTGGCCCAGATATTCGGAGCCGAGCAGACCCTGCTCTTCGCCGGTCACGGCGGCGAACAAGATGGAGCGCCCGATGGGCAGTTTTTCTTGCGACCAGGCGCGGGCCAGCTCCAGCAAAATGCCACAGCCGGTCGCGTTATCTACTGCTCCGTTGTAGATATTGTCGCCCTTCAATTCCGGGACGATGCCCAGGTGATCGTAGTGCGCGCTGTACATTACGGCCTCGTCCTTATGCTTCGGGTCGGCGCCGGGACGCATGGCAACTACATTGCGGGACACAAACGGCCGCAACTCGCTGACCACGTGCGCCTGCAAATGCACGGGCAGCTCCACGGGCTTGAAATCGCGCGATTGCGATTGCTCATAGAGCTTGTCCAGGTCGAAGCCGCCCATGGCGACGAGTTTCTTCGCGACCTCCACTTGAATCCAGGACGCGGCTTGCAACTTCGGGGCGCTGTCGAGTCGCAGGTGTGATCGCTCGGTGCCCATCGAATTGCGGACGACTTGCCAGCCGTAACTGGCCAGGTCGGTGCGATGGATGATGAGCGTCGCGATGGCGCCGTGCCGCGCGGTTTCTTCGTATTTGTATGTCCAGCGGCCGTAGTACGTGAGCGCCTTGCCCTTGAAGAATTTCGGATCGTCGGAAGCGGGCTCGTTGACAAACAGCAGCGCGACTTTGCCTTTCAGATCGACGCCCTTGTAATCGTCCCAGTTGTATTCCGGGGCGGTGATGCCGAAGCCGACGAAAACGATGGGAGCGTCGAAATCGGCGGTTTCTGCCTGGCTTTCGTTATTCGTGACGAACTCGTCCAGATTTTTCAGCGTAACCGCGTCGCCGCTCTTCGGAACGAGCTTGAAGGAGGTTGCCGGCAGGGTCTTTACGCTCACCATCGGCACGTTTTGGAAAAAGGTTCCGTCGTCACCGGCAGGCTTTAGCCCATACAACGCAAACTGTGTCGCGATATATTCCGCCGCGATATCGCCGCCGCGCTGCCCGGTTCCCCTTCCTTCCAGGAGATCGCTGGATAAGAATTTGACGTGGGCGCGAATTTTTTCCGCGTCGGGCATTTCGACGCTGGCGACTTCGAGCCTCGCGGTCTTCACCGTCTTCTTTTGGCCGGCTACCTGTGACACGACCACGATGGCACCGAGAAATAGCAAGGTGAATAATTTTAGTTTCCGCATGGATGAGTTCCTTCGTTTCTCCTGCCCGCCTGATTTACGCGAATCGGAGTCACCGTCGAATATGGTAGTGCCAGACGCCCGGCCTGCTGCGAACGGAACGGTTGAGATCCTTCGCTTCGCTCAGGATGACAATCAATGCAAATTGCGCGCTTGCTGGCAATGGACCGATCTAAAGATCGGCCACCGCTCAGCGGCGAAATCGTGCAGCGCCGGACTGAAGTCCGGCGCCTACATTGGCTTCACTTTTTCGCCCGGTCTTTGAGCAAGTTTTTTAATTCGGACATGAACTCCTGGACGTCTTTGAAATCCATGTAGACCGATGCGAAGCGCACATAGGCGACTTTGTCGAGCTTCTTGAGCTGGTGCATGATCATTTCGCCGATCTCGGTGGTGGTCAGTTCGCGTTCCGTGGCTTCCTGCACCACGCCTTCGACTTCGTCGACGATCGCTTCCAGCTTCGGTGTGGGCACAGGCCTTTTCTCGCAGGCCTTCAGCAAGCCCTGCAAAATCTTCTGGCGCTCGAAACGCTCGCGGCGCCCGTCTTTCTTAATGACCATGTAGGGAATTTCGTCGATGCGCTCGTAGGTGGTGAAGCGCCGCCCGCATTTGAGGCATTCGCGGCGGCGGCGAATGGTATCGCCGGTGCGGCCTTCTCGGGAATCAATCACCTTGTCATCGACGTGCGCACAGAAAGGACACTTCACTCGGTTGACTCTCCTCGCGCGGCGGAGCCTTTCGGCGCGACTGATTCTCGTCGCGGTGTGTTCGCGCCACCGTCAAGACCCGCATCCGTGGCCGCTTCTTCCTCGTGCTCGACTTCCTCTTTTTCTTGTTCGGCCAGGCGCCGCAATTCGCCGAGCGACATGCCTTCATGAATCAGCAGCGGGATGCCCGCGAGACTACACCCAGCAAAGGTAATCAACCAAATCAGAATCGCCGCAGCCGCGGCCGGCTCTTTTTCTACTCCAAAGATCGTCGTGTATGCAAGGAAACACGCGAGTTGCGAGCCGCCGCCGACGCCCGGCAGCTGCACCGCGGATCCGACCATAGTGAAGGCCAGAACGAGCAACGCGTCGCCGAGATTCAACGCGCCGAGCCTGCCTCCCAGACTGTGCGAGATCCATACGTAGATCAGAGCGACGCCCACCCAATGCAGCGCGGAGTAGAAGACCGCGAGCGCCAGCTCGCTCCAGGTGCGAATGGTTTGCACACCGCGCGCAAAGCCGAGGATGATTCCGGCGACTTTGTGGCGCCAGCCGTGCGAGGCGCGCC
This sequence comes from Candidatus Acidiferrum sp., assembly GCA_049512575.1. Lineage (GTDB taxonomy): Bacteria > Acidobacteriota > Terriglobia > Acidiferrales > UBA7541 > Acidiferrum. The sequence goes on from JBEKWY010000260.1 coordinate 2,875, forward strand.
AGCCGCGCAACTGCCGCTCCAGCAACGCGGTTCCGTGTAGGCGCAGATAAACCAGCACCGCGACGGCGACGAGCACGCCGACGAAAAGCAGCGAGCCGGTGGTTTTCGCGGCGGTCGCAAGGGTGGTGGAAGCCCCGCCGGGTTTTGCCGCGGATTGTTGCGTGCGCGCTTGAAATAGCACCAGCCCCAGGCCGGCGATGATGGCGGTGCTCGCGGTGTCGAACAGGCGTTCGAGCACATAGACGCCGAACATATCCGCGATGGGGAGTTTCTCTTTGCGCGCCAGCAGCAGCGGCCGGATCGGTTCACCGGCGCGCCCCAGCAGAAATATGGCGGAGAACCCGGCGAGGGTCAGCTTATAGATGGTCCAGAGACTCGAGGGACCGAGGTTGCTCTGCAGCACTTGCCAGCGCAAAGCTCGGAGCAGGTAGCACGCGTAAATGCCAACGAGCGAAAGCAGCAGGTAATAAGGATTGGCGTTGCGCGCTACGAGCCAAAGCTTGGCGCCACTGAAATCGGCCAAGTTGATGAAACCACTGGACCTGTAGATGATGAAGCCCAGGACGGAAAGCCCGAGCACAACCAGAAGAAGCTTCCTGGAAGAAGCGCGCATGAACGATTCAGCCTACTGGCCGCACCGCTCAGCGTCAAGCAGGCAGGTATGCGGCGATGTTGGGTATTGGATTACAAACCCGAGTAAGGTGGCAACGCGCTGGCGAACCTCGTCGAGGGTCGCCGAAGGAATTTTACCGAATTTCTCCGCTCGCCTTTGCCGCCAATCCAGACTCTTTAACTGGTCGGCCAGTATGACGCCGCGAATTTTCGATCCTAGAGGAAGCGGCACTTCGAACGGATAATTTTTGATTTGGCTGGTGACGGGACACTCGTCGTCCTCTCTGCCCGCATTTATTACGATAGAGCTGGTCTCGCCAAACGACCAGCATCCGGAACGTAGGCTCGCGCTACCGCGGTTCCTTTCCTACGGGCTCGGCCCAATCCACTTCCGAATGGCGGTTTTCCGGAGTGATACGCAGGACGAGTTCCTCAAGCGTCGGAGCGTGCTTGGCCTTGCGAATCTTGACCACTCCGGAAGGCTCGACATCGACAGTCATTTTGGATGCCCTCAATATGACACGTTTTCTCTGCACCTGGCTAACTCCGTGCGACTACAACGCCTGGCCAAGGCGTTTCTCCAGTTGGAGGCGATAGGTTCGGCTTATGCGGGAGCGGGAGCCATTCTTAAGGACCACTTCGAATTCGCCGTGGGAGATGGGTTCCAGTTGAAGGATGCTTTCGATGTTGACGATGGCGGAGCGGTGGACGCGGACGAAGCGCTGCGGGTCCAGTTTTTCGGCTAGCTCGTGGAGGGCGGCGCGGTACAGCAGCTCTTTTCCGCCAACGTGGAGGTTTACGTAGACGCCGGCGGCTTCGATCCAGTCGATGTCGACTACTCTGACGAAGCGCGTGGTGCCGCCGGATTTCACTACCAGGCGGTCGAGGGGGCACTCCCGCGGTGGCGCCTGGCTCACCATTTGCAGCATGCGCTGGCCGAAATCGCGGACGCTGCGCTCGTCG
>JBEKWY010000261.1:0-4443 GCA_049512575.1 Candidatus Acidiferrum sp.
ATTGGGCTCGTGGCTATAGAAATAGAACCGATACGGGCCCACTGTAAGAGCGGTCGGCACGCGCGGATTGTACCGAATTGCAGCGGCCACCGCATAGGCATAGACTAATAATGACTCCGAACTCCTGACGCCTACGGGAAAGAAAGCCTAGGGCGGTGGGGGCGATGCTTCGGCGGCGCTGATTGGAACGCGGCCGGGGATGAGGGTTTGGGTGGAAACGCCTGGGCCTCCCGTGTTTGGAAAGGAGGGACGACGAAAATGTGTGCTTTTTCGTCTGTGCCCGACATCCAATCAACGGATTCGGGCTTTCGCTTTTTCTAGGGCGGGCAGACGGCGACTTCGACAGCGATGATGCTTCACGACAAATTCGGGCGTCAGATTACCGACCTGCGCATCTCAATCACCGATCGCTGCAATTTCCGCTGCGTGTATTGCCGCTCGGCCGACCCGGAGAATTACCGCGATCATGACGAGATTCTGAGTTGGCCTGAGCTGGATCGCCTCGCGGGCATCTTCCTAAGTTTGGGTATCCGCAAAATTCGCGTTACCGGTGGCGAGCCGCTGGTGCGTGAGGGAGTGGAAGACTACATCGCGCGGCTGCACGCGCTCGGTGTTGAAGATCTTTCGATGACCACCAACGGCCATCTCCTGGCCGACCGCTGCGAACAGCTGATTCAGGCGGGCCTGCGGCGTATCAATATCAGCCTGGATTCGCTCGACCCGGCGAAATTCGAGAAAATCACGCGCACGAAATCTTTCGCGGCGGTGATGCGCGGCATCGATGCGGCGCAGAATTCATCGCTCGCTCCCGCGAAAATCAACGCCGTGCTGGTGCGCGGCACCAATGACGACGAAGTCGAAGCCTTCGCCGCCTTCGCCCGCGAACGCGGCTTGATCATGCGCTTCATCGAGTTCATGCCGCTGGATGCGGACCGCCATTGGACCCGCAGCTCAATGGTGCCCGCGGCCGACGTCTACCAGCGCATTCATGCTCGCTGGCCTCTGGAGCAGATCCCGCACGAACGCAGCGAAACCGCGCGCAAGTACCGTTTCGCCGACGGCGCCCCCGGCCAGATTGGGCTGATCGCGCCAGTGACGCAGCCCTTCTGCGGCCACTGCTCGCGCATCCGGCTGACCGCCGACGGCAAGCTCCGCACCTGCCTTTTCAGCAAGGACGATCACGACTTGCGGGGGCTGTTACGCGAAGGCGCGTGCGACGAAGATTTGGTCACCTACATACGTTCCGCGGTGATGGAAAAAGAGGAAGGCCACCGGATCAACGAACCCGGCTTCGTGCAACCCTCTCGTACCATGGTGTTTATCGGCGGATAGCGGAGAATCAAACCAAAGCCTGAGAGCAATCATCCAACAACAAAGGGCACTCCAGAACGAACTCTAGCTAACCGGCAAACACCTTAAAAAAAGCGATGAGCACCCTTATCTCCATAACGAACCCGTCTCCTCTGGTTGGCGCCGCCCAGCCCGCGACCCTGCGCGCGCCGGAAATCGAACCAGGTGTGGGCTGCGATTTCGACTCCTACCTGCTGGTCCCGGACAACTCACTCGATGAGCGGATTGCCGCGGCAAAGGCGCGTCTGGGACGCGACGTTGTCATCCTCGGGCATCACTACCAGCGGGATGAAGTCGTGAAATTTGCTGACTTTCGCGGCGATTCCCTGAAGCTTTCCTATCAAGCCGCCGACGCGGCCGGCCGTTACATTGTTTTCTGCGGCGTGCATTTCATGGCGGAGAGCGCGGACATTCTGCGCCGCGAGCATCAGGCCGTTATCCTGCCGGACCTCAACGCCGGCTGCTCCATGGCGGACATGGCCGACATCGGCCAAGTGGAAGCCTGTTGGAGCGAACTAGCCTCGCAGGGCGGACTGAGAGTCATTCCGATCACATACATGAATTCCACCGCGGCGATCAAATCGTTCACCGGCGAGCGCGGCGGCGCGGTTTGCACCAGCTCCAATGCCGCGGCGGTAATGCGCTGGGCGTTCGAACACGGTGAAAAGGTTCTGTTCCTGCCCGATGAACACCTGGGCCGCAACACCGCGTTTCGCATGGGCATTCCGCTGGACCAGATGGTCGTCTGGGATCCATACCAGGAATTCGGCGGCAATTCATCCGAAGCCGTGCGTGCGGCGCGCGTGATTTTGTGGAAAGGCTACTGCTCGGTGCACCAGCGCTTCACGCCGCAGCACGTCGAGCGCGTGCGCCGCGAGCATCCCGGCATTCGCGTAATCGTGCATCCCGAGTGCCGCTTCGAGGTAACCCAGGCGGCGGACCAGATTGGCTCGACCGAAGGCATTATCAAAGCCATTACGGATTCGCCCGCAGGCTCGCAATGGGCAGTCGGCACGGAAATTCACCTGGTCAATCGACTCAGCAAGGAAATGCCAAGCCACAAAATCATCTCGCTCGACTCCAGCGTGTGTGTTTGCACCACGATGTTCCGCATCACGCCCCAGCATCTCCTCTGGGTATTGGAAAACCTGGAGTCCGGCAACGTCGTCAACCGCATTTCGGTGGAGGAACGGACGCGACACTTCGCAAGAGTTGCGCTCGACCGGATGTTAAGTTTGCGCTAGCATCGCCTTAGCCAAGTCCCCAGCAGATCGGATACAGAATGGCAGACGAAGACGACGAGCAGGATCAGGACGATTCGCCAGATCCCGAACCTGAGCCTCGAATATTCACCCTGACCGAAGCGGAGCGCACCCGCCAGGAGCTCGAGCCCTTCCTGCTCGAAGCCATGGACTGCCGCAAGAAACTTGCCGGCCTGGAAACCGATCTCTCCGCCGTGGCCGCGCGCATCACCATGATGGGCGGCGTGATCGTGCCCTACGAAAAGCTGGCTGTGCTTCGGGTCGAGCACACGCAGTTAGCGGAAACGATGAAATCCGCTCTCAATCGCATCCTGGAAACGGGGTGCGTGATCAAGGATTTAGACGTTGGCTTGCTCGATTTTCCGTCGCGCATCAATAATGAAGAGGTCTATCTCTGCTGGCGGCTCGGCGAAGATCGCATTCGCTTTTATCACCGCCAGGACGAAGGTTTTGCCGGTCGCAAGCCGCTCGATCCACGCGATCTCGGCTCCGGCGACACCGTGCAGTAGCGCGTCTTAGGTAGCACAGGCACTCTTATTTACCCTGAACCTTGAAGGGCCCGTGCCCGCGTAAACTAAAGCATGATGTTTCCAGCGGGCTTGCAGTCAAGCCCGGCGTCTTGCCGTTCGGCACAATTCGCCCGCCCGCTCTATTCTTGAAAGGATTCGATCTTGTCCAATCATCCCGAAAATCGCCTGAAAGACTCCGCCAGCCCCTATCTACGCTCGGCTGCCCACCAGCCCATCGACTGGCACGAATGGAACGACGCCGTCTTCGCCCGCGCCAAGTCTGAAGACAAGCCGATCCTGCTCGACATCGGCGCGGTCTGGTGCCACTGGTGCCACGTGATCGACCGCGAAAGCTACGAAAACGTGGAAATCGCCAAAATCATCAACGAGCATTTCGTTCCGGTGAAGGTGGACCGCGACGAACGCCCCGACGTCGATTCGCGCTATCAGTCCGCCATCAGCGCGCTCTCCGGCCAGGGCGGCTGGCCGCTCACGGGATTCCTTCTGCCAGACGGCAAACCGTTCTTCGGCGGCACCTATTTCCCGCCTGAAGATCAAATGGGCCGGCCCGGCTTCCGCCGCGTGCTGCTCTCAGTAGCCGATGCTTACAAGAACAAGCGCGCCGACCTCGAACGCGCCGCGAAGTCCGTTGCCGATGCCGTCGCGCAGGCCGAGATTTTCACGGGTGCCCGCGCTGACTTCGATCCTGGCGTCATTGATGCACAAATCCGCTCGGTCACCCAGCAGTTCGATATCAAGAATGGCGGTTTCGGAAGCGCGCCGAAATTTCCGCACGCTTCGGCTATCGATCTGGTTCTGGAGCGCTACCAGCAGTCAGCCGGCCGCTCCGGTACCTCTGCCCGAGCGGACGAGCATCTGCTCGCCATCGCCGAGACCACGCTCGAAAAAATGGCCCGCGGCGGTGTTTACGACCAACTCGCCGGCGGCTTTCACCGCTATTCTGTGGACGAACGCTGGCTGGTCCCGCACTTCGAGAAAATGAGCTACGACAATTCCGAGCTGTTGCGGAATTACCTGCACGGCTGGCAGGTCACGCTGAATCCTCTCCTGCGCGAAACGGCCGAAGGCATCATCGGCTGGGTGAATGAAGTGCTTTCCGACCAGGCTAATGGCGGCTTTTACGCCAGTCAGGACGCCGATTATTCGCTCGATGATGACGGCGACTACTTCACTTGGACCTTGGATGAGCTTCGTGCGGCTTTACCCGCGGATGAAGCTCGCGTCATGGAGTTGTATTACGACGTGGAAGCCCACGGCGAAATGCATCACAATCCCGCGAAAAATGTGTTGTGGATCGCGCG
>JBEKWY010000262.1:0-4384 GCA_049512575.1 Candidatus Acidiferrum sp.
GATAGATCTTGCCCGGAAAGGGCCAGTTGGAGTACGGGCACACTCGATGCGCTGTAAGCAAGAATGAGGGGTGGCGTTGTTCCCGCTGGCAACTGCCTGAGTTGAGTCTGGGAGATTGCCGTGATCTGTGCAATACCCTGCTGAATATTCGCGGTGGGCTGCAGGAAAACTTTAACCACCGCGACTCCATACAGCGATTGCGATTCGATGTGTTCGATGTTGTCGACGGTAGTAGTAAGCGCGCGTTCTGTGACGCTAACGATGCGATCGCTCATGTCCTCAGGAAGGAGACCGTTGTAGTTCCAGATGATGCTGACAACGGGAATGTCAATATTCGGAAAAATGTCGGTTGGAGTGCGAACGATCGCTAAGCCACCCATGATTACAATGAGTATCGACACCACCACAAAGGTGTAGGGCCGCCGCAATGCTAGTCGAACAATCCACATATGATCTTCCCTGGTTTTTCAATCACCGACGTTGTCGGTTCGCTACCCGTAGTTACTTGCCTTCTGCCACCTGCAAGAACGTGCGGTGCGCAGATGAACGACGCTTTGCATCGAGTGCCCGGCGCACAAGGCGGGTGAGCTTTGCGCGGGCCCTTACGACCTGGGATTTCACCGTTCCCTTAGCTACACCCAGAATGTGTGCCGCTTCACTCGTACTCATGTCTTCCAGGTCGCGCAACTGGAATGCCGTGCGCAACGCGGGCGAAAGTTCCTCTACGAACTTTATGAGGTGCTCGCGCAGTTCGGCTTTTCGATACTCTTCTTCTGGACTCGGTCCGAAGTGCACTAACCGTTCTGAGAGCGCGTATCCTTCCTCGTCTCCGAATTGATCGTTCAGAGACACGTGGATCTGCCGTGGCCTTCTCCGTAATTGCATCCGAGCACAATTGCTGACGATGGCAACCAGCCACGTCGACATTTGCGCCTGCCCTCTGAACTGGTCCAGGTGCCTGTGCGCGGAGAGGAGCGCATCCTGAACCGCATCTTCCGCGTCGGCCACGTTGCCCAGGTATCGATAAGCTGTTCTGTGGAGCACCGGCAGACAACGCGAGAAAACGTCCTGCAGTTCTCGCGTTTCTTTTCCTGACGCAGGAATGTCGATGCGCTCTTCGTTATCGGTGTACACCGCCGTCGCTTGCATATTGTCTCCACCTCTCCGTCAGGCCATCAAAATGCACGCCTGCTTCCAATCCACTTGAAGGCCATTTAGTTGAGCATTTTCAGCACAATGAGACGACTGGCGATTGGGCGAGGCCCTGCGGCAATCACATGTTCGTCCTGCAGTTGACACCCGCGTCGACATTTCGACTCGACTCGCGTCTTCGATTTCAGTCGCAAGGGCTGGGATATCAGCAGAAGAGCCAGTCAACGCAAGGTGCTTGTGAGTGTTTGATCAAGGCGCCCTTCACATTCTCGCGTTCACTTTGCTTTATATTTGTGGCACAACAAATGCATTCAAGAGTTCAGTTGGCGCAGGCTTCACTATTCAGGAGGTAAGGAAACGGTATGAAACCTCTTACAGCAGATAAGGTGACACTCGGATTTATTGGGCTGGGCAACATGGGAAGCCGAATCGCACAACGGCTGCTTGATCACGGATACCACATCGTTGCCCACGACAGAGAAAGCGCTAAGGTGCAAGCCGTCGTAGCAGAGCGAGGTTTCGCTGTTAAGAACGTGCATGAACTGGCGCGCACTTGTGATGTGATTCTTTCGTGCCTGACTAATGATGAAGCAGTTCAGAGCGTTTATGCCGGGCCAGCGGGAGTTTTTGCTGAGGCGCGCCCAGGAACCATAGTGTTAGAGATGAGCACAATCTCCCCAGAAACTTCGCGTGAATTGCACCGGCTGGGCGCTAAGAGTGGCATTGAGGTATTGGACGTCGCCATCTCGGGCAGCACTCCTGCCGCGGAACAAGGCACTCTGACGCTACTGGCCGGCGGCAACCAAGACTTGTTCGATGCTGCTCAGCCAATATTCCAGGCGATTGCAAAGCAATACTTTCTTCTGGGTGGTCCTGGCTCCGGAACAGCGATGAAGTTGGTAGTCAACACGCTGCTAGGCGTTGGCATGCAGGCCATCGCTGAAGCTGTGGTTCTTGGGGAAGCAGTTGGGCTGAATCGCGAACGCTTGCTCGAGGTCTTGTCAAAGACAGCTGTGATCGCGCCGGCTCATGTGGGAAAACTCGCTAGGGTTGCGATCAACGACTACACTCCGCAATTTCCGCTTCGCCTGATGAACAAGGATTTCCAGCTGATTCTAAAGGCGGCAGCAGAAGCGCATACCCCCATGCCTGCGACTGAAGCTGCGTTTCGCGTCAATTCCGAGGAACTGGCACGCCGCGACGAAGAAGACTTCTCCGCGGTCCTGCGGCGAATGGAAGAGATTGCCGGTATCGGAGATATTCACTCCGCCTCGATTGCGGGCTGATCCGAAGGGCGAAACGTCGACGCCCCAAGGGTTACGCGATCTTGCCGGGAAACAGCCGCACGGAATTTGAAAGGAGGCTTAAAATGCAAACACGCAAACTTGGCAATTCTGACTTGCAGATTACTCGAGTGGGCTATGGAGCTTGGGCCATCGGCGGCTCGGGCTGGCAGTTCGCCTGGGGATCGCAGGACGACAACGAATCTATCACCGCCTTCACCGTGCGCTCGAACTCGGCGTCAACTGGATCGACACTGCCGCCGTCTACGGCCTGGGACACTCCGAAGAAGTGGTTGGCCGTGCTCTGAAGAGCTGGCACGGCTCCAGACCTTACGTGTTTACCAAGTGCGGACTGCGCTGGGATGCCCAGGGTGAGGTGCAGAAAGTACTGAGCGCGGACTCGATCCGCAGCGAAGTCGAGGACAGCCTGCGCCGCCTTTCCGTCGACGTAATCGATCTTTACCAAATCCACTGGCCTCCCGACCCCGATTCAGCCAAACTGGAAGAAGGATGGTCCACGCTCGCCGACCTGAAGCGCGAAGGCAAAGTGCGCTGGATTGGAGTTTCCAACTTCGATGTCCAGCAACTGCGCCGCGCCCAGAGCATAGCGCCCGTAACTTCCCTGCAGCCGCGGTATTCGCTGGTGCACCGCGAGATCGAACACGAGATCCTGCCGTACTGCCTGAGCGAAGGCATTGGGGTCATCGTTTATTCCCCGATGGCTTCCGGTCTCCTGACTGGCGCCATGACCCGCGAGCGCGCGGCCAAACTGCCGAAGGATGATTGGCGCAAGAATCATCCCGACTTTACCGAGCCGCAGCTCTCTCGGAACCTGGCACTGGTGGACCGCTTGCAAGAGATTGCCAGGCGGCACAACCGGTCAACCGGCGAAGTCGCAATTGCTTGGACACTGCACCATCCCGAGGTGACTGGGGCGATCGTCGGCGCCCGCAACGCACGTCAGGCAGAGGGAGTCATGCGAGCTGGCGATCTTCGCCTCACGCATGAAGAAGTAACCGAGATCGAAACGTTCGTCGCAGAGGCTGCGGTGTGAGCGATGGCAGTTCTGCCAACAAAACTTCCGTCGGCGCCCTTCAAGGACGACTGAGTTAAAAAGGAGAATACTGTGAACGAAGACAGGACAAACCTCAATACAGCGTTGGACAACTATCTTAAGTCTGGCCAGCAGTTCGGAGACGGCGAGAAATTCTACCTATTGGGCTTCGAAGCTGCTCTGCACGCCAGAAATCGCTGCAAAGAGTTTGATCAGATCGCGTCCGAGATGACGAGCGACCTAGAAGAACTGCAGCAGCAATATCCCAGGGCGGCAGTAGAAGAGCCCTTTACACGCGGATTTCAGCAAGGACGGGAATACTACCAGCGCCTGTGCGATGAATCTAACTCGATGTGACAGCTTCCCGGGACATTGAGTTCGATCTTCCCCTCGCTTCTTCTTGCGCCGGCTTGTCCGGCGCAAATTTCTTTTCCCAGCCATTCGAATCTAAAACCATGTCCTTCGATGGACACGCTGTCCAAGGGCGGGTGTCATTTCGCGTGGCTCTTGACCTCGAACGCTCTGCCGGATGAAGCAATTTCGCCTCGCCCCAGTCATTTAGAGATTTGGCCCAAGAAATCAATTTGGAATCCTGCTTGCTACTCCTAAAGGCGTACGACTACGGAGACAAGTACAGGAGGATGCGGTCGTGAAGCAGATGGTTGATTCTTCGGGCATGAAGTACGCAGTAATAGCAGGGCTTCGCACCGAAACTGGTCCTGAACGCCTTGTGATTGGGTATCCGAGCGAGAAACCACTGCGCGATCTCATAGCCACAGCCTCCATCGTCGCAGTCGGCTTCTCTTCGCGCGAGGAGGCAGTAGTGGGTGGCAGAGTTTCTGCCCCTACTACTACTTCTCGGCGAGTGCCGGCAGTAATAGTAGGAAGGGAAACT
>JBEKWY010000263.1:0-4377 GCA_049512575.1 Candidatus Acidiferrum sp.
CCAGAGGAGCCTTAGGTGCCGTCTTCTACGTAGCAAGGAATCCTCTGCGTAAATCGATGAATTCGGCAATTGGAAGGCAACAGAGCCATTGACTACGCAAACCACGGTCCGATGCCTCATCCTCGCCTGCGGCAACACGCTGCGCGGCGATGACGGCCTCGGGCCGTGGCTTGCTACATGGGCGGAAGAGCGCTTTCGCGCCGATGCCGGTGTGCGCGTCATCGCTCGTCAGCAGTGGACGCCGGAGCTGGCCGAGGAGATCGCGCGCGCCGAGTCGGTTCTTTTCATCGACTGTTCTGTGGAGTCGGCTGCCGGAGAGATCGCGTTGCAACCGGTCCATCCCGCCGCGCAGGGATGGGCGAGCAAGGGATTGGCCACGCACCACGTGGGCGCGACCGAGTTGCTGGCGCTGGCGCTCGAACTCTACGATTCCGCGCCGCAAAACGCCCTCCTGCTTACAGTCGGCGCCGGCGCGACGGAAGTCGGCGAGGAGTTCAGCGACGCGGTGAAAGCCTCTCTGCCGGAGGCTTGCGGGCGGCTGGAGGAGACAGTCTTGCGACTGACGAACGGCTTCCGGTGAGAGCCGAGGATTCCATATCCGAGCCTCTTGCAAAATCCCCAGCTGAGGTGAGCGGGCGGGTTGAGGGTCATGGTCTCCCACTCATCCACGATAAAACTATGGATGAATGGGGCACAGCGCCAACTCCGCGCCGCGATGAGCGCGCAAAAATCCGCGCGGAAGATAAGGATGAAGTGTAGGATGACAGTATGAACAGCCTGTATTATGGCGACAATTTGGATGTTCTTCGCAAGAAGATCAAGGACGAGACGGTCGATCTCTGTTATATCGATCCTCCCTTCAATTCCAAGCGAAACTATAACCAGATATACAACAACATCGGCGAGGAAGATCGCGCCCAGGCGCAGGCATTCACGGATATCTGGACGTGGGACGACTTTGCAATATCGGGATTTTCCGAGATTCTAGCAAACGATCGGGGGCGCTTTCGTTCGCAGTTGGTTGCCTTGGTCAAAGGGCTTCATGGCGTTCTCGGAGAAGGAACATTGCTGGCATATTTGATCGGCATTGCCCTCCGCATCACCGAAATCCATCGCGTCTTGAAGAAGACGGGGACTTTCTATCTGCATTGCGATCCTACCTCCAGTCATTACCTGAAACTTATCCTCGACTGTGTATTTGTTACCCAGGGCGGCGACTTCCGCAATGAAATCGTTTGGGCCTACGAATCCGGCGGGCGCGCGAAGAAGGATTTTGGACGAAAGCACGATGTGATCTTTCGTTATTCCAAATCCGGCAATTGGTCCTTCCATGCGGATGAAGTCCTGCTTCTCCGCCGAAACGCACGTCACAACCACATGAAAAAGAGCACGGACCCAGATGGTCGGAGGTACTGGTCGATTAAGTCGGCAGGAAAGGAATACAAATACTATTCGGATGAGGGCGTTATTCCGTCCGACGTGTGGTCCGATATAAGCCATTTGCAGCAGAAGGATCCGGAGCGATTGGGTTACCCCACGCAAAAGCCGGAAGCTCTGCTGGAGCGCATTGTCCAAGCATCCAGCAAGGAAGGGGACTTGGTTCTGGATGCGTATTGCGGATGCGGAACGACAGTTGCCGTGGCGCAGCGCCTCAATCGGCAATGGATAGGGATCGATATAACTTATCAGTCTGTCTCACTGATTCTGCGCCGTCTCGAATTTGCATTTGGCAAAGATGTGGTAGACGGAATTTCACTGGACGGAATCCCCCGCGATATGGAATCCGCCTACGCTCTCGCTCACAAGAAAGACGACCGTCTACGCAAGGAATTTGAAAAATGGGCCGTCCTTACCTATACCAACAATCGAGCGATCATCAACGAAAAGAAGGGCGCGGATGCCGGGATTGACGCTGTGGCATACTTTCTGACCGGAAAGAACGACAACGCCAAAATCATTTTTCAAGTGAAATCTGGGGGCGTGAAGCGCGGCGATATTGCAACCCTTGGCGGCGACATGGAGCGTGAAAAAGCAGCGCTGGCCGTTTTGATTACACTCGAAGAACCTAGCCGCCCCATGTTGGCGGAGGCCAAAGCCGCCGGCCCATACAGGCATGAAACCATGGGGCGCAATTACGATAGGATCGGCATCGTGACCATCGAAGAAATCGTCGCGGAAGGCAAGCGCCTGGATATTCCCATGAGTCTGGAAGTCGTTGCCGCCGCGAAACGGGCCGTTCAGGAAAAGCAAATCGAGATGGAATTGACATGAAGGCTCGCGTTGGATTCATGCCCTCCGACGAAAAGCCCCGCGCAAGGCGGGGTTTTTTCCGTCGGATCGAGTTATCGAATGAAGTTACCGCAAGCTGGCCATAAGCCCTTCCAACGCCGATTTCGGCGGCCGCGTCAGCGATTCGGGCAGCGTGGCCAGCGGCTCGTCCACCACATTCAGCAGGTCGATGAAGGTCGGCTTCTCGGTATTGATGTAGAAGATGCCGGTGAGAATCTCGTCCTTTTCGTGGGCCTCCATCAGCGTGCGCACGGCGTTGGCCTTGTCGGTCGGGTCGTAGTCCTCCAGCAGCTTGCGCAGCCGCAGGTTGGAGCCGTCGTGCATCTCCACTTCGTAGATCGCGCCGGAGTCGTAATCCACCTCGATCTCGTCGAAGCTGGCCACGAAATCCACCTCGTTGATCGGCTCGTCGTTGTCTTGCATGAACTTGTAACTCTTGGTCGAGCCTTCGTGGTCGTTGAAGGTCACGCAGGGGCTGATTACGTCCAGCAGCACCGTCCCCTTGTGGGCGATGGCCGCCTTGAGCATGGCGAGCAACTGCTTCTTGTCGCCGGAGAACGACCGGCCCACAAACGTCGCCCCCAACTGAATCGCCAGCGCGCAGGTATCGATGGGCGGCAGATCGTTGATAACTCCGGTCTTCAGCTTGGAGCCGAGGTCGGCGGTGGCCGAGAACTGGCCCTTGGTGAGGCCGTAGACGCCGTTGTCTTCGATGATGTAGATGATCGGCAGATTGCGCCGCATCAGGTGCATAAATTGTCCAATGCCGATGGAAGCGGTGTCGCCGTCGCCGCTGACGCCGATGCAGATCAGCTTGTGGTTGGCGAGCAAGGCCCCCGTGGCGACCGAGGGCATGCGGCCGTGCACGGCATTAAAGCTGTGCGAGCGGTTCATGAAGTAGGCGGGAGTTTTCGAGGAGCAGCCAATGCCGCTCGGTTTGATGAGCAGTTCAGGCTGCACGCCCATCTCATACATGGATTCGATGATGCGTTCGGAGATCGCGTTGTGGCCGCATCCAGCGCACAGCGTGGTCTTGCCGCCCTTGTAGTCCATGACGGTGAGGCCGATGCGGTTGGTTTTTGGTGCCGGCGCGGCTCCGGGTTCGACGGTCGTGGTCGACATCTACGTACCCTCCAATATTGCCAGAACTTAGATTCTCAAAACTCTCACTTGTAAGTTTGGACGAAAACTGTGCTGGGCGGGTTCAGAATAAAATCGAAGTACACGATCCGACCGCCCCCCGGATTTTTACAATTCTCATATAACCAAAATCCTTGAAACGTCTGAAGCACGTAGTCGAGTGCTTCTCTCACAGTCGCATCGTGCAAATCTCCATGAACGCTAGGCACGGTAGGCACGAGCCCGTCGCTAGAGTACCCAATTCCGCCCACCCAGTCAGTCTCGGGCCCTATATTGTGTTCCCTTCTGAACGCAATCACTTCCGGACTCCCCAGAATGACGCTGATAGCCGTATGCGGTCCGTGATATTCGGCTGGAAACCGAAGGTAGTGAATTTTTACGTCGAGCAGATCACTCGGTACATCCTCCTCGATCATTCGGATTTTCCCATCACGGTCTTGGCTGACCCTCATTTCCGGGTCTAAGGAAAACATTTCCTGCAGCAACTCCGCCGCCGAAGCCTCGTGGCCCGATATTGCCTTGAGCTTGGGAAAATCGGGATAGGGCTCTTTGAAATTGCAGACTCCCCAATACTCAAGGGAGCCCGACGCATGTGCGTTGCTGAAAACGCCGCCAATGAGCATGCGTCCAGCGCCAGTAGACGTACCGCCTCTGTCTTGACCTAGGCACGAAGCCAACAGGAATAAGAGGGGCATCATCCTCAAAGCCGCCCGAGCCATTGCTCCGGTTGTGCTTGTGCGACGCAAGTCGTCTATTTCCCCTCCATGCTGGTCAGTTCGTCGGTGATGGACCGCGCGTCGAGCGGCAGTCCGGTGATGTGCGCAATGCTGCGCAGGCGCGTCGTCAGCTCGGGCTTGAGGTCGAGCTTGAGCAGCGTGAGCATTTGCGCGTCGCGATTTTGCTCGACCAAGTAAATGCGGTCGTGCTGCTCGATGAACTCATGTACTT
>JBEKWY010000264.1:0-4319 GCA_049512575.1 Candidatus Acidiferrum sp.
CCTTGCAGCGCCAACTCGGCCTCAAACTGGAAGAGCGTAAGGTCCCGACGGAGGTCATCGTCATCGATAGCGCCGTCAGACCGTCCGGCAACTGAATGCTTCTGGTTTAACCGGTACGGCAGAGACGCACGTATTGCGGGTGATAGACGGGGTTACCGGAAAATGACCTCGCTCGGTAGGAAAAGCTTAACCACCGCAGTGTTTAGTCCACAGCGCCGTCGTTACACGGTGCTTTCATACCGGTCGGTGTTTTGGGGTCGATGCCTGGCACGGGATGGGTTGGTGCCTGTGGGCCTCCGCCGCCCAGACCGGCGATCTTCCGTCCGCCAAATAGGACCAGGGCGAGTACCAGCACGGCGGCAACGTTGGGGCCGCTCAGGCCAAACATGCCCGCTTCCAGAAGAGCCATGGCTTTATTGTACTCAGAAGCTTTCTCGTTTGATGCCGGAACACCGCCATTGTAGACAGAAGGCGGCGTTATCGGAAGTGCCTTTTCCGTAGCGTCTCCGCCCGGCGCCCCGACCGCGTTATTTGTCAATATCGGTAGCTTGCGGCTGCTGAGATTGCGAAGATAATCCGCAGAATCCACTTGCCTTCTCAGCGCAACCGGAGTGATTCATGTCCTGACGCGGTTCCGACCGCGAAAGGAGAACGAACGACAATGACTACCGAAAACGCAGAAACCACCAATACCAGCCCCGCCGTTGGCGCACAGGGCGCGGCCGTTGTAACGGAGAAAGCCTCCGCGAAGAAGGCCGCCACCCCGAAGAAGGGCGCGCCCAAGGGCCAGAAAAGCGCCAAGGCTGCCAAGCCCAAGCCGACGGCGGCATCCAAGAACAAGAAGGCGACCCCGGCCAAGGCCACCGCCAAGTCACCGAAAGCCGCGAAGCCGGACGACACGGGCGTCCGCGCCGGCAGCAAAACCGCAACCATCCTGAATCTGCTGCAGCGGGCGAAGGGCGCCACGCTCGCCGAAATCATGGAAGCCAGTTCCTGGCAAGCCCACAGTTGCGGGGGATTCATCAGCGGGACCCTGGGCAAGAAAATGGGTCTGACCGTGAAGTCCGAAAAGCGAGAAGACGGCACCCGCGTTTATAGCATCGCCAAGTAGTAGCCCCGCACCCCATCCCTACCCGCCCGCCCGGCTCCCGCCGTGGCGGGCTTTTTCTCTTTCATATGGGGGAGATCTGATAGTGGCTGCCCAGGACCACGCGCTGCTCGCGCGGGACCACTCGACAGAAGGCGAGGACCTCGGCTTCGGCGCGATCAGGGGACTGGACGCCACGCTTCCGCGCGTCTTCCTTTGGCTCGACCTGAATCTGCCCCCGCGATAGCTCGCGGTACTCGACGGCGCAGAGTTGGGCTTCGCAGTCGTCGTCAACCTGTTCCAGCGCACGGTGTGAAATATAGCCGGCCTTGTAAATCTCCCGCAGCCGGAAGTACGCTTCGGCTTTGGCGTTTAGAAACTGCTCCTTGTCCATCGGCTCCGCTCCGGCTTTAAATCCGCGCACGTCATAGCCGCAGTCCGCGAGGTGCAACGCGATCCCGTGACCCACGCCAACGGTATCCACCACTACAGGGCCAACCTGGTATCCGAGCCGCCGTAGTCCACTGAGCCAGCGCACCAGTTGGCCGCGTGGATCGACCTCGCTCCAGGCGGCGCGCGCCACGATGATGCCATTCACGCGGGCGCAAGCAGCCGTCTCATCGTCTCCGCCGGCCGCCACGTCAACGCCGACCTGGATGAATGCGCCGGAAGCTTGTTGCAACTCCTGCGCGGTCGGCTCTCGCCGCGCTTTCTCGATCCACTCCAGGGAGAAAACCGCCCACTGGCTCTGGCTGGGAAACTCACCCAAGACGCGCGCACGGAAACGCGGGTTGTTCGGGCCCCACTTGTGGTACATCTCCTTGACCCAGCGCCGCCGGATCAGCCAGGGAAACGGAGCGTAATCGAGTTCCTCCTCGGAGAGTTGTAGCAGCGATTCCATCGTCAAACCGACCAAGTTGGGTGTGTCGAAAGCGGAAATGGTGATGGTGGCGTGACCAGGTGTCCCGCGCAGCTTGCCGAAAGCGTCAAAGACCGGGCCGGATGGCACCGTCGGATTGCAGAGCATCACCAGCCGAACGTCGCCCGCCGATCGGATGCCTTCGATGGCGTCCCAAATCTCCGAGGAGATGCCGATGGCCTCGTCCGCCAGGATGGTCACGCGTTTGCCGTGGAAGCCCTGGGCGTTGACGCCCTTGGTGGAAGAGAAGCCTTGGGCGTACCGCTTGGACGAAAGCTCCCACATCGTTGTGTTCGGTTCGGGATAGCGGACCTGGCTGTTGGTGATCGCCTCCGTGATCTCGCGCCAAAAGGTCTTGACCTGGCGTAGCGTGGGCGCCGTCACCAACACGATTGATTCCTGGTGCGCAGTCAGTTCGTACGGCACCATTCCGGCGCACGCATAAGTTTTGCCAGAACCGTGGCAGCCCTTTACTGCGACCTGATTGTTGGTACGGATCGCGCGAACCAGCTCCTGCTGCTTAGCCCAAAGCTTCCGCAGCAGGAACTTGCGCTGGAAGGTGACGGGATCAAGCACCTTCGTCAGGGACCGAGTTCACATAGGCGGTGACGGCGTCCAGGTCCAGCTTGCGGTCCTTGCCTTCTTCGTCCACGAACCGGTTGTCGGTGCGATACCGATACTTCTTCGAGCGGTTGCCATTCAGCAGGAACATCAGCAGCGGGTCGGAGCGCCTGCGGACGGTGGCTGGCACCGCGATTGGTTTGCCGTCGCTGTTCCGCTTGATTTGACCTTTCTCGTCAACCGCTACGTCAAGTACGCGCTTCCCGGCGCGGTACACCGGCTCCTCCTCGCCTTCATACGCCCGCCGGACGGCTTCCGCCTCGAGGGTGTCCATCGCCTCCTCCCAGGCGGCTGCAAACCGCTCAGGGTACGCTGGATCCTCCTTAAGCCAGATGTAGTGAAGGCTGCGGTCAATCCCGGCGGCCCCCGCAGCGCGGATGATGTTGCCGCCGGTCTGCACCATCGCCGCCAGGAACTTAGCCTGGCTGGCGCGCTTTTTTGGCTGTCGAACTTTGTTATCCGGGACGCTCTGTCCTTCTGCCATCAGGCGCTCCTCACAGTAGCCAACCGGCGCCCTCCACTGGGGCTGCTGATGACCTCTTCGACGCCTGCTCGCTGCTTCTTGCCGAAAACGAACGACATCAGATGGTAAATGCGGCGAGCCTTGCCCTCGCCTCTGATCGCAATGTGCTGGCGTTCCTCCAGTTCGTGAATCGCCAGGTTCACAGTCTCAACGTGAACACCCAAGAGCTTTGCAATCCGGCGCTGCCCGATTTTCACCGCGGTCCCCTGGTATACGTACCGCGCCAGCACCCCGTAGACGCAGCGTGCGGTGACCGACAGACCGCCATCGAAGAGAACAGACTCCGGCATCCGCGCGTATTTCTCCGCTTCGCTCTGTTCGGATTTTCCGTACACTTTCTGTTCGGATTTTCCGTACACGTTATAGAAACTCCTTATACTGCCCGGTTCCCGCGCCGCCGGCATCGTTCGCAGTCGCATCCAGTACGCCACCGTTTTAGCCGATGGTCGCGTAACTCCGGGACGCTCTCGGCCAACTTCTGAAGATGAGCATCCGCAGCCTGCACGCAGGCCTCGCAGATGAACACACCAGGCTGCTCCTCCTGGTAGGGCCCAAGCTTGCGGCAGGCGATACAGACCGGCCGACTTCCGCGGCTGTCGATCAGAAACATCAACGCTCGTCTCCTTTTCGGGAGCTGGCCGAGGCGCATGGTGTTTCGCGCCAAAAACGCGCGAAGCCCCCATGCTTGATTACTGTAAAGGCGGCGGCTGCCGTTGCCGCGCTTTCTCGATCAGCCGCAACTCCAACGACCAGTCCGAAAGCGCCAGGCAGAGCCCCTCGATGTCCGGGTGGCCGGCGAGAAGCTGCGCTTTGATGTCCGCAATCTCCCGGCGGCAGCGCGCGATTCATGCTGGCTCCTTCCGGCGTTCCTGGGCGATCTCGTCGAAGGAGCGCCCGTCGCCGTCGAGAGTTGCGTTCTTGCCGGAGAGCACTCGATAGCGCTGCGCTATCACGTCAACGTACTTCGGATCCAGCTCGATGCCGACGCAGACGCGCTCGGTGATTTCCGCGGCCGCCAGGGTCGTACCTGAACCCAGAAACGGGTCAAAGACCAGGCCGCCGCGCTTGAGGTGGTTGAGGATCGGGCGCCGCATCAGATCCACGGGCTTCTGAGTGGGATGGTCATACTTAGCCTCGTCGCTGGCCCCCATGATGAACTTGGGAGATGG
>JBEKWY010000265.1:0-4305 GCA_049512575.1 Candidatus Acidiferrum sp.
CCGGATTTGGTGTGGAAGATGGGATTTGGAGTTTGGTGGGCGCTGCCGGCGATCGTGGCGGCGGCGGTGTTGTTGATGGAAGGCGGCGAGCGCGGGGCGGCGAGAGATGCGGGCGGCGCCGCGTGAAGGACGAACTGCCAGGCGCGGCGAGTGAAGCACAGTCGGCGGAATTGGAGCGAGGAAGCAAAATGACAGAGTACCCAGAACGCGTGAGCAATTCATGGAGTGAGCGAAAGCGGCTGATTCGTTTCCGGCGGAAGCGCGAGAAGGGCTTGCACTTTTGGCAGGAGTTCAAGGTCGTGCCGCGATGGCTGGTCGGCACCGTGCTGGTGCTCTATCTCATCGCCGTGGCCATCGCGGTGACCGTAAACTTGAATCCCGCGCTCCGCAATGGCGAAATGTTCCCGCCGGAACTCCGCGGCCATCCAGTGGAACAATCGTTTGGGCTGGTCGGGATTGTGACCTTGATGTCCTTGTTTTTCGCGATCTTCATTTTTTTGGTTGCCTACGTGAACCGCGACGCAAAACGTCGCGGAATGAATTCCGGGCTGTGGACTTTTCTGGTGATCGTTCTGTGGCCGGCTTATTTTGCGATCGGCTTCATTATTTATTTTTTGATGCGCCAGCCGCTGCCCTATAACTGCCCGCAGTGCGCGGCCAGCGTCGACGCTCGCTATAATTTCTGCCCCAATTGTAAGTGCAACCTGCATCCGTCTTGCCCACAGTGCAAGCAGGAAGTGCTCGAGAGCGACAAGTATTGCCCCTATTGCTCGCAGGATTTAAGGAAGGGCGCGGATACGGGAATTGTGGCTGCGCAGGGAGGGAGTTAGTTCGCAGCTGTGTGCTTTTGCGCCTGGGCAAGCGGGGCCGCAGGAGTCCTGCGCCCCTACAAAGGCGGGGTGGCTTCGCGAACTTCGCGGATGATTTCGCGGGCGGCGGACTCGTCGGCGGGCATGATGAGCAGGCGCAGGCGGTTTGGCTCTGCGCCTTCGCGGCGAACGCCGATCCTGTTTTCACGCAGGCATGCTTCGAGAAGTTCGGCGAGCGCGCCGTCTTCGCCGCCCCAGATTTCGACCGTGGCGGCGGAGGGACTCCATTCGTGTTCGGGTGAAGACGTCGAAGAGGCTGATGGCTCCAGTTCCCGCTCGTCGTCGTCTCTCTCGTCCAGCGCAAACGGCAAACTCTCGCGAATGTCGGCGATGAGTTCTTTCGCCCGGGCGGCGTCGGAAGAAAAAACGCGCACGGCATATTTTGGCCGCGGCATGCCCAGCTCAAAAACCATGTGCTCGTTGGTGGGCTGCACGTGGTGGCGTATGCCGGCATCGCGCAATGCGCTGATTACCTCGCTGACGGCCAGCGGATCGCCGCCGCGCCAGATGACCACGATGCGCTCCTTGCGCTGGCGCTCATCAAGAGGCTGACCGCGCAACTCTTCGGGAACGAGATCCACGCCGCACACGCTGCATTGCGCGTGATTCGCGGAGTATTCCGCATCGCAAAGTGGACAATATTTCATTTCAATAGCGCTCGACCGCGAGCGCGACGGCGTTGCCGCCGCCGAGGCACAGGGCGGCGATGCCGCGCTTGAGGTTGCGGCGCTGCAATTCGTACAGCAGCGTGACCAGGATGCGCGCGCCGCTCGCACCGATGGGATGGCCGATGGCGACCGCGCCGCCGTTCACGTTGACTTTTTCTGAGTTGAGTTTGAGCTGGCGCGTCACGGCGATGGCCGCAACCGCGAACGCTTCATTGAGTTCGACCAGGTCCACGTCTTTGTCGCGATCCCAGCCGGTTTTCGCCAGCAGTTTTTCGACCGCTTCGACGGGCGCCATCATTACCCACTTGGGCTCGACGCCGCTGACCGCTTGCGCGACGATGCGCGCAATTGGTTGCTTTCCCAGGCGCTGCGCGTTGCGTTCGCTGGTGACGATCAGCGCTGCGGCGCCGTCGTTGGTGCCGGGCGCGTTGCCTGCGGTCACCGTGCCATCTTTCTTGAACGCGGGCTTCAGTTTAGCGAGCGCTTCCATCGAGGTATCTTCACGCGGAGACTCATCGTACTTAATGACGATGGGCTCGCCTTTTTTCTGCGGAACTTCGATCGGCAGGATTTGCGCTTCAAAGAAACATGACTTGCGGGCGCGAATGGCTTTCTGGTGGCTCTCGACGGCGAAGCGGTCCTGCTCTTCGCGGGTGATGCCGTATTTTTCGGCGACGAGCTCGCCGGTCATTCCCATGTGGAAGTCTTCGTACGCATCCCACAGGCCATCGTGGATCATGGAGTCGATCAGTTTGCCATCGCCGAGGCGATAGCCGCTGCGCGCCTGCGGCAGCAGGTACGGCGCGTTGGTCATGGACTCCATGCCACCGGCGACGACGATTTCGGATTCGCCGAGCTGCACGGCTTGCGCGGCCAGTGCGACCGCTTTCAGGCCGGACCCGCAAACCTTGTTGATCGTAAGCGCGGCGACCCGAGGATCGCAGCCACCTTTGAGCGCGGCCTGGCGCGCGGGGTTCTGGCCCAGCCCGGCTTGAATCACGTTGCCGAGGATGGCTTCGTCGATTTGTTTGGGGTCGAGTCCAGCGCGGCGCGCGGCTTCGGCAACCACTTTGCCGCCAAGTTCCGGAGCGGAAAAGCTGGCCAGCCCACCCTGAAATTTTCCGACGGGCGTGCGTACCGCAGACAGAATGACGGGAGTCTCCATGGCAACCTCCAAACACCATTATATGAGATGCCGGAGAGAACTAGATGATTCGTCGATGATACGGAAGAGAACACCCCGCCCCGTCGACGAAATTCACGGCGCCCCAGCCTCGTAGGGGCACAGCACTGCTGTGCCCGTAGCTCGGCAGGGTCACGGCCGGCGAGCGAACCGACTTCTCCGTCAACGTCGCCGCTGGCGCCTTACGCGGAAGCGGAAGCCTGCTTTTCGTCACCGCTGGGGCCGTAGAGTCCCGGCACGGGAACGTCGAGAAGCCGATAGTAAACCGTGAGCTGCCCGCGATGATGAATCAAATGATTCATCACCATTCCGCGAATACACGCGATGCGCGGCATGACGAAAATGGTCTGGCCGCCGGCCTTGAGCGTCCAACCTTTCATGATGTCCTCGTCGCTGACGCCGGCAAGCGCCGCCCGCGCGTCCGCGGCCTCTTTGTCGAAAACTTCCAAAGCCTGTTGGCGATTCTCGACCTTCGGCGGCTGAAACGACGGTTTCCCAACTGGCGCGTAATCGAGTTCCTCGGTGTTGATGGTCATGGTCGTCCACCCGGGCAGCGTGGCGATGTGCCCGACGTACCACCCGACCGTGCCCGACTTGTCGTGCGGCTTCCAGTTCCATTTATCGTCGGGTACGCCCTCCAGCACCTTGCGTGTGTTCTGCATCTCTTGGTCGAACTCCGGCAGCATCGATTGGCCGATGGTCATGGTTTTTTTGCCTCCGAGGCGAAGTGAAGTATGGACTAACGCGCCGCAAATCATAGGCGAACAAAAGGCGAAATGTCAAGTGCTTTCAGGATTATTCACTTGACAAAAGCTGAGCTTAAACCTAACCTCCCTCGTCGGGAGGTTTCCGCTATGACCGTTGGAATTGGCTACCAGTGCGGCGACGGGGTGGTGCTGGGAGCCGATAAGCAACTGACCATTTCGGGTTACTACAAATTCCCGACTAACAAAATATATAGCTCAGCTCAGGAAAATTGTAGATTTATTATGGGATTTTCTGGCTCTCCTGATACGGCAGATATCATGTTCCGTCGTGCAAAAGTTGGATTAGGTGCTATGGCGATCCCTGTTGGCGTAGCGCCGAGTGAAGTTATGATCTCGGAACTGGAGCAAATTTTCTCGGACAATGCAGCCAATGAAGAGGGATTTGAAACCCTAATCGGAATTTGGATTCCACCATATGGCGTGCCAATGCTTTTCAGGACCAGCAAGATGAAAGTTGTACAAGGCTATTCGGAATACATCGGTTCAGGCGACAGTTCAGCCATCCGTCATCTCAGCGACTTTTTGCCTCGAGATAATTACACGGTAGATGAGGCTTCGGTTCTCGCATCGTACTTAGTATCTGTCGCTAATCGCTACATAGATGGCTGTAGCGGTGGACCGGATATTTGCGTTCTAAACATGCAGGGGCAAATTTCGCATGGAACTGGGGGAGTGTTTCCAGACCAAGAAGCGAGGTTTAGGCATTGCGAGGTAGAGATTGGAAAAGAATTGCGAGCATTGTTGCTGAGGGGAGGGAAAACAAAAGAATAAGCCCCGACTGGCATCGGGGCTGAGCGGGAAAGAAAATTCTGTTCGCG
>JBEKWY010000266.1:0-4285 GCA_049512575.1 Candidatus Acidiferrum sp.
AACTATGGCGGCTATTGGTTCGTCTACAACAATCCCTGGCCCGTGGGTTGGAGCTACAGCGATGAAGTCTACGTGGACGAAATCGATGGCCAATATTATCTGATCGATCCGGTCCACCCCGGCATCCAGCTCCTGGTGGTTGTCTCCGACTAACTTCTGCGTCGATTCGGGGCCGGACTCTTCCGGCCCCCAGTTTTCACATTCGACCCAGCGCCCGAAGGATGAGACTTCAAACCATCGGAAATTTAAATCACGTCGCGGTTTTCTCGCGGCAAAATCTCAGGAGCCTCTATGCCGTTACCCCGCATGTTTGCTGTCTTGCCGTTCTTCCTGGCCTCCGCCCTCATCATCGTCGCGGGTTCAGCAGGTTGTAATTCCAACGATCCCGATCAGCGCGCGCGCGACGAAAAAACTCGCGACGAAGTCGCCAAAGCCACCGAGCGCGCCAAGCCAGAGCTCGAAGAGGCCGGCAGGAAACTCGGCGAAGCCGCGCACGACGCTGCCGACGAAGCGCGCGCCGTCGCGCAGGGCGTCCGCGATGGCTTAAACGATGGCCAGCACCCGCTCGTCGATCTCAATTCCGCTTCCGAGACTGAGCTAATGAACCTGCCCGGCGTCGCGCGTCCAGCTGCACACAGAATCATCGCCGGCCGCCCGTATCGCGACAAACACGACCTGCTCGACAAGAACATCCTCTCCGGTGCCGAATACCAAAGAATTCGCGACCAGGTCACCGCGAAGTAAGAACAGGGAAACTGCCCGAAGAAGAGGATGTTCAGGGATCAGAGTCGGTGTGAGAGCCGGGCTCTCGTCAGGGCCGCGAAAACATTGGTTGTCCCCGTCTAACAGGTTCACCCTATGGACCCGCACGCGCTTCTTCGGCATCCTACTACCAGCGGTCGTTCCACAGGACTCTCCCCAGCCGTAACAAGCGCGAAACCTTTTTCAAGGATAGTGATCGAACATGTCTGCGCCGAAGCCATTCAACGCCTGGGACTATCTTCTCTGCGCCATCGCCTACTTTCTTATCGGCATCGCCGCCGTACCCAAGCTTGCCAACCTCATCTTCGGCCACTAGGGCAACCATTTAGCACTAACCAAGACATCTCGCGCCCAGCGGACGTTCACACGCGACTTTCCATCCGCGAGGCTTGCTCGAAGACCGTCTCAATGTGGCCTAACTCTTCGCGCGAAGAAGGAATATCCAAGATAAACGCTTCAAATCCCCGGCTCATGTAACGCGACATCTCTTCGCTCACTTCTTCATAGCTTCCCACCAGGTACGGGCAGAATGTCTGGTGATTTTCGAACGGCCACATCCAATAGACTCCCTGCACCTCTCCCGTCTCCTCGATCATCTCGGAAAGCTGTTGGTGCCACACCGAATCCGAAATCCGCATCGCTAGCTGGTGCGCCAACTGTCCCTTGCGAT
Source organism: Candidatus Acidiferrum sp. (assembly GCA_049512575.1). Taxonomy (GTDB): domain Bacteria; phylum Acidobacteriota; class Terriglobia; order Acidiferrales; family UBA7541; genus Acidiferrum. The sequence continues at coordinate 1,433 of JBEKWY010000266.1, forward strand.
CGCCCGGAAAACGCTCGTTAGCGGCGTTCCAGGCCTCCGCACTCGTAGAGCGCGCAATAATTCCTACGCGAATTCCCGTCTTGCCGCCGGCCGTTGCGGGATCGCGAGCGCAATCCTTCGCCGGCTTGGGATACTGCACAATAGTCGCGCCCACTGCCATCGCCGCCGCCACTCCGGCTTCCGAAGAGCCCGACATCAGTATCCCGGGAAACAATTCCGGCGCAAGAGCCGGAGCCGTCCGCAAATTTCGCACCGCATAAAACTTTCCCTCAAACGTGACCGGCCCAGCACCCGATAACAGCAATTTGATGATCGTCGTATATTCCACCAGCCGTGCATACCGTTCGTCGTGCGGCGTAGTGTCATTCAACGCCACCAGATCATTCTTGAATCCGCCTGCCAGCATGTTCAAGCAAACGCGCCTACCGTAAAGATGAGCGAACGTGGCCACCATTTTCGCGACCCAGTATGGGTGCATGTACACCGGCTGCACCGCGACCAGCGGCATCAGTCTCGCCGTGTTCTGCACGATGATGTGCGCCACGGACCACGGGTCAACAATGGAGTTGTCCGTGTACACCAGGATCCCGGTGCAGCCCGCTTGCTCGCTCCAACGCGCCACATCAATCACCTGCTGCACGTACGTTTCGCGCGGAAAATCCTTGGATTGCGGAGTCGTCGAGAAAATTTCAATCGGTGAGTGGCCATTCTTGCTCATCGGTTCCACTTGCCTTTCCTGAGTTTCGAATCTGAGTCACCATCGGTTTTCGGCGAGCCGCAGAACGCAAACGCGCGAGGATAGCCTTTATTTTCCACAGTTAAACGGCGGACCGCTGTGACTGCGGTCACCCCGTCCCGTGCGAAAGGTCACAGGGCCTCGCCTAACTTCTTTTAAATGTTGGAGCTAAAAAAGGGGCAGGGTTCTCGCGTGTCACTCTCGAGACGCAACCAAGGCACTGATCGTCCACGCTCGGTACGCCAGCGCACCGGCGGTAATTTATACAAAAAACTCTTGAACTTGTAACCAATCGTACTAGCATTTCCGTCTAGCTTTCGTTGGTACCTTCCCAGTCCCCTTGGAAGGAGGCGCAATGAACGCGAATTACGATTGGATGGCCTTTTACGAAGCCGCTGTACTCGAAACCGACCCCCGGGTTCTACCGAGCCGCATCGAAGCCGCCCAAAACGCAATCGGACAGCGCGTAATCAAGATCGCCATAGACGACGAGGAACGACGCGCCATCGTCAAAACCCTGAACGCCCTCGCCGTCCTCAAGCGAGAACGGTCCGCCTACAAAGTTTTGGCCCATCACAACTAGTCGGACCCGCCGCGACGAGTAACGCGTTGCGCCCAGTCGATTTCATCGCGAGTCAACAAGCGCGAGTGTTCGCCGAAGTTTCAATCCCTCTCGCTATGTCTAGGGGCCCCTATTGTCGAATGGGTTGCGCCTCAATCGCGCTGGTACCAACGTCTCATTGTCCCCTCCAAGCCGATCCTCTCTAATCATCTTTAGCGGCACCAGTGCGCAGCTTTCGGTGTCCAACTACTCAGGACCATGAAACCTCGCACTCTCTTTTTCGCCCTCGTCTTTCCCTTCCTGGCTCCGTGTCTCCACGCGCAGTCCGCCCGCCTCGACCAACCCGAAATTCTCGGCCGCCTGGCAGTTAGCTATTCTCCAAGCTACGTCGCCTACCTTGTCAAAACGCGCGGAATCAATTTTTCTCCGACCCAGGACTTTATCTACCGCGTGAAGCTGGCCGGCGGTGACGGCATTCTTGTGGAACGCCTCTCCTCCACTGACGCGTCCCCATCGGTCGTTTCTTCCGGGGACCAGGACCTTCCCGTCCGTCATCTCGCCAAGTGCGCCGAGCTCATCCACACCGGCGCCGTCGAGAGCGCCGAGAACGAATGCCGTGCCGCCATCGACGAAAACCCCAAGAGCCCCTGGCCCCTCCTCGTCACCGCTGCACTCTTGCAGACCGACTCTTTTCCCCGAGCCGGAACCCTTTCGAGCGAAGCTTCAGGAACAGAACGCGCGGAACTTCTCCACAGGGCCGATTCTCTCGCTCCCAATCTGCCACTGGTTCACCGCGAATTGGCTTCGATTCCCGCCTCATCCCAGTCAGGCACAGAAATGGAAAAAGCATCCGCACTCGACCCAGACCAGCTAGAAACCACCGAGGTAGTAAACTGGTGGCAGATCGCTCGTGTCTTCGGTATGGTCAACACCCTCCAATCCAACGACAATACCGCGACTGCTCCGCCTGCTTCTGACGCATCCATCACGCTGCCCCCAAACATCCTGCGCAATATACAAATCGAGCCCGATCTGGCCAGCAACCATGTCGTTGCCGGATTCCGATATTTGCAAGTTCGGAACTTTGAGAAAGCGCGAAATGAATTTAGCGAGGCCATGCGCCTCGAACCCGACGCTGCGGCGCCTCACCTTTTGCTGGCGACACTCGACCTCTCCCTTCACAACCAAGAAGCTGGCCTTGCCCAAGTACGCGATGCCGTTCGCATCGCTCCCGCAGGTGCACCTCAGCATATGGCCCTCGCTGGCGCTCTCGAAGCCTTGGGCCGAACTCCCGAGGCCATTACCGAATTGCAGGCGACGATTGCCATGCACCCGGTGGCGTACACACCCAGTAAGGCTCTTATCGACCTTTACCTCGCGCACAGAGACCGCAAATCCGCCATCGCCGAACTGCGCCGTTTTCTCGACATCTCTTCTGCAACCTTCACCGATCAAGCCAAATTCGTGAATGTTCGCTACGGCGACCTCTATCAACTCGCCAACCTCCTCGCGGAAAATCGCGAACTCGACGCGGCCGCCCAGCAATATCTTTTCC
>JBEKWY010000267.1:0-4271 GCA_049512575.1 Candidatus Acidiferrum sp.
ACCATCGTGCGCGAGGGACGCGACGGAAAGTGGAACTACGCCTCCCCCGTTTGGGAAGACTCCATAAAACTCGCCATTTCACACGCCGAGGCCTTCCAACATCACGCCTCTCGCTGATCGGAAATGTAGATAAACACAAACAGCCATTTCTGAATTGTGTGGGGACGGTACCCAGTCGGGAGGGGGAGACGGGAGGGCACGGCTTCAGCCGTGCCGTGTTCCCTCACGAATGGGACCGGCTTTAGCCGCTGAGGGCACGCTTTCAGGCATTGCTAGAAGTCGTCTGTGGCTATGAGTCCGACTAGCTCGAAGGTTCCAGGCAGTCACAAATCACTCTGCCGCCGCGAGCCTTCGTGGCGCGTTTCGTAACCCGGAAACCGACGACGGCGCTGGTTTCCTACGTTCCCGGCACTGGCGGACAGCCGGGAAATTCGTGCAGTGAAGTATTGCCGATATATTGAAGATCGGCGATGCCGATTTTGCTCGTATAGAAACCGTCGCAAGTCATACTGCGAAGCGATGCAAAAAACGCAACGCCCGACGTCAGCGCCGGATTCTGTTTGGCATTTTTACGGTACGCGATCAGATCCAGCACTTCCTTCCTCTGCTCCGGCGCACATTCCAGATAGACTTTCCCGTAACGATCGATGCAGAAATTGTCGAGCCACATCAAGCCGCCGCCAAGCTGCGTTTGAAATTTATCGTTTTCGCTGGTCAAAAGGTCGATAAACTCCGGCGCGCCCGCTTCCACCGCCCCGCCCGAACGCTCGTCTTTCGGAATGATCGTGTCGCAAAGCGAAGTCAGCGTCTCGTACTGGTGAGCTGAAAAATATTTCGGAGTGTACTTGCCCGCCGCCGACGCGGCCTTTTCGCTCTCCACCAGTCCATGAGCATATTCCGCCGCCTGCGCCGGAATCATCTGCAACACCGACCCAGCCGTCGCCCCCACCACCAACGACCTCAAAACATCCCGCCGCGAAACTCCCGTTCCCATCGTCAGTCCCTCGTCTCCGCAATCTCCGCGTCTCACCGTCTCTTTACCCGAGTCGCGAACCGCGCGTTAGCCTCTCTCTGCTCCGCGTCCTCTGCGTCCTCTGTGTTAAATTCCTCGTTTCTCTCTTCTGTTTCTGGTTCCTGATTTCCTCTTTTCTCCGTGCCTCTGTGCCTCTGTGGCTATCCTTCTTTCTTCCTTCTTTCTTCCTTCTTCCTCTAAATGTTCCCCTTAGCCGCCTCGCTCAGCAAATACTCCGAAGCCCGCCAGGACAGCGCCATGATCGTCAACGTAGGATTCTTGTCCGGATTGGTCACCAGCGGCGCACCGTCGGTCACAAACAGATTCTTCACATCGTGCGCCTGGCAATACCCGTTCAACACCGACGTCTTAGGATCGGCGCCCATTCTCGCCGTTCCCACTTCGTGGATAATCTTTCCCCCCAGATCGATGCCGTAAGCTCGCGGCCCGTCGATCGGCGCTTTCGTCCGATACTCGCCGCCCGCCATCTCGACGATCTCCCGGAACGTCTCCTGCATATCCTTGGCCTGCCGCAGTTCGTATTCCGACCACTTGAAATGGAAGCGCAACACGGGGATGCCGAATTCGTCCACAACGTCCGGATCGATCTCGCAATACGTATCGGGATTCGGAATCATCTCGCCTCGCCCCGCAAAACCAATGGTTGTGCCGTAGTCCTTGCGCGCCTTGCGTTTCAACTCCGCGCCGTAGCCTTCTTCGCGATGGCAAAGATCGTTGAAGATTCCGACGCCGGGCAATTCTCGTCCGCCGCCAAATTCGATGTGGTAGCCGCGCGGAAAATCGTTCTTGCGATCGAACTTCCACCACGGCATATACATGTGCATGCCGCCAGTACCATCATGGTTGTGCGGCGTCATATTCTCAAGCTGCGGAAAGTAACCTTCGCCGCCGCTACCCACCGAATCCATCAAATATTTGCCGACCGTGCCTGACGAATTCGCCAAACCATCGGGAAACAACGTCGATTTCGAGTTGAGCAGCAAGCGCGCCGATTCGCACGCGCTCGCCGCCAGGAACACCGCGCGCGCATTGACGCGCTTCTCGCCGCGCGTGGCCTTGTCGATATACGACACGCCCTGCGCTTTCCCGTCAGCGCCGACGAGCACCTCGCGCGCCATCGCCCCGGTGATCAGCGTCAACTTTCCCGTTGCCATCGCGGGAGGAATCAGCACCTGGCTCGAGCTGAAATTTGATGCGGTCGTGCATCCGCGGCCGCACTGCCCGCAATAATGGCAAGGCAGGCGTCCATTCACCGACTTCGTGAGAATCGCAAGCCGCGCCGGGATGCAGATAATGTTCAGCTTGTCGCATGCCTTCTTGATGATGAGTTCCGTGCAGCGTGGCTTTGGCGGCGGCAGGAAGACGCCGTCGGGCGCGCTGGAAACGTTTTCCTTGGTGCCGAACACTCCGATGTAGGACTCGACCTTGTCGTAGTACGGCGCGATATCGTCATAGCTGATCGGCCAATCCGAACCTAACCCGTCGCGCGTGTAGGACTGGAAGTCGATCGGAGAGAAGCGCAGCGCGATGCGCCCCCAGTGATTCGTGCGCCCACCCACAATGCGCGAACGGAACCAGCGAAAATCCGAACCCGGCGCGGACGTATAAGGCTCGCCCGCGATGTCCCACGCGCCATTCGGCGCCAGAAACTCGCCAAAGTCTTGCGCCGCCCGCCCGCCGACACCCACTCCCCGATGCGGCAAATCGTACGGCCACATGAACATCTTGAAGTCTTTTTCAGGATTGACCGGCGGCCCAGCCTCGAGCAAAGCCACATTCAGTCCGCCTTCGGTCAGGATTTTGGCTGCCATCCCGCCGCCGGCGCCCGAACCCACCACAATCACATCGTACGTCTTCGGCGTTCGCACCACTTGCGCCATCAAGTCACTCCCTGTTGCTGAAAGAGTCGCTGCACGAATGAATCCTGTTTAGGTGCCCAGCAATTCGTTGCGCACATTCTTCAGGACGTAGACCGCGCGTTCGACGCCCACAGGACCCGGTAGGATTGGATCCTCGTTTTCAATACTCAGGATGCCTTCGTAGCCGGTATCCATGTACGCCTTCAGGATAGCCTTCCACTGTCCCGCGCCGTGCCCGTAGCCGACTGCGCGAAATGTTTCGGAAGCTTCCGGCAAGCCCGCAAGATCGGACGCAAAGTTCAACACGCCGTACTTGGCGACGTTGTCCGGAAACATCACCGTATCCTTCATATGCGCGTGGTAGATGGCGCCCTGCTTGCCGAGAAAATGAATCACTTCGACCGGATCGCAACCCTGCCAGAACAAGTGGCTGAGATCGTTATTCGCGCCGATCTCCTCGCCCACCGCCTCGCGTAATTTCATCAGCGTACGGGGATTGTAGACCACGAAGTTTGGATGCATTTCGAGAGCGATTCTGTGAATGCCGTGGTCGCGAGCGAACTTCGTGGCTTCCTTCCAGTACGGAATGACTTTTTCTTTCCACTGCCAGTCCAGCATTTGCCCATACTCAGGCGGCCAGCGATAGGTGATCCAGTTCGGCTGGGTGTCCTGCGGCGTGCCGCCGGGACACCCGGAAAAGGTGACGATCACTTTCACATCGAGTATCTGCGCCAGAAGCACCGTCTTGCGAAACGTGTCCGCATCCTTCGCAGCGTGCTTTGGATCGGGATGTACCGCATTTCCGTGGCAGCTCAAAGTCGCCACGCGAATCCCTTTGTCCTCGAATTTCTTTCTCCAGGCTTTAGCCTTCGCAGGGTCCGCGATCAAATCATCCAAGGGACAGTGGGGGTTGTTCGGATACCCGCCGGTCCCAATCTCCACCGCCTCCAGCCCTAGCCCGCTCATCACGTCCAGCATTTCGTCGAGCGACAATTTGTCGTACACCGGATCGAAAACGCCAATGGGAATTTTGCGCAAAGACCCGCCTCCTTGCCCGCGCCCTGCCGCCCTTGCCGCGGGAATCGCGCCCCCGCCTGCCGAAGATCTGGAAGCCGAGTTCGTGAGGTCCGCAGCCGAAGCCACCGTCGAGGCTGGCACAGCAGCGGCCAGCAAACCTCCTCCGGTTGCGGCAAGGAATTGCCGCCGGTCGATGCCTGGGTTCTTGCGTCCGGTCTTCATCTCGTGTCGTCTCCGCGCTGGCAGAAAAGGTCCAAATCACAACTGGCCCGCGGCATTATACGCCGCTTTGCCCGCAGAGGAACTGCTCGCGTGAAAGGATTAGCTGGGACGGCGAGGCGAGAGCGCGTTGAGCGCGGGGA
>JBEKWY010000268.1:0-4221 GCA_049512575.1 Candidatus Acidiferrum sp.
TGCACCGCGCCGTTCTTTCCGGAAAAATCCGTGGAGCGAACGCCGCCTTCGGCAAAAATGTCGCCGGTGTCCTGCGCAAAGGTGATGCGAGGCGCGTGCGTCTCGGTGGTAGCGTCGCGGGTCACCGCCTGGCCGGTTAGCGTGGCCGTCTGCGTGGCACGCTGGAAGGTAGCGTGATCGGCCTGGCCGCTACGATCACCTTCTTTCAGCTTCACGTCACCTTGCAGATCCATTTGCGACCAGTCGCCGTCCGCGGACATTTGCGCGATCCCGCTTCTGCCGGTTGCCGTTTGCACCGGGTGTCCAGTGATCCAGCGTTCCGTTTGCACGTTGCCGGCCGCTTGAAGATTGCTGGGTTTTCCGGTATCCGCGAAGTTCATGACCAGCTTGTCGGATTGGAGTTTGGTTCTCGCCGGAGCGGAAGGTCCTCCGGGCTGGCCGCCGGATTGGATGCTGGAGTCGGTCCACTCCATGACGCCCGCAGCCAGGGTCTCGGCTTTTTTCGCCTTGCTGGCCTCATGTTCCCCGCCGCCGCTGAATTCCATGCGGAAGGCGCTGGTTCGCAGCGTGCGCGAATCGCCGGTTTTCTCGATCTTGGCTTTCAACACGACATTGCCGGACAAATTCAGTTCTTTCGGCTGGTTGACGCGCGGCCAAAGGTCCAGGGTGCCCGCGTCCGCTTTCGCTTCGTCCTGTTCCGTCGCGCTGCTTCGGGATCCTTGCACGGCGCCGGACGCGTCAACCTTATTGATCCATCCTTCGGACGCAAAGTGCGCCGTCAGGACGTCAGCGTCTAGATTCGTCTGGTCCGCTGCGTCAATGGATTTTAGCTCAGGACGATTTCCATCGGCGCTGGCGGTGGCCACCAGTGTTTGCGCGCGAAATTGCTCATCCAGCATCACTGACATTTCGCCGGCCGTGAGGCGTTCCGTAGTCGTCTCGGCTTCGGCGGGACCCTGGAGATGCAACAAGCGGCTATCGCGCGCGAAGTCCAGGCTGGTCCCTTTGACGCGCACGTCCTGGCCTGGCTTCGCTTCCAGGGCCACCGGTGCGGGTTTCTTGCCGGAAATCACCGCCGCTGCCTGCGTGAGCCGCAAGCGCACATCGTGCAGCAGCCGGAGCGTTCCTTCCCCGGTCTTGTATTCCAGGCCGGTGGCATCGCCGCTTCCGTTGGGAAAAGCGAAGGTCACGCGTTGGTCGGTTTGCGCAGCGCCAGTGGCGTTATTGAAGGTGACACCGCGAGTCTCCACGCGCGTGCTGCGGGATTCCGCCAGCGCCGGATTTTGCGCCACCAATTTCGCATCGTTGGCGCTCATCAGGTCGAACCGCACGTCGCCGTCGCACGTTACACCACCGTCTTTCTGGTTGTATTGGCAGCTGTGGGTGCGAATCACGTCATGGCGATCGCCCGTCTTACCGAAAATGGTGATCTGGACTTCTTCCAGCAGGCTGGCGTCCTGTCCTTTGAAGTCGGTTGATTTTGAAGCCACGACTTCGAAAATGGCGCGATTTTGCTCGTCGAATTTCTTGAAGGTGATTCCGGAAGACTGGCGGGTTACATCGATGGGCGGCGGCGGGGGAGCCTGCTTGCGCTCGATGTGCCGCACCCAATCGCGTTTCAGATAGACAGCCGTGGTTATGGCCGCCAAGACCAGGGCTACCGCAACCGACCAGCGCGCATAGCGCGCCGCTTCACTTCTGCGCATAGCTCAGTGTAAGCAATCCCGGCTCAGAGTGTATAGAAGGAGGTTGAGGCAACATGAGTTGCCGCGAGCTCGAAATTAGAGGCCGCCTCGTGAAGGACAGTCTATCCCGCGGATTCAGCGGCGCTGGCTGCGGTGTCCGGTAAAATGCCGATATTGGCGGCGGCGACGCTGTCGCGATTGGTGTTCTTGACCAAATACATGGCTTCGTCGGCCAGGTGGAGCAGTCCCTCTTTTGTGCGCGAATCTACGGGATACGAGGCCACGCCGACGCTCGGCGTTACCCGCACGCGGAGTCCCGCATTGTCGAGCCAAACGGTTCCGCGAATCAATTTATGGAGGCGGCGAGCGACGTTCAAAGCATTTTCCTTCGAAGTTTGCGGCAGCAAGATCACAAACTCGTCGCCGCCGTAGCGGAACGCGAAATCGATGAGCCGGCAGTGAGACTTGAGCGCGTTGCCGATCTCCGCCAGCAACCGCGAACCGACCAGGTGGCCGTGCGTGTCGTTCACCTGCTTGAAGTGATCGAGATCGATAAAGACGAGCGAGAATTCGTAGTTGTAGCGTTGCGAGCGGTAGATCTCCGTCTCCAGGATGAAGCCCATGTGGCGCGCATTGTAGAGGGTGGTGCAATCGTCGGTGATGGTGAGCTCATGGATGCGCTTGACGTGGCGGGCGTTTTCGAGCGCGATCGCGGCGAAGTCGGAGAGAGCCTCTAGGAGTTTCAAGTCGCGCGGATCGAAGCCATCCGGGCCAATGCAGTTGATCAGTTCGATCACGCCAAGACAGGTATCGCGAAACTTGACCGGTACGGCGACGATGGACTGCGTCTCCATCTTGGTTTTTTCGTCTACCTTGCCGAAGAAACGTGTGTCTTTGGATGTGTCGGTGACAACAACGGCCTCGCCGTTTTGCGCCACCCACCCGGCGATGCCCTGACCTACCTTGACACGCACATCCTTGAGCGCTTGCGAGGCTTTGCCGACCGCCAGCTCAAAATAGAGTTCCTGCGTGGTCTCATCCAGCAGCAGCAGCGACCAATTGTCCGGCCTCAGGAACTCGTCGATTTTTTCCATGATCGTGCGGAGGACTTGATCGAGCTGCAGCGAGGAAGTGAGTGCCTTACCGAGTTCCTGAAAGACAGCGACTTCGCCGGCTTCGCGCTGTGCATGAGGAACGCCCGGATTACGGCGGCGTTCGACGGCGGGAAATTGTTTGACTTCCTCCACGTCGGTTGAACCTGATCCTTTAGGTAGTAGATGTATCCCGGCCCTGTCCGGAATCATGGACCCGGCAGGCGCTGCGAACGCGACCCGGCCAAGTTCGCGAATACTCGCCAGTATAGGCACCCCTCAAAAAGCGGCGCAACCTACTCGTGGTACGGGCGTTGCTATGTTGCCACCATCCGCGAAGATACTCCAAGGTGTGCGCCAGGAGGTCGGGCGCTCTTGTTTGACACACTCTGCGCCCCCTTTTATAGTGCCGTCAGGCTTCCGGCCTGAAAAGCGGCCGGCAATGACTGGCAACGGCTGGGCGGCGGCATCCGGCTGGCAGGTATCGGGTGGTTGGCGATCTTCCCCGACGTTTCTCACCCCTCAGTGGCATCTAACTTGCTTGGCTGGATATGGATAGGGTTCATGGCAAAGGGAAGTTTCGGCGAAATTCTGAAGAGGGAACGCGAGATTCGCGAGGTGACCCTGAATGAGGTCACCGTCGCGACTCGGATCGCTCCACGCTTTCTTGAGGCCTTCGAACGGGAAGAATGGGAGAAGCTTCCTGGGGGAGTCTTCAATCGTGGCTTTGTCCGCGCAATCGCGCGTTATCTGGGTTTGAACGAAGAGAATCTGCTCTCGGAATACGACTTGGCGTATGGCGAGCAGAGATTGCCCGTACCTCCTTTGGTCGAGAATCCCATTCCTTCGCCGCCGAAATGGATGGTCGCGGTGGCGGGGCTGGGTACACTGGCGGTGCTTGTTGGTGTGATTGCCGGCGGTATGTACGGCTGGCGCCGCTATGAGATGCACCGCGCAGCTAGGCGGGCGGCGATTTCGGCCACACCGGCGACATCGCTCTCAGGTCCACGTTCGCCAAGTCTGGCTGCTGATCCGACTTCGTCAGCGGGTTCTGAGCCGCCGGTATCTGCTCCTGCCCTGGCATCGCTCCTCGATCTTTCCATCTCCACGTCCGGCATTACCAGGGTTCGCGTGGTCGCCGACGGCAGGGTCGTGCTGGATACGACGCTGCCGTCGGGCGAGACCCGGCACTTGTCGGCCCGGAATCGATTTGTGGTTTCCGCCGCCCACCCCTCCTTGGTGTTGCTGGAATTGAACGGACAAGCAATGCCGCAGCTTGGGTCGGGGGCAGGGTCCGGTACAATGGTGCTCAGCCAAAAAGATTTGAGGCAGGCACCCAGTGGAAACTCTCAGCCCTGAAGTACTCGACGAACTCCGGCGCGGGCGCGCAACCCACGAGCGCAAGATTGCCGTGTGCGCGAGCGGCGCGCACTTGTCCGCGGCGG
>JBEKWY010000269.1:0-4208 GCA_049512575.1 Candidatus Acidiferrum sp.
TACTGGTGATCCTGCAACGCAGACACCAGGGTCAGCAGCTCGCCCTTGCTCGATCCATATCCATGGCAAAGGATGATCGTGGACGCGCCGCGAAATCCCGGGAAAAACCAGCCCTCGCGCGTCCCCACCACGCCCGGCACCGAAAACTGCATCGCATCCGGGCGTCCGGGAAAACTCTGCATATTGATTTCGGCGCTGGTGCGTTGCGGCTTCACGATCCGGTAGACGAGGAACCCGGCAATCGCCAGCGTCGCCAGCACCGCGAAAAACACCAGCGCTAGCACTGCTGTCAGCAGCTTGATGTACCAGCGCATTGGAGAGCGGAGTTCCGAAAAGTTGGCCATTAGGTATGGGTAATCAGGGTCCCGGCCCGTCGTCGCGGATATCAACGCGACAATTCGCATGCTAGCACACCTATCTAAGTGGCAATTCCGCAACTCCCAGGCCTTGTGCCTCATGCGTATCGTATGACTAACACCCTTGCGACGTCGTATTTCGCCGCATCTCCTTCACTTCTTCAGCCTTCTTCGCTTCGTTTAGCTCCTTTACCTTCTTCCCTTCCCGTAGCTCCTGCATTTCATTTACATCCATTTGCCAGCTATGATGGACTCTTCCGGCCAGGCACGCCGGTCTTCACCTTCATGAATATCGTTGATCTCCGCCAAACCACAGTCCGCCAGCTTGAGCCGCTCCTCGAAGAGGAAGCGTCGCACTGGCGCGACGAGCTGCATTGGGACTATCGCGGCGCGCTGGATCTCATCAAACGCTTTCTCGAAGCTCACGCGCTGTGCGGCTCGGTGGCCTTTGAAAACGGCTCCGCCGCCGGCTATTCCTTTTATGTTTTAGAAGAGCAAAAGGGATTGATCGGCGGGTTGTATGTCTCGACGCGCTACTCGCAAGCGGCCATTGGCCGCCGCCTGCTGGAAGAAATGCTCTTCTCCATGCGCGCCGTGCCGCAACTATCCCGGATCGAGGCGCAGCTCATGCCCTTCGGCGGCCCCGTCGATGCGCCGCTCCTCGAACAAGGCTTCCATCTCTACACGCGGCAATTCATGCTGTTCGATTTGCGCAAGCCAGCGGAAGCTCGCCCTGGTTCCGCGACCGGCATGCGCCTCGACCGCTGGAACGACCGCTTCTTCGATCCCTGCGCCAAGCTCATCTATCTCTGCTACACGAATCACATTGATGGCGAGATCAACGATCAATACCGCAGCCGCGCCGGCGCCCTGAAATTTCTGAAAAATATTATTTTGCTTCCAGGCTGCGGTCAATTCGTGCCCACTGCGTCTTTCGTCCTTCGACAGCCGGGCAGCGATGATTTGGTCGCCGCGGTGCTGACCAGCGAAGTTTCTCCTGGCGTCGGACACACTACGCAAATCTGCGTGCTGCCCGGATATCAAGGCCACGGACTCGGCCGCATGCTTATGCAGACCTCCGCCGATGCGCTTCGCTCCATGAAATTTCGCGAATTGACGCTGACGGTCACCGCCGAAAACCGCTCCGCCGTGCAGCTTTACGAAAGCCTGGGCTTCAGCACCATCCGCACCTTCACCGCCGGCGTCTGGCCCCGCTGACAAAATCCGCGCTACTTCGCGGAAGCTCGCCCAAGGTCATCTCGTTTCCATTATGATTGCCCGCCGAAGCTTTTTCGTATAGGAATAACATTATTCTTACGCTGGCCTAGTGGCTGGCCAACCTGCGGCAAGCAGGCTCTTAGGCCGGTCGTTCGCAGCTAGAACGCCTCGAAGAGGTCTTCATGAGCAATGTGCATCTCGCGTCCCGTCCGCTGGCATCGATCCTCGCGATCTTCTTCGCCGTGGCCCTAGCAACAACGCCTTCGGCGCACGCTCAATTCGTCACCACCAACGATCCGCCCTTCTACGGCCCCTACAACGCAACCTTCCTCGCCGATGGCGAAGGCCTGCACAAACCTCTGCTCGAACACGATTCCGTACTTCGCGCTGATTCCCCATGGTCGTTGTACTGCTGGATCAGAACTGACGTAGCCCTGCGCGCGCCGACGCTCCTTGCAGGAGTCGGAAGTCCCAGTGAAGAATATCCTCGCTACCTCGCGATCGACGCCAACAAGCTCATTCTCTGGATGGGCAAAGACAATTCCCTGTCCGCTCCCGCCGTCCTCAGCTCCGCGAAGTGGCACTTCCTCGCCGCCACCTTCGATGGAAACGAGTTCCATCTATACAGCGACGGCGCCCTCGTTGGCTCTGGCAAACTCGACTTGGGAACCGTGAGCCCCGTGCTTCACATCGCGCCGCCGAACTCGCCGTTGCCCAACGGCACGCACTTCGGCGGCAAGATTGCTTCCCTCACGCTGCTCCGTCGCGCGCTCGACGCCGACGAAATCAAGCAGCTCGATCAGCAGCCGCCCGAATTCTCAATCATCGAATACGAAGAAGGCTCCAAGCCCTGGCCGGTACAAACGCGCGCGCAAGCGGGTTATCGTGCGCCGCAAGATGCCTCGCTCATGCCCACAAGCAAAGCGCCATTCTCGCGCCCGGTCGCGCGTCCACTCCAACCTTCGCCGACACAACCGGCGTTGCAGGAATCCGGCGCCAACACCTGGACGCTGGCTAACGGCTGGACTCTCAGCGCCGCTCCCGACGTAAAAGCAGAGGGCCCTGAGATCGCGCAACCCGGCTTCAACACAAAAAATTGGATGCAGGCCACCATCCCGGGTACCGTCCTCACCACCATGATCGATCGCGGCATCTATCCCGACCCCGACTACGGCCTCAACAACCTCGCCATCCCCGAAACTCTGAACAAGCAAGACTACTGGTATCGCACCGAATTCAAAGCGCCGACGACACCGACCGGCCGCCACTTAACGCTCACCTTTGAAGGCATCAATTACGCTGCCGCAGTCTGGCTGAATGGACAATCCCTAGGCACCATCAGAGGCGCCTTCATCCGCGGGGTCTTCGACGTCACTCGCATTCTGAAACCCGGCCAAACCAACGTTCTCGCCGTGCGCGTCTCTCCTCCACCGCATCCCGGCATTCCCCAGGAGCAATCCATCAAAGGTGGACCCGGCGAAAACGGCGGCATCATGTGCCTCGACGGCCCCACCTTCGTCGCCACGGAAGGCTGGGACTGGATTCCCGCCATCCGCGACCGCGACACCGGCATCTGGCAACCGGTCATGCTCACTGCGTCCGGCGGCGTAAAAATCGGCGACCCGCAAATCATCACCGGGCTGCCTTTGCCCGACACCACGCGCGCCGACGTGGAAATTTCCGTGCCGCTCGACAACACAGGCAGTGCTCCCGTTCGCGGCACGCTGAACGCGTCATTCGAACAAGTCGCTGTCTCCAAGGCGGTCACGCTCGCGCCTGGCAAGACGGTGATCAAACTCACGCCCGCCGAATTCGCTCAGCTAAACGTTCAACATCCGCGTCTCTGGTGGCCCAACGGCTACGGCAAACAGGATCTCTACCATCTGAAACTTACCTTCACCGAAGGCGACAAGGAATCCGACGCCAGGCAAGTCCGCTTCGGCATGCGGGAAATCACCTACGAACTCAGCCTGCTCGATTCCACCGGCCATCTCCGCCGCCTCGAATATTCGCCGACCGTCGCCCGCCAGAAAAACGAAAAAGTCGTCGACGTCTCGCACGACGGCATGCGGGAAATCCCCGCCGCCGACCCATTTCCCGCCAGCTTCCCCGAAGCCTGGCGAGAAGGCTGGCATTCCTGGGTCGCCTCCCTCGCTCACGGCGCCGAATCTTCCCCGTCGCTCCACACGCTCGACGACCTCAAACCCGCTCCCTATCTCGTCATCAAAGTGAACGGCGTCCGCATCGCCGCTCGCGGCGGGAACTGGGGCATGGACGACTCACGCAAGCGCGTTAGCCGTGCTCATCTCGAGCCGTGCTTCCGCCTCCACCACGACGCCAATTTAAATATCATTCGAAACTGGGTAGGCCAGGACACCGAGGAAGTCTTCTACGATCTAGCCGACGAATATGGCCTGCTCATCTGGAACGATTTCTGGGCCTCCACGCAAAATTACAACGTCGAGCCCGAAGATCCGGCGCTGTTCCTCGACAACGCACGCGACGTGATCCTCCGTTTTCGCAATCATCCCTCCATCGTGATGTGGTGCGGCCGCAACGAAGGTGTCCCCCAACCTATCCTCAACAAGGGCCTCATCGATCTGATCAACTCACTCGACGGCACGCGCTACTATT
>JBEKWY010000270.1:0-4157 GCA_049512575.1 Candidatus Acidiferrum sp.
ATATTCCGTCGTACCTGGTAAAAGTAGGCGACGAAATTTCCATCAAGGACAAGATGCACCAAAACGCCATGATCCTGGAAGCTCGCAACGTAGCGCAAAGCCAGAACTCCGTACCCTGGCTGGAGCTCGACCGCGAAACCTTCAAGGCCAAAGTCGTGGCCGCACCCAAGCGCGAAGACGTGCAGACCCCGGCGTTCAACGAACAACTGATCGTGGAGCTGTACTCCAAATAATCCGCAGGCTGATGTAGGGGCGCAGCACTGCTGCGCCCCAGCTTGGCAAGCAGTAAGCAAAATGTAGTGGCCGATCTTCAGATCGGTCAAAGGGTTCCGAAACAAGCAGTTCGCGCTGCCGGCCAAAAACCAGCAGCCAGCCCAGCCGCCACGGCGGCCAGGCGAAAGGAAAAAAAGAATATGTGGAAGGGTTTTCAAAAGCCAAAGCGTCTCGCATCCGAACTGGAATCGCTGACCGAGAAATACGGCCGCTTCTCCGCGCAGCCGTTTGAGCGCGGTTGGGGCACCACCGTCGGGAACGCGCTGCGTCGCGCCCTGCTCAGCTCCATCGAAGGCGCCGCGATCACCGCCGTAAAGATCGAAGGCGTTCTGCACGAATTTTCGTCGATTCCCGGCGTGGTCGAAGACGCTACCGACATCATCCTCAACCTGAAGCAGGTGCCCATCAAGCTCAACACGGACCTGCCCAAGACGATTTACTTGAACGTCGAGCATCCGGGTCCGGTAACCTCGGCGCAAATCGAAGAAGACGCCGACTTCGCGGTCCTCGACAAGAGCGTGTACATCGCCACCGTCAGCGAAGGCGGCAAGCTCCAGATCGAAATGCGCGTGAAGAATGGCCGCGGCTACGTCGCCGCCGACCGCAACTACGACGAAGACCTGCCCATCGGCTACATCCCGGTGGACTCGGTCCACTCGCCGGTGCGCAAGGTCAACTACTCGGTGGAAGCCGCACGTCTCGGCCAAATGACCGACTACGAAAAGCTGATGATCGAAGTGTGGACCAACGGCGCGATCACGCCGCAGGATTCCATCGGCCTCGCGGCAAAACTCGTCAAAGACCACATGAGCATCTTCATCAACTTCGAAGAGCCCACGGAAATGGCCGAGCTCCCGCAGGAAATCATCAACGACCCGCGCCTCGAGCATCTGGATCGCAGCGTGGAAGAACTCGAACTCTCCGTGCGCTCCTACAACTGCTTGAAGAACGCCAACATCCAGACCATCCGCGAACTCGTGCAGAAGAGCGAGAACGAAATGCTGAAGACCAAGAACTTCGGCCGCAAATCGCTCAACGAGATCAAAGATATACTGGTGAAGATGGGCCTCAGCCTGGGAATGAAATTCGACGAGCACGGCCGCATCATCTGGCCGCCGCTCCCAAGCCAAACCGCGCCACCTCCGCCAACCGAAGACATGGCGGGCCTGTAAGAGAATTTGCTTTCCAGGGCGGGAGCCCTCGCTGAGGGCTCCCGTTTTTCTTAAGAGGTTCGGAGCTTTAGCTTCGACATAAAGGGCGACCCCAAGAGGGCTTTAGCCCCTGGGGAAACGCTCCCTGGCGATTTTAAAACTGTAAAGGAACAAACGATGCGACACCTGAAATCAGGCTCCAAACTAGGCCGCAACCCGTGGCACCGCCGTGCCACGCTGCGCAACCTCGTCACCAATTTGTTCGAGCACGGCCGTATCACCACCACGCTGACCCGCGCGAAAGCCGCCCGCCCGGTAGCCGAAAAAATGATCACCCTCGGCAAGCGCGACACGCTGCAATCCCGCCGCCAGGCCGCCTCCTACATCATGACCCCGCAGATAACGCAAAAGCTCTTCAGCGAAATCGCTCCCAAATTCGCCGACCGCCCCGGAGGCTACACCCGCATCATCGCCGCAGGCATCCGCGTAGGTGACGGCGCTAAAGTGGCCATCCTCGAACTCGTCAACTACGAGCTAAAGAAAAAGGAAAAGAAAGAAAAAGCCAAGAAGGAAGAACCGGTAGCCGAAGCCAACAGCTAATCGAGCCTGCCCGGCGGGTACGATTTCAGTTCAGTCGTGCCGTATAACCGCAGCAACCATACTATTCGTAAGACGCCTGTTCCTGTGTAGCGGTACGGGCGTTTCACGTTTCTGGGCGTAAACTTGGGTTGCTATGCTACGGCTGGAATTCTCCCCAATGATCTCTGCTCGGATATTGAAAGATGGGCTGAACCAACGATTCGGTACTCTGATTTTGACGGTTGAGGCGGACCACCAATGATCCTCCGGGTGCGGGAGGACGGACGCCTACGAGCCTAATTCCGTTTCCTTGTGTGTCCCACCACTCTCCTTGAAGGCGGATCCTGTCGGGCGAGATTCGCACCTGCAGAACGACATGCCCCGCGCTATCTTCAACCTCCAAGGCATCTTCCGTGTAGTTCTTTTCAGCGGAGTACAGAGGATAGACTCGCCAATGATTTCTCGTAACCTCGGCCACGAGATTTCCGTTACGGTCTCTGACGTGAGTGCTGAAAAGCGGGCCTCTTAAGCCCCATTCTATCCTTACTCCAGAATCGGGAAAGAACGGGAATATGTCGGCGACGCCGTTTGGCGTCATCACCCAAGTGGTTTCTCCTACCTGAAGCATGGGAAAGCCGTGCGGCTTGTCGTCGCTGATCGCAGCACCGGCGCCCGTTAGATCTCCGACAAGGACAGCAGCCATTTCTTCTCGCCATTGAGACTTCGCAACAGGCCACATACTGGCTGCAAATGCAAAGCAGAGAATGATTGAGATCAGAACTCGCCACTTGAGTGCGATTTTACCCAGGGTTGGGATTAGAAGCTGGACGAGGAACACAAAGGCAGTGAAACAGAGCCACCACAAGCTCCAACGTACGCGCACGGGCATCGGCGCGACGGCAGGAGACAATGCTAGGACGCAATCTATTGCTATTCCTCCGATTACTTCGCGCGTTTTCCGACGGTCATTTTCTGCTGAGGCTTGAGCTTGTCGCTGTCTCCGAAGGCGTGACATTGCAGTTTAGTACCACACTCTGGCATGAAATATATAGTCGTGCTGGGTTTCGCGTCCTTGTGGGTTTCAGCAGTGCGGATTTTGACGCTTCGACCCTTTGCGCTACGGTTAGCGATGTAGAAAGATTTTTCAGATCTGCTAGCGAAGGGTTACTCGGCGGCGAGGACTTCTCGATCGAGGACGGTTTCGTAGTGCTGGGGGTCGTAGTCGTTTGCGGTGCGGAAGACTTCGTGGCGGGAGGAATCCAGGATGATGACCACCGACGTTCGGTCGTGGTTCTTCTCGTAGAAATCGGCGAGTCCCAGTTTCGCGGCCAGCTCCTGGGATTTTGCCGCGGTGTGTTCCGTGGTGATGTCAAACCGCACGAAGCGTATCTTGCCGTTGTATTTCTCGTTGATCAGCGCCAGGGTGGGTTTCAGGTTCTGGCACGACGGGCACCAATCCGCATAGACGACCAGGACGTAAGGGCGCTTGTCGGCCGGCGGAGCCGCCTGGAATGTTCGCGCCGTCAGGAAAACAAGGGCCAGCAGTGCCAGCGTATGGATCAGCGTTTTCGTCATGGTGTCTTCCGTTGGGCTTCTCAAGTATCTCTATTCCAGTACGAAAATACCTCCAAATCGGATGCCGAAAGTTCCAGTACAGAACCGGGCCTCCTCGCTCAATCCCGGAGTCGCCTTCGCGCTTCCAATCCCTTTGCCACCTGCCTTTACTCCCTGGGCTCAACTGTCCCGGAGTTCTATTGCCGCAGGAAGATGGGGCGCGTACGTTCAAATTTCGCGGTGAATTCAGCACCGCGATCGCGGCGGCTGCCGCAGGGAGTGTGTGATGAACGATCCCATCGTGAAATCCTCCAGGGCGCGTTTTTCCTTGGTGCTTTTCGGCGCGGCTTTGGCGGCGGCCTCCGTCGTGGGCCAGCAGTCCAAACCGACTACCCCGTCGGGCACGGGCACACGCGAGCCCAACCATATTGCCTGCTGGAAGCAGGCGGGCATCTCGCCGGCGGTCATGCAGCAGCGCAAGGCGATCATGGAAGCCGCAAAATCCAAGCTCCAGGACGTCTGCAAAGACGACTCGCTCACCGCGCAGCAAAAGAAGGAACAAATCCATCAGATTCACCAGGAAGCCATGCAGCAGGCAGA
>JBEKWY010000271.1:0-4072 GCA_049512575.1 Candidatus Acidiferrum sp.
GTATCGGATTTCAGCTGTGATTCCGGCTGCGAAGGCCGCTTTGCCTTCGCCGTGCGCGTCAGCCCCGAATTCGGAAACAAATCAATAATCAGTTCGGGCGGATTGTCCTGCAGCGTCGCGGTGTAATCCTTCACGCCATTCACGTCCAGCACCACCCGCACGATCCCGGAATGATTCTGCGCCGCCCGCACCGCAGTCAGCAGTTCACCCTCCACTCGAATGCTGGCTTTCGCCACTTCCGGGGTGAGCCGCGCATCGTGAATGTCGAAAAAAATCCGATCGGGGTTGCGAATGCGCGCCGACGAATACTGCACGATATCTTCGAGATCGATGGTCACCCGCGTGGAGTCCGCGGAGGCTTTCGTGCTGATCCGGCGCACGCGCGGAACGCTGCCACCCGGCGACGCCGGGGGCAGGGGAGTTTCGTCCCGCATGTCGCGGGGGAGCTCCGGCGGCTCGTCCGTTTTCGCCAAAGCCGATGTTGTGGATCCCGATGTTGACGATCCCGGCGTCGCCTTTGACGCCGGCTCGGCGGGAGCTTTCTTCGCGTCGGCGGTTGCCTGTGCGTTCAGCACCAGCGCCACTTCGGCGCGCGCTTCCTGCGCTTCGCGACGGCGCGGCGACCGCGGGTATTTCTTCAGAAATTCGTCATACGTCTTCGACGCCAGCTTCGGATCGCCAAGCTGATCCTTTTCCAGTTCCGCCACGTTGAACATGGCGTCCTGAGCGAACTTGCTGGTGGGGTATTCGTGAATCAAGAATCGATAAGAGTCTGCCGCCTCCTGGTAATAGCTGCGGCCGAACCGGTCGCCCATCTCCACGCAAAGTTCGGCAATCGCCACCAGCGATGCCGGCACTTCCGGCGCATGCGGGGTAATCAAATACACGCGGCGATACGTCGACACAACTTGCTTGTACTCGGCCAGCGTCCGCTTGTTCGCGGGCTTGTCGTTCAGCCCCGAGCGCTGATCTTCGGCGCGCGCAAACTGCGCCGAAGCCGCCTGACGTTTGGTATTGGTGTTCGCGGTGCCAGCCGCTTCGGCAGCAGAAGAGGGAAGAGCACACGGGAAAAGCAAACATAGGGACAGCAGAATAGCCGGGAGAAAAATTATCGAAAAAGAAGTTTTGTCTGCCCTGGAAAATCCCGCTGGTTGGAGCGCAGATTCGCGCGAGACAAAACATGGCGAAACGCGGGCGAACCTACTGTGGAAAAATCTTCGCCGTGCGAGGATGCGCATCTTAAGCCCTTACCTGATGCGGCTCCGACCAAATCGGAGTCAGTCTATTCGTTGGTGAATATGATGCGGCCGGACGGATCCACGTCTTTATGGATTGCTCGAGGGTTGATCCACATGTCCGCGAGTCTCCCCGAGCCTGGCCGTAAGTAGGCATTCTGCACTTTTTGCACGTAGTTGCGCGTCTCTCGAAACGCCGGAATACCATGAGCCTTGTCCACGGCCCCCTCTCCGGCGTTGTAGGCCGCAAGGGCCAGATCGAGATTGCCATTATACCGCTCCAGCAAAGTCTTTAGATACTTAACCCCGGCATCGACGTTCTGTTGCGGGCTATAAAACTCGGTTGCGCCGAACCGCTGCGCCGTCGTCGGCATCAGCTGCATGAGCCCCACGGCGCCCTTACGGGAAATTGCCGAAGAGTTCCAGTTCGACTCGGTCTCGATCACGGCGCGAACCAGCGCCGGATCGACGTTATGCCGTTCTGCTGCTTCGCGCACCAGGCGTTCCGCGCCATCGCGGTCGATGCTCATGGCCGGCCGGCCGCGTCCCGTAAAGGAAGCCTGCTCCGGCATGTAGATCGCCGCACGCGATCGCGCTGGCGCCAACTTGATCTGCACGGGCGGCTCGGCGTTGACGAAATACCGCCGTCCGCTGTCGTCCACGATCTTGGCGATCTGGGCGCTGGCGGGTTTTCCACAGAAGGCCAGCATACCCAAACAGACACCCAATTGGGCGGCCAAACGGGTGCCCCTCTGGACGTTGGTCCGAAGGAGCGCGCGTCTCGTCATCCTGGGCCGGGGAAGGCTCACAAATCCTCTCTTGAATGCACGCGGAATAGTACGGTTTTGGTCCGTGGGGAGTCGATAGTACGAATGGGTGTCCACCGACGGACACGTTTCTGGCACCGTGGATCATAGCAATGCTTCCACCATCGAGGGAACGGCCAAAAGGGCAGTTTTTAGCGCGGCTGTGTCCTTTCCGCCAGCCTCGGCCAAGTCGGGGCGCCCGCCGCCGGAGCCGCCGACCTGCTTGGCCAGGGCCTGTATCAGCTTGCCGGCGTGGACTTTAGCGGTGAGGTCTTTGGTTACTCCTGCGATAAGAGCGACTTTGCCATCGTCGGGCATGCCCAAGGCGACGACACCGGACCCGAGCTTTTGGCGCAGGCTATCGACGAGCTGGCGGAGGCCTTCGCGGTCGACGTTCGCGACTTCTTCGGCGATGACCTTCACGCCCTTGATGGTCTGGGCTTTTCCGACTAACTCATCGAGCTGGCCGAGGGCGCCTTTGCGCTTCTGCGCCTCGAGATCCTTCTCCAGGGCCTTTACCGTTTGGGAGAGCTTTTCCACAGTGGCTAGAACGTCGCCTTCGCCGACGTTCAGCTTGCTGGCGACCTGCGACAGGATTTGGGCCTGTTGCTGGTAGTGCTCGAGGGCGCCAATGCCGGTGACCGCTTCGATGCGGCGCACTCCCGCCGCCACGGATTGCTCGCCGACGATTTTCAGCACGCCAATATCGCCGATGCGGTGGACGTGGGTGCCGCCGCAAAGCTCCTTGGAGTAGAAGCCGCGGGGAGCGCGCTCGTCGGGAATGGTGACGACGCGAACATTGCTTTCGGGATATTTGTCGCCAAAGAAGGCCAGGGCCCCGGAAGCCAGGGCATGATCGAGCGAAGTAACCTCGGTCTCGATCTTGGTGTTGAGACGAATCTCGTCGTTCACCTGCTGCTCGATGTCGCGCAACTCTTCGGCGTCGACGTGCGCGAAGTGTGAGAAGTCGAAACGCAAGCGATCGGGCGCATTCAGCGAGCCGGCTTGCTTGACGTGGGTGCCGAGAATATTGCGCAGCGCCGCATGGACGAGGTGCGTGCCGGAGTGATTGCGCATGATCCGCGCGCGGCGCTCGGCGTCGGCCACAACGGAGACGCGGTCACCGACCCGCAGAGTCTCTTTCGCGTTGACCTTATGCGCGACCAGGTTGGCGACGGGATAGTAGGCGCCGGTGACCTCGGCGAGCAGTTGCGATTCGGAGGCATCGTAGAACGCGCCGGTGTCGGCCATCTGTCCGCCAGATTCGGCATAAATTACGGTGCGATCGAGCACGACCTCGCCGGATTCGCCAGCCTTGAGTTCGCTGATGGGCCCAGCCTTACCGACGATCGCGGCGATCCGAGCATCTTTGGTCGAAGAGGCGTGATAAAAATCCTTCTCCGTCTTGGCGTTCTCCGCAATCTTGGCGAACGCAGGGTTCGCCGCGTCCTTGTGAGCACCCTTCCACGAGGCCCGCGCGCGCACCTTTTGCTCCGCCATTGCGCGATCAAAGCCCGCTTGATCGAATGCGACGCCGGCATCTCGCGCGGCATCTTGGATAAAATCTAGCGGAAGGCCGAAGGTGTCGTAGAGCTCGAACGCTTTCTCTCCGTCGAGTTCGTACGAACGTTGCTTTACGTAATCTCTTTGTTCTGAAGACGTAGTGCCAATGGTGTCGTCGGGGGCCTCGTTAGGATGCGAATCCCACTTGTCCTTGGAAACCCTGATCAGATCGATCAACCTCGAGAGTGCGGTCGTCAAAGTTCTCGAAAAGCGAACCTCCTCAATTCCGATGACCTTCAATATTCTCTGGCGCGCTTCGATAAGATCTGGATACGGGCCAGACATCAGATCGATAACTGTCGCTGCCATCTCGTTCATAAACGGTTTTTCCTGTCCCAGTAGTCGACCGTGGCGAATGGCGCGACGGATTATCTTACGCAAAACGTATCCGCGCCCTTCATTTGACGGCAGAACTCCGTCGGCCACCAGAAATGTTGTGGCGCGGGCATGATCGGCGATTACGCGCAG
>JBEKWY010000272.1:0-4051 GCA_049512575.1 Candidatus Acidiferrum sp.
AAGGCTCCAGCGGGATTCACCGTGCAGCTCTATACGACGGGACTCGATAATCCCAGGCTGATTCGCACCGCTCCTAACGGGGATTTTTTCCTGGCGGAGAGCAGCAGCGGAGAAATCAAGGTTTTTCGCGGCATCACCGCGGATGGCAAACCGAAGCAGACAAGTGTTTTTGCCACCGGGCTCAACCGTCCTTATGGCATTGCCTTTTATCCGCCCGGCGATAACCCGCAGTGGGTTTACGTGGGGAACACCGATTCCGTCGTTCGTTTCCGATACAAAAACGGAGACTTGCAGGCGGCGGGCCCGGCGCAGCACCTTGTGGACCTGCCACATGGTGGAGGCCACTGGACGCGGGATGTGCAGTTCTCGGCGGACGGCCAGAAGATGTTTGTCGCGGTCGGCTCGGCCTCGAACGTCGACGATCCCGATACCACTCCCGGCGAAAAGAACCGCGCGGACATTCTGGAGTTCAATCCCGATGGAACCGGGATGCGCGTCTACGCCTACGGAATTCGCAATGCCGGCGGCGGGCTAACGATCCAGCCCAAGACCGGCGTGTTGTGGTGCTCGGTCAACGAACGCGACGGCCTGGGAGACAACCTGGTGCCGGACTACATCACGCACGTCGAGGAAGGCGGATTTTATGGCTGGCCGTGGTATTACATGGGCGACCATCAGGATCCGCGGCATCAGGGTAAACATCCGGAGTTAAAGGATAAGGTCATCGTTCCCGACGTGCTCCTGCAACCGCACTACGCTTCGCTCGAGATGCTCTTCTATGAAGGCTCGGAATTTCCGGCGGAATATCGCGGCGATATTTTCGCCTCCGAGCACGGCTCGTGGAATCGATCGGTGCGCGCCGGATATGAAGTGATCCGCGTGCCGATGCACCATACCGATCACGCCAGCGGCGAGTATGTAGATTTCGTGACCGGCTTCGCGGTCGACAATGGACACGTCTGGGGTCGGCCCGTGGGTGTTACCGTGGCTCCCGACGGCTCGCTGTTAGTAACCGATGACGGCTCGAACTCCATCTGGCGAGTGATTTACACGGGGGCGGCTGCCACGCGCAAGAACGCGATCGAGCAAAAACATGCCAACCTCGGCGCACGAAGTGGAGCGAACTAGAAGTGTGGTGCTTGCGCTGGGCGGTTCGCTGGTGGCGTCTTCATTGTGCACTTTTCAATTTGGTGATAGAAACGGATTGAACCGACTGTGATTCGCGCGAAAGATTGGGAGCTTTAGGGCGATTTTCTGTCCAACCGCAACTTCCGTCTTTCGTGATGCGTCTAACAGACATCGAGAGTTCAGTGCCCAGCTCTTGGAATTTCGCTGCAGAGTGTCCCCTTTGTAGTTCTACAACCCGGGTACTGAATCTTTGATGCTTTGGTTCCATTGAGAGCCGGAGTTAGCCTTTGTAGAATGGGCCTGTGGCCGACTCCGTTTCGACATAAGGGCCCCAGCAAGAGGCGGTGTTATGCGCCACATGCAGAGCGTTCCTTGGCAGGTGAAGATCGCCGCCAAGATCGTGCTGGCGCGCCTGCCTTTTCCGTATCAATTCTGGGAAAAAATAGGGTTGTTCAAGCAAGGTGGGATGGACCGCCCCGAGTATGCCCTGGCGATATTTCGCCGGCACTTCGACGGAGCCCAATTCGCAAGAAAAGCAGGTGACTTTGTCGGGCTGGAGTTGGGACCAGGGGATTCGCTGTGCTCAGCGTTGATCGCCCGCACGCTGGGCGCTTCGCGAACCTTCCTGGTGGATGCTGAGTTCTGTGCATCGACTAACCTCAACGTTTACCGGGCGATGGAAGCTCACCTGCGCGCACTCGGTCTGCATCCCCCCAGTCTCGATCATTGCGGAACCATGGACGATGTCTCGGAAGCGATTGGCGCGGAGTACTTGACCGGCGGCGTCGCCTCGCTAGAAAAGATTCCGTCCGGGTCGGTGGACTACGTGTGGTCCAACGCCGTTCTGCCGTATGTGCGACGCAGCGAGTTTGTGCCTTTTCTGCGGGAATTGCGGCGCATTCAGCGTCCGGACGGAGTAGGCTCGCACCGGGTTCCCATCCGGGACATCATCGGTGGGAAGCTGAATGACCTACGGTTCAGCGAGCGGATCTGGGAGTCGTCGTTCATGGCGAAATCCCGGTTTTACACCAATCGGCTTCGTTATTTGGAATTGCTAAGACTGTTTCGAGAAGTGGGATTCGAGCCGGAAGTGGTGCGCAGGATGCGCTGGGCAACGCTGCCTACACCGCGGCGAAAGATGGCCAAGGAATTCGCGGCGCTCTCTGAGGAAGATTTGTGCGTTTCGGAGTTTGATGTTCTGTTGCGGTAAGATTCGCCATCGGCGGCGTTGATAGCTCTCGCCTGGGCAAGTTGGGGCGCAGGCATCCTGCGCCCCTACAAAGAGCATGGCCTACGGGTTGGCGGCGGGGAATTGGACCTTAGGAGCTTCGCGGGATGCGGGGCTCGCTTGGAAGTAGGCTTCGTTGCGGTGGAAGCCAGCCCAGCCGGCGAAGATGCTGTTGGGGAAGAGGCCGATGTAGGTGTTGTAGGCCTGGACGGAGTCGTTGTAGCGCTTGCGTTCCACGGCGATGCGATTTTCGGTGCCTGCCAGTTCATCCTGCAGACGTAGGAAGTTTTCGTTGGATTTGAGTTGTGGGTAATTCTCCACGACGACGAGGAGGCGGCTCAGGGCGCCGTCGAGCTGGCCGTTGGCGGCGATTTTGTCGGACGGGGTCTTTGCGCCGATAAGGGCGGAGCGGGCTTTGGCGATGTCGCCGAAGACGGTCTCTTCGTGGGCGGCGAAACCTTTTACGGTTTCGACTAGATTCGGGATTAAGTCGGCGCGGCGTTGCAGCACTACGTCTACCTGGGCCCAGTTGGATTTGACTTGCTCGTCGAGGGTGACCATTTGATTCTTGCGGCCTACATACATGCCGCCAACGGCTAAGGCGATCACGACGAGGACTACGATTACGGCCAGGATTTGCTTCATTGCGTTGCCTCCGTGTTACGGGCCAAAGTCAAAAGCGAAAGTCGAAGGCGCCCGCCACGATCGGCGGCCGCTGCAACGCCATAGATCGAGACCGAGGCGTATCTTACGCTGAGATCTTTCGCTTCGCTCAGGATGACACCTTGGTGATGCGCTCGTATCTTCGATCAGGATCACGTCGCGTACGAGTGGCGCCGCTCCTAATTTCGTTTTCCGAGTTACGAGTTTCGAGGTTCATGGGGTGTCCAGGCGGCGGTCTACTTCGTTGGTGACCGCTTCCACGAAGGTGAGGTAGGAACGCAGGGTAGCTTCTGCGTCGATGGCGTCTTTCTTTTTCTTTCCTTCACGCACGTCCAGCAGGGATTGGAAGGCGGTGGGGTCGGCGCCAGTCAGCGCGGCGGTGGCGACTACGGCTTCGCGTTTTGTGGCGGGCATGGGTTGGCCCACGGCGAATAGTGCGTGGCGAAAGAGGGCGCAGAAGGTGGAGAGCGACTGGGTCATGATGCCGAGATGCGTCTTCTCGTCGAGTGGAGCGGCCAGGATGGCCTGGCGGAGACGGAGCCAGTTGGTCCGGAGTTCGCGCTCGACCTGGGAGCGATGAAGGTGAAGGGGAACTTCGAGGGTGGTGAGGAAGTCTTCGCCGAAGAGGATGCGGTGGCGCGATTTCATGTCGAGGAACTCGATAGCGAAAACGTCGGCGGAACGCAGGAGTTCGTCGCGGGTGAACAGTAGCGGAGGGTGATTGCCTTTTTTGATCCACCATTCGGCTACGCCGTGGAGGGTTTCGAGGTCTTTTGAGCCGGCGCGGGCGACCAGGCAGAGGATATTGAGGTCGGAGTGGCCTTCGTGGAATTCGCCGGTGGCCGCGGAGCCGTAGAGGGCGACGCCTAGGAGATTGTCCTTGGCCGCGGCCTGAAGGCGATTGACCAGTTCTTTGAGTTTGGCTTCCATTTTTGTGAGGCGCGATCTTCCAGAGTACCGCTAAGAAATATGCCTGAGTTTACCAGCTTCCGCCTGCGCCGCCACCGCCGAAACCTCCGCCGCCGAAACCTC
>JBEKWY010000273.1:0-3999 GCA_049512575.1 Candidatus Acidiferrum sp.
CATGCCGAGGTCTTCGGGACGCATGCGGGCCATCAGCGTGCGCAGGGCTTCAGGTCCCATGCCGGGCCGTTCAATTTCGGCACGCATCTTTGCGGTTAATGCAGCGCGCGCAGGCTCCAGGCCATGGTACGAGACGCACGTGAGAGCAGGATCGTACTTCGCTTCCTGGCCACCATCGACGTACCAATGCGCGTAAGGAATGGGATGCGCTTTCGCTCGCGCGGCAAGCGCATCCAGCAACATTGCCAAACCGTTTTCTGGTTGAACGTGATTGAAATACGCGCCATGGGGGCGAAGTTTTCGGAAAAGCGGCGCGTCATACGCGGCTACTCCCTGGCCGATGATCGCGATGCCAAGTCTGGGGATCAGCGGCGGCTCAGGCGGCGCGGCGGCGCGCAGACGTTCGGCATAACCGACGGCTGCGGTGCGAAACGTATCGAGCTGGTGAGTGCTCCACAAGTGTGCCGACAATTGCTCCACGAACTGCGCGGGAGCATTCACCCAATCCGCATTTTCAAGCTGCGATGAAAGACGGATCTGCGCGAAGCCCTGAAACCAGTCTTTCAGCTGTTCCTGAGAAAGAGACGCGAGGTTCGCGAGCTCCTTCTCGACGGCTCTGCGTTCCACGGGAAACTTGAAATCGTATTCGATGACCTCTCGCAACAGGCTGGGCAAGAAGCTCATCGGAAGACGTTGCAATGCGCTGATGTAGTTCGCGGCGAGCTTCCGAGCTTCTGGTGGATAGCCGTTGAACTGTTCGGGCTTGAGGTCGGTTGGCTGCATGACGATCACAACAATTCAGGTATCGGCTTGCCTTGTGCGAGCGAAGCCGAGAATCCGAGCATGGAGCCGAGCGTCGGCACGAGATCGGTCGATTCCGCCGGGCGATCGTACACGACGCCTTCGCGGACGCCCGCGCCCATAGCCATCATCCAGGTCGTACGAGAGAGCGCGTCACCGGTGCGGTGATGCTGAAAGCCGTTGCCGCCGGCGTCTTCGTCGGAGTCGCGCCCGAAATCCGGCAGGATGAACAGCGTGGTGTTGCCCGCGTATTCCGGCTCGGTCTGAATCGTTTTCCAGAGTTCGGCGCAGAGGCGATCGGTGCGGCGAATGCCATCAATATATAAGGAGTAGGCCCCGGCGTGGGCGATGTCGATGTCATGCATGGTGATCCACAGGAGGCTGGGCGCGACTTGCTTCATCAATTGGCGCGCGATGTACACGGAGAGTTCGTCGGGGCTGGAAAGGGTGAGGGCGTGAGCTTTGAAGTCGTCGACTGAGAGCTTCAGCATCATCGCTAACTGCTGCAATTCAAACTCGTTACCGGCGAGCTCGGGCGTGTAGAACGGAGTTTCGTAGTTGTCGCGGAGCAGGTGCGCGTAATCGCTTCCGCCGCCCGACGTGGCTGCGGTCAGCAGATGCTTGGGCAGAATCACCCGCGCTCCCAACCCTGGACCGTAAGAGCGGTGGCTGCTTTCGCCGATGCGGTTGAAGCCATTGCTGGGAGCAATGACCCAGGCATCCGAGGCCGGACGGTGCAAGTCCTTGCGGAAATACTCGAAGACGGTGGGATTTTCGGGAGAGACAGCGGCAAAGTTGTTGAAAGTTTCGTAGGTACCGGTAGCCAAGCTGGCGGTAGCGACGTAGTGGCCGAGGATGCCGCGATTGACGACCTGGGTGAAAAAGGTGGATTGCGGAATCATCTCGCGCATCAGGTGCGGGATGTTCTCCTGGCCTTCGGGCGCAAAGGTCTCCTGGTCACGGGCACCCCCACCGAAGGTGATGACGACGACCTTTCGCCTCTTCATGGCGGCCCCGGCCAAGGCGATCGGGGAGTGGAGGAGCGTGCTGCCAAGAGCTACTCCGGCGGCGGAGCGCAGGAAGTCACGGCGGGTAAACGCTAGATGCCTAGCGAGTTCGGAGGTTCGATCAATCATCGCCGCCTCGCAGAAAAGTGGCGGTGGTCGCCCGCAGGATAGAAGATGTAGGTCATTGGAAACACACTGCTTAGCGTAAGCTACGCCCGGCATGTGATGAAGTCAAGACATTGGCCGTCAGCCCACCTCAGATTCTAAATGTCGAGCGCTTGCGGCCCCCCTCCCCCCACCTTTTTCGTAAGTGCGGATTCTAAAGGACTTTAAGTCCTTTGTTTTTGGATCTGCGGATTCTAAACGAGTTACGGGCGCATTTTTCGTAAGTGCGGATTCTAAAGGGTTTAGCGCTGTTGCGGCGTTCGGCGGCCGGATATGGGAGAAAGCGGGCGGTGTGGCAAGCGTTCGAATTAATGTTTCTGATAACACAGGCGAGGATAGCATGTTGATAACCTTTTGTCAAGGACCAATTCGGGAAAAGAGCGTCGGGACGTGAACGTCGCAGCGAAGCCGCTCGATTTGGATGAATGTCGAGGAGTGAGAGGAAAAAGTCAACCGCAAGACCCAGGTTCAAAAATCGAACCATGGGACAAGTCGGTACCCGTGCAAGGCAAGCAATCGGCGGAGAGGCAATTTGCGACTCTGCTAGTATATGCGGCAGAGCCGATGAAAACCGCAAGGCGCAAAAAGGAGTGGTTCGACGACGATTCGTTTTGGCGCGATCTTTATCCATTTATGTTTCCGGAGAAGCGGATCGCCGATGCAGACGAGCAAATCGCGAAGGCACTGGCACTGACGAAGCCCGTTGGCAAACCTGTGCTCGACCTCTGTTGCGGTCCCGGCAGATGCAGCATCGCGCTGGCAAGAAAGGGATTCCGGGTTACTGGAGTGGACAGAACGGCGTACCTACTGAATAAGGCGCGGGCAAAAGCCAGGGCTGCGGGCGTCAAGATCGAGTGGGTTCAGAAAGATATGCGCGATTTCGTGCGCCCAGGATCGTTTGCCCTGGTGCTCAGCATGTTTACTTCCTTCGGGTATTTCGACGATAAGCAGGAAGACATGACGGTGTTGCAGAATATGGTCACGTCGTTACAGCCGGGCGGAGCGTGCTTGATCGAGTTGTTGGGCAAAGAACGCCTGGCAAGAATTCTTCAGCCCACAACATCGACTACTTTACCCGACGGTACAGTCATGGTGGAGCGACACGAGATTTTTGATGATTGGACCCGCGTTCGGAACGAATGGCTGGTCATACGGAACGGCCGGACGAAGAGCTTTAAGTTCCATCACACGATTTATTCCGGTCAAGAGCTGCGGGACCGCATGGAGCGCGCGGGATTCATCGCCGTGGAACTGTACGGGAATCTCGACGGAGATACCTATGGTCCGGATGCCGAGCGGCTCGTTGCGATCGGCCGCAAGCCGATATCCAAGCTAACTTAAGCGGGAGCGTTCGAGGCAGAACGTTCGGCTCGAATGCGATAGAGAAGATATCCGACCACGGCAATATTGATCAAGAGCGCCAAGACCCTAGGCGCCGTGAAATGCCGGTGTATCTCGTAGATTTCTACCGGGACGAGCGAGCTGGTGATGATTATGCTGAACCACTCGGCCCAACGTTTCACCAGCCAGAGTCCGATGCCCTCGGTTAGGAAGAGGCCCGCGTAAATGAAGCTGCCGACTCCAAGATCCTTGATCTTGCTCGGAGTGAGAGTAGCAGACTTTAAAATGGCGCGACCGACGTAGCGGCTTCCCGGATCAAGGCCCAGCCTTGCGGCCCACTCCGCCAGGACGCCCGTGATATCGGTGTGAACCAGCTTGAAAGCGCCCACACCAACGGCGATCAGAAGAACTGCTTTCAGCAGCTTGAAAAGAGCGATCAGCCGGATCAGTTTGGTGTCAGAGGATTTCATTTGAGGGCTTTATCATAGACGATCTCTTGAGGTGGTCTGTTGAGATTGTCGTGAAAGTAGCGCCACTTGGTTCGCTGTTTGAATGGGGCGAGCTAGTCTTGGCGGAGGGCGGCGATAGGATCTACGCGGCTGGCGCGACGAGCTGGTACGAAACTGGCAAGGAGCGCGGCAGCGATTAGGAGCGGAATTGTGACGGCGAATGTTGAGAGGTTGGT
>JBEKWY010000274.1:0-3941 GCA_049512575.1 Candidatus Acidiferrum sp.
ATGTTTGTAAAACCCACCAGCAGTAACACCCGCTTCCTTCATCACATCGGCAACGCCGATGCCTTCGAGGCCGAGCTCGCGAAACCTCTTGGCGGCAACGTTCACGATCCGATCGTGCGTCTTCGCCTTGTCACTCTTCGAATAACCCATCTGCCATCACTCTCTCTTCCGAAGTCCGCCTGGATCGCCCCAGGCAGGAAGACCACCTAGAGTATCAACATACTCTTCCTTGATTGGATGTAAACTGCCTAATCTTGGTGCAAGGAACCCAATGCGTCAACGACAAACGTCAACGCTGTCCATAGCAAGTAAGGTCCTACGGGATGTTCCTACAGAGATTTTTCTAAAATACCTTGCAACTTCTGGAGTACGAGCATACTCTACATTAGTGAAAGCGTAGAGCAACCCGTTTCAAGCACAGGAGAAGCAATGAGCAACTCACCCCCAGAACGAAATAAGGCAATCGTGCTCGAAGCATTCGAGGCACTGTTCAACAAACGTGACTACGCTGCGGCGGAACGCTTCTGGTCACCGAAGTACATCCAACACAGCGCACACATAGCGCCAGGTCGCGACGGTCTATTCAATCTCGTCCGCTCAGCGCCGGAGACGTTGCACTATGAGAACCAGCTCATCATCGCCGAAGGCGATTACGTCATAGCGCATGGCCGCTTCACTGGGATGGGAAGGCCCGCCGCATGGATCGCAGCCGACGTTATCCGGTTCGAAGACGGTCTTCTCAAAGAGCACTGGGACGTTTTGCAGGACGAGGCGACCAAGGCCGAATCTGTCAGCGGCCTTCCCATGTTCGGCGACACATTTCCCAGGTGACAACCAAATTTACCAAACCAAGGAGGCAGTAGCCATGACTTCACCCGTTGTTTCGAATGCAAAGTATGTGATCTTGGGCGCGAGTGGGAACACCGGCTCGATCATTGCCGATTTCCTGCTGTCGAGGGGCGAGAAAGTGCGCGTCGTCGGGCGAGACGTGGAGCGGCTACAGCGCTTAGTGCGCAAAGGCGCGGAGGCTTTCGCAGCGGACATGACCGATGCGTCTGCGCTCACCAAAGCCTTCAGTGGAGCGCGCGCGGCATACGCGATACTGCCGCCTCTGCACTCCCGTGAAGAGCAAGAGCAACAGAGCGATGCGATTGCGAAAGGCGTGAAGGAATCTGGCCTGCGCCACGCTGTGCATTTGAGCAGCTACGGTGCGCAGGTTCCGCAGGGTACGGGACCAGTCACCGGGCTGCATTCTTCCGAGGAAAAGCTGAACGCGATCAGCGATTTGAACGTTCTGCACCTGCGAGCTGCGTATTTCATGGAGAACAATCTGGCGGCGGTCGACATGATTCGCGGGATGGGCCTGTTCGGGCATGCGCTGCTGCCGGACCTCAAGCTGCCCATGATCGCGACACGAGACGTTGGCAGCTACGCGGCACAGCGCCTCCTGGACCTGGATTTTTCCGGCAAGGAAGCGCGCGAAGTGCTTGGCGAGCGCGATCTGTCGATGACGGAAGTTACGGCTGCGATTGCTCGCGGTATCGGCAAACCGGACCTGCGTTATGAGCAGTTTTCGTATGACCAGGTACGACAGGTGTTAGTGCAAACGGGATGGTCGTCTAAGAAAGCCGCCGTGTACATCGAGATGTTCGAGGCCATCAATGGAGGACTCCTCGTTGCGCAGGAGCCACGTTCGAGGCAGAACAGCACGCCGACTTCGTTTGAAACATTTGTGCAGGATGTTTTTGTGCCCGCGTATCACACGAAGGCTCAGAGCGCTTAGGCTCAGCTCCCTGAGAGAGAAATCAATGACAACAACAAAGGCGTTCCGGCTGGCTTCGGTGGTCACGTCAATCAATGTCCTGGTCGCGAGCGGCTTTTCCATCGTGGGGATCATCCGCCCGCAATACCTGGTCCCCGTCGAATCCGTTCCAACGCAGGCGGCCTTGATATTGGCGATGTACGCGGCGGCGCGAACAATTCCGCTGGGTTTGTTCGCATTGGGGGCGATCTACAAGCAGGCGACGCCTGCGTTGCTACTCCTGGGTGCGCTCGCCGGCGCCATGCAATTGCTGGATGCCGGAATCGGTCTGTTTGAGCATGATCTTGGGAAATGCGCTGGGCCGCTCATTATCGCCGTCCTCCAATTCTCGGTGGTCTATCTGCTTCACAGGTCCGTGCGGATCACGCCGCAAACCACGCGCGGCTAGTCTCAGCCCGCCAATATGGTACCGGTTGCTCCAGTTTGCAGGCCAGACTTCCGGGAACCCTATGAACAAGGCGGATGAACTGATGGCCAGCAGCAACAACGGAGAACGGCAATGACCAAAAAGCTCGAAGGCAAGACGGCTGTCATCAGCGGCGGAACAGAAGGGATTGGGTTGGCTACGGCAAAACTTTTCGTCGAAGAGGGCGCTTATGTCTTCATCACGGGCCGCCGCCAGAAGGAACTCGACGAAGCTGTGAAGACCATCGGTGCCAATGTTTTCGGAGTTCAGGGAGACGTTGCCAACCTCGCCGACCTTGATCGTCTTTACGAGACCGTTTCCAAGGTGAAAGGCCGAATCGATATTGTTTTTGCCAACGCTGGCGTTGGCGAATTTGTCCCCTTCGGGGCGGTCACCGAAGAGCATTTCGACATGCTATTTAACATCAATGTGCGAGGAACGCTCTTCACCGTGCAAAAGGCGTTACCGTTGCTGAAGGATGGCGGCTCCATAATTCTTAACGGCTCTGTCGCGAGTGTTAAGGGTACAGCCGCCTTCGGCGTGTACGCCGCGAGTAAGGCTGCGATTCGATCTTTCGTCCGGACCTGGACTACCGATCTGAAGGACCGTCGGATCCGCTCAAATGTTGTTAGTCCCGGTCCGATCAATACGCCGCTGGTGAGCCGGCAATCAGCAGACCTGATCGGGCGGATTGTATCCACCATCCCGATGGGGAGAATGGGGGAACCCGAAGAAGTTGCGAAGGTGGCGTTGTTTCTCGCTTCGGATGACTCCAGTTTCGTCACGGGTATCGAACTGTTCGTTGACGGCGGCAGAGCTCAAGTCTAGCTGAAAGGGGGACGTAATGAACTCAAGACGTAAGTTCCTGTCTGATGCTTTTGGAACCGTTCTCGTGTCGACTACCAATTGGCCAATCCGGGCTGACCAAGCTCGTTCAAGTCAGAGACAATCCAATACCGGTGCGTCCAAAACCGGACGGACAACTCAAAAAACATCTCTGGGATGGGACGTATTCTTGGCCCCCAGCATACCTGCCATCACGAGCGAATTGCCTCCGGGCGAGAGACAGCGGCCGTGGCCTAATATTTCGTCGACTCTCATTTCTGGGGAGCGCGACGCTGTCCTGGTCGACACCCCCATTACGGTCGAGCAGGCACGTGCCCTGTCGGATTGGGTTGTGGCGAGCGGAAAGAATCTGACGACGATCTACGCCACTCACGGCCACGGCGATCATTTTTTTGGCACCAGCACGGTTCTGGAGCGATTTCCAAGTGCCCGCTTTGTCGCGCGGCCGGATGTCATCAAGGTTATGCGCCAGCAGGCATCGCCGGAGTCTCTCGCGACATTTTGGAATCCGCGTTTTCCGGGACAGATTTCCAGTCATCTTGCAATTGCCGAAGAGCTAACCGGAAACGTCATCAACCTGGAAGGACACGATTTGATCAGTGTGCCGCTTGGATTCACCGATACGGCTGACACGACCTGCCTTCATGTTCCGTCCATCGGTTTGGTCGTAGCCGGTGATGCCGCCTACAACGGCGTTCACCTACATCTGTCAGAGTCGCCCGATCAGCAGAAGCGCGAAGAGTGGGTGGCCGCTCTCGATAAAATGGAGTCGCTTAAACCACGCGCAGTGATCGCCGGGCATAAGCGCGTCGGGAACGATGACAGCCCTCGTATCCTTGGAGAAACACGCGAGTATATACGCGATTT
>JBEKWY010000275.1:0-4445 GCA_049512575.1 Candidatus Acidiferrum sp.
ACGGCCGCGGAGCATGGGAAGCGACCTCCATCTGGCACGGTCGCAACGGCAGGATCGAACACCTACTGACGATTCCGTTTCCGAATTCCATCGGTGGATTTTATAGCGCGTTCACCGAATATCTCGGCTTTGTGCCGAACAGCGACGAGTGGAAAGTGATGGGGCTTGCGCCGTACGGGCAGCCCGGCGTGAACCTCGATGCGTTCATCGATCCGGAGGCCGCGCCTTACCGCGTACACGCAAAGCGGCTCAATGGCGGCAGAACTGGCACGTCCTCGGGAATCAGCGCGTTGCTCGGCGCGCCGCGCGCGGCCGAAAGCGACATTGACGACCGTCAGAAGAATATCGCCTACGCGGTGCAGGATTATTGCGAGCGGGCGATGATGAGCGTGGTGCGCATGGCGCTGGCGAAAACGAGATCGCGCAATCTTTGCCTGGCGGGTGGAGTGGCGCTGAATTCGAAAGCGAACGGCAAGATTCTGGCGTCGGGAATCGTGGACAAGATGTTCGTGCAGCCCGCGGCCTCAGACGATGGCGTCGCGCTGGGGGCAGCACTGGCTCCGTATCTGGACAACGGCGGACGTTTGCCGATGCGCGCGATGCGCCACGCTTATTTTGGCCCCGCGTTTGACGACGAAGCCATCGAGGCATCGTTGAAAACTTACAAACTCCACTACACGCGCGTCAATGATCCCGCGTGCGTCGCCGCGGAGTTGCTGGCGCAGGGAAAAATACTCGGCTGGTTTCAGGGGCGGATGGAATTTGGACCGCGTTCGCTCGGGAGCCGGTCGATTCTGGCCGACCCGCGCGATCCCGAGATGACCGCGAAGGTGAACAACGCGGTAAAGTTCCGTGAGTGGTGGCGTCCTTTCGCGCCTTCGATGAAAAAAGAAGTGGCCCCCGATTTCGTCGAGAGCGCGACGGATTCTCCGTTCATGATATTGACGGCCCAGGTCCGCGCGGAAAAGCGCGCCGTGATTCCCGCGGTGACGCACGTCGACGGCAGTGCGCGGCCGCAAACCGTTGAGAAAGAGATCAATCCGCTCTACTGGCGATTGATCGATGAATTCGGCAAACGCACCGGAGTGCCCGTGGTGATGAACACGTCGTTTAACCTGCGTGGTGAAGCGATCGTGAACACGCCGACCGACGCGGTGCGCACGTTTTTCAGCTCGGGTATGGATGCCCTGGTGATCGGTAGCTTCCTCGTCGAAAAATGAGCGGCCGCGAATGAACGAACGCCGCATCATCGCGCTGCTGGGCCGGCGGGATGAGCCGACCGACGCCGTCGAAGAGTATTGCCGCTATCTGGGCGGCGCGCTGCACGATCGCGGTTTTGCGATGGAGCTGGCGCGAGTCACCTGGGCCGATCGCGGATGGCCTGCCGCATTGCGCGATCTTCGGGAAAGAGCGCGCGAGTGGCGCAGCCGGTGGGTGCTTGTGCAATACACGGCGCTGGCGTGGTCGGCGCGCGGGTTTCCTTTGCGATTTGCTCGCGTGTTGAACGAACTGCGCGCCGCTGGCGCGCGAATCGCAATCGTTTACCATGATGTCGAGCCGTATAGCGGAGCACGTGCGATCGACAAAATGCGACGCCGCGCGCAATTGCGCGTCATGCAGCAAGCGCTGAAGAGTTCGGACCTTGGAATTTTCACGGTCCCTCTCGATGTGATTTCCTGGCTCGGTCGTCCCCCGTCCTGCGCAGCTTTCATTCCCGTCGGCGCCAACCTGCCCATCGCACCTCTCGCTGGGACGCAAGAAGGACGAGAGTCCAGCCTGCGATCTGTTGCGATATTCGGAATCACGGAAGGCGCAACGGGGCGTGGTGAATGCGAACGAATCGTGGAGGCCGTGCGTTTTGCGGCAACACGTGGCATCCGCATTCGGCTGCACGCGTTCGGACGGGGAGCCAGCGAGTTCGAGCCTCAATTGCGCGATGCGCTAAGAGATGTGCCGGTCGAAGTGTGCGTCGAAGGCGTTCTTCCGGCCGAGCAAGTGGTTCAGGCGTTGTCTTCCTCGGACGTCGCACTCTTCGTGCGCGCGCCGATTTCCAGCAGACGCGGCAGCGCCATTGCGGCAATTGCCTGCAGCTTGCCGCTGATCGCCTATGCGGGCGCGGAAACGGCACCGCCGATGACGGAGGCGGGCGTCGTGTTGGTATCGCGAGAGAAGAAACCCGAGCTGGGCGAAGCGCTGCTCCGCGTCTTGTCCGATGCGGATCTCCGAGCCTCTCTTTCCGAGCGAAGCACTGCAACATATCGAGAGCATTTCGCGTGGGAGGCGATTGCAGGGCGCTACATCGATATCTTGAGCAAACAGCCTTGAGCAAATGCAGGTGCCGTTTTTCACCGGCAGAGCGTTTCGATCAGGATTTCCTTCTTTTTTTCCGCAACGTTGCTTAGCGCATCGAGCGCAGCGAAATATCCAGCAACGGAGGCCACCGCAAGTCCGATGAAAGCCTCCGCAGGCAGCCAGGGACTTCCGGTCCAGCGGCCTGCGAACAGGATCAGCGAACAGATGCCTGCGAGGAGAATTTGCACGCCGAACGCCACCCAGATGGAAACTCCCGAAGACCGCTGCCCACGCATGGAGCCAAACTCAAGTTTTCGCGGAAAGCTGAGGGAAACCCAGTCCGCGATCGCGAATTGACCGGCGATCGCAAAAACGACCGCCGCGATGGTGGCTACAAAAACCGGCGTTGACGGCAGCCCAATTCGCAGCGAGAGCACCGTGATGGACAGAACGATCTCAAAAGCCAGCACGCCGACATGCATCAGGTTTTTTCCCAACAGGACATCGCGGAATCGCACAGGCGCCATGAAATAAGTCTGGATGCCACGCCCTTCGTACGCGAAGCAGTTGTAGGCGGGCGTCATCAGCATCAGGATCAGGTAGCCCATCATTCCGGGAAAAAACATCTCCGGCGAAATCCCTCGGTGTGTCACGGTCGGGTGTCGCCCACCGAACTGAGATGTGAATAGCAGGACGAGGACGGGCGGCAAAAGCAGCGATACCAGCACAAATCCATTTCGCGAAAGATAGCGGAATTCCTTTCGCAGGACTGCGGCGACTTGCGGGGACAGCAAACCTAGAGCGTCGCCCGCTTCGTCCGCCCTCGGAACGGCGCGGCGCGCGAGGCGAGCAGGGCTTGCAGCTTCGCTGAGTTCTTCACCGCGATACTGGGCCGCGAATCGAAACCACAACAACGTGCTGAAAACTGCGATGTAGACAAGAAGTCCCGCGACGCTCAACAAGAAAGCGGCGTATCGGCCGCTGGCTGCCGCTGCCACTGCGTTACTGGCAAGCGAAGGCGGAAACGGCGACAGATACGGCAAGAAATGCAAAGTCGAGGGGGGCGATCGTTTGGCATAGCCGGTGATCAACGGGCCGATGAATTGTGCGGAAACGCTGAGGAGAATAAAAAGTCCGAAGACCACCTCTCGTGTGCGACGGCGGGCAAGCAAGCGCTCCAGCCAGGAACCGATCAGCCGCTCAAAGGTGATGTTCATCAGCACGAAAAGTATAACGACCAGAAAAACGCTCGGCAGCAAACCCGGATCAGCGATGCCGGCACCAATCGTGGTCGCCAATAACCAGCAGATGCAGGCGATAGCGGCAAAATCGGCCAAGCCGTAGGCCAAACCCACAAGATAGAACGCGGTGAGGCTTAGCGGGAAGCGCAAGAGCGTGCGAAATTCAAATGTCGCTCCGAATCCGGCAATAAAAATGGGGAAAACCTGCCAGAAAAGAAAAATGCTCCAGAAAAGCAGAACCAGCCATCCGAAATGGCCAGTAGAAAGCGAGATGTACGCGCCCCAACAAAACGCGAAACCCAAGCCAATCACGATTAGGCTGGAAAAAATTCCCGCCCAGATCAGATTCCGAAGGATCCGCCAACGCAGCTCAGCAACCAGCCGGATTTGGGTGGCCACGCCGACCTTGCCGGCTACATTAGCCAAGAGAGCTCTTCCATTTGCGGGCGTCCCGATCCGTCCTGGCCTACGATCGACAGGAAAATTTCCTCCAAGGTTGTCTCGCGGCCTTCTTCGCTCGCGGTTCCCGCGCGAAGTTCTTCGAGCGAGCCCTGCGCGACCAGCCGGCCCTTGTGAATGATGGCGACGTGGCTGCACAAGCGTTCCACGATCTCGAGCACGTGCGAGGTCAGAAAAATCGTCACCCCGCGCTCGGTCATGCGTCCGAGAAGGGCTTTCAGTGCGCCGGCTGCGAGCGCGTCCACGCCTTCAAACGGTTCGTCGAGAAAAAGTATGCGTGGACCATGGATGACGGCCGCAGCCAGCGCGAGCTTCTTCTGCATGCCGTGTGAATAATCGGCGATCACGGATTTGGGACGGTCGGCCAGTTGCATGAATTCGAGCAGCTCTTCGGAGCGTTGCCGGGTGGTGGCGCGGTCCAGCCCGTACATGCGGCCGACAAAATTCAGATAC
>JBEKWY010000276.1:0-3832 GCA_049512575.1 Candidatus Acidiferrum sp.
CTCAGCCAGCGCACCAGGTGTGCCCGACAAAGGCACGCTCTGGAGCCCGTGTATCGTTCCCCTGAGATCGAAGCGAAGGACGACGCCGAGCTGAACCTGCAAGACCAGGTCACGAAAAACGAGGGAAGGAAGGACGGACGCGTCCGTCCTTCCTTCGGCACAGTCACAGCGAAATCAATTGCTTAGCCTAATTTGAGCCAATCCATTCTGGATTCCGTGGTCGCCGCTGCGACCTCAGCCTAGGACCCGAATCAGCGTGAACCCGTCATACCCTTTGCTTCCAACAGTTTGGATGGCGGTCGCGCTCACTCGCGGTTCCGCCGCCAACCGCTCATTCAAGCGACGGATGCCAACGATGGCGGGATCCCGGTTGGCGGGGTCAATCACCGCCCCGTCGCGGACTACGTTGTCCACGATGATCACGGTGCCAGAACGGGAAAGCTTCAGCGACCAGTCAAAGTAGGGCGCGTTGTTCTCTTTGTCGGCGTCGATGAAGATCAGATCGAATGGCCCGCGGCCCTCGGCGGCCAGCTGCGGCAGAGCGTCCAGCGCCGGGCCGACGCGCACTTCGACCATTTGGCTCAGTCCTGCGTGAGCGATGTTCGCGCTGGCGAGCTTGGCGTGCTTGGGATCGAATTCCAATGTAATCAGGCGGCCGCTGGATGGCAGCGCTCGCGCCAGCCAGATCGTGCTGTAGCCCCCCAGCGTCCCAATTTCCAGGATGTTCCGCGCCGCCTGCATTTGCGCCAGCAGGAACAGCAGCTTCCCTTGCGTAGGCGTCACGGCGATGGCCGGCAGCCCTGCCGCGGTGCTGGCCGCGATGGCGTTCTCAAGAGCCGGGTCGGGCGGCACAAAGATTTTGTCGAAGTACTTGTCAACTGCGGTCCATTTTTCCTGGGTCATGGCTGGTCGGTCGTCGATGTCCTTGGGTGGCCTTAGAAGAAGTTGGCCCGGCCTATAGTTTAACGCACGCGACCCGCAAACGAGCGACCACGGTCGAAGGCGTTCAGGCCAGGAGGTCCGGCGGCGTCGGACACCGTTATTACTGGAATCGACATCGCTGCGCGGATTCGACTCCGGAACCGGTCGCTTCGAGCGCTAACTTATATACATAAAGCTGTACAACGCGGGTATCTCGCTGGCCGGGCCGGGGCAGAACACATGAAAAAACTGATCCTCGTCATATTGGCCTTCGCCGTCTTTCTGGCTGCGGCGCGATTTGCCGCTCGCCACGCTGTAGGCGCCGCCGAAGAAAACGTAAAGCACATCAGCGTCGCGGGACGCGATGTGGCTCTTTGGGCGCCTATTGGCGCGCCTCCCGCGCGGGGCTATCCCTTGGTTCTGTTCTCGCATGGTTTTACCGGCTGCAACACCCAGTCGATCTTCTTGATGGAAGCTTTCGCGAAAGCCGGTTATTTCGTCCTGGCGCCCAATCACAAAGACGCCCATTGCGGCAGCGCGCGCCACTCCGGATCGTTCGGCCGGCCTGAGAAACCTCTTGGTGACCCCCAAAAATGGAGCGACGCCACCTACCGCGACCGCCGCGACGACATCGAAGCGGTGCTCGACGCGGCCTTGGCGGAGAAGTCTTTCCAAGGCGTGACTGTGGACCCCGGCCGAGTCGGCATCTCAGGTCAT
This sequence comes from Candidatus Acidiferrum sp., assembly GCA_049512575.1. Classification (GTDB taxonomy): domain Bacteria; phylum Acidobacteriota; class Terriglobia; order Acidiferrales; family UBA7541; genus Acidiferrum. The sequence continues at coordinate 1,639 of JBEKWY010000276.1, forward strand.
TCCCTTGGTGGATACACAGCCCTCGGACTCGCGGGCGCGTGGCCTTCGTGGAGAGATCCCCGCATCAAAGCCGTCCTCGCGCTGTCGCCCTATTCCAATCCGTACGTCGCGAACGGGGACCTCGCGCACCTGAACGTGCCGGTGATGTATCAAGGAGGCACGCTCGACCTGGGCATTACTCCCGAGGTGCGGCGCCTCAATGGCGCCTACGACCTCACCTCGCGTCCCAAATACTATGTGGAGTTTGACGGCGCAGGGCATCTCGCCTGGACTGGTCTCAACCGCACCTATCACGAAAGCATCGACGCCTACAGCGTTGCGTTTTTTGATCGCTACCTGAAGGCGCGGACCGACCCCGATCCACTGGCGCCGCTGTTTTCTCAGGGCACACATTCCGGCGTCTCCTACCTGAAGTCCTCCAAAGAGTAGGCAACCTAAGTGAGGGACAAGATTGACAGGCAGCTGTATCTGCGGTATATTCTGTAAGGACAGAAAGAACAGAAGATACGGCTGGGCCAGCCTTTCCCTCAGCAATCGAGGACCAAGACATGAGTGAAACGATCAAGAGCGGCCTTACCCCGGTGGCCCAGAAGTTCATTTTGCACTGGGGAGAGATGGGCACGCGCTGGGGGATCAACCGCACCGTCGCGCAAGTGCATGCGCTTTTGTTTCTCGCGCCGAAGCCGGTGCCTGCGGATGAGATCGCCACAACCTTGGCGGTGGCGCGCTCGAATGTGAGCACCAGTTTGCGAGAGTTGCAAGGATGGGGAATTGTGCGGGTCGTGCATGTTTTGGGCGACCGGCGCGATCATTTCGAGTCCATCAAGGATGTCTGGGAGATTTTCCGTATCGTGTCCGAGGAGCGCAAGCGCCGCGAAATCGATCCGACTTTGAAAGCGATTGGCGAATGTGTGGCGGAATTGAAGGCGAACCCGCAGGGTGACGCCTACACGCGCGAGCGGCTGGAGACCATGCTGGAATTTTTGACGGTGATGACCGGATTGTTCGAGGAGATTTTGCATATGCCGACCGGCGCGTTGAAAGGCGTCGTGAAGCTGCGGGGTAAGGTAGTGACGTTGCTGGGGCAGAAGAAAGTGGCGAATGGCTAGCGCCGAGTGCCGAGTGGGCATCTCGTAAGTGCTCTTCGGGAGGGCACGGCTTCAGCCGTGCCGGAAGAGCCTGCAAAATCTTGGGCTTTAGCCCCTGAGGCCTTCAGAACGATCCAGCACCCGCGGCTGCGAGGGCGTTCCGGTCGCGAACGGCGAGCAAAAGGAAGATGGCCCGGAGGCACGGAAGAAGTGACGAGTGGCGAGTGACTAGAGGATCGATATGATTTCGCTGGCGTCGGAATTTACGGATGGAAAAGGGCGGCACGCGCGCGGCTGGCTGTTCTTCGACGCGCAGTGTGGATTTTGTACGCGGATCGCGCGGTGGCTGGCGCCGATATTGCAGAGACGCGGGCTGGCGGTGGCGCCGTTGCAGGATGCGCGTGTCGGGGCGCTGCTGGGTCTGTCACCGGCGGAGTTACTACGCGAGATGCGCGTCCTGCTCGCCGATGGTCGCCAGTACGGAGGAGCCGATGCGGGCGTGGCGCTGGCCCGAGAGATCTGGTGGGCTCGCCCGCTGCTTTGGCTGGCGAAAATTCCCGGTGTGATGCCGTGGCTGCGCGACGGTTACCGCTGGATCGCTGGGCGGCGTAGGTGTTCGGCGGAGAGATGCGAGATGAGAAGAATGGGCCCAAAAACGCAATGAGCTAGAAGGGGAGAGTCAGGTCAAAAACGAAAGCGGTTCACCATAACGAAAGATGGTTGTGCTGAGACTGATCGCCGAAAAGAAGTAGGAATTGAATTGATTCGAGCCGCGACAACTAAAACGAAAGGCCGTAACAGATTCCTCGAGTTAGTGTCGGTACTATCGGGCTCCGGATTCGCAGGCCTCCTTATTGGAACTCTGCAGCATTACTTGGGATTTGGCGTTCGGAGCCACCTTTTTGGCAGGGAGGCATTTGAGCTGGCTTGTTTTGAAGGCGGGATTATCGGAGCGATCTTTGCGGTGCCGACAGGCCTAATCACGTATTACGGTGCACTCCAGGGCCACGTCACTCAGAGACAGGTGATATTAATCGTGTCGGTAGTTTGTTTGGTGGGTGCGTACTAGGCACGGCCTTTTTTGTACTTTCCGCACTTATGACGCC
>JBEKWY010000277.1:0-3829 GCA_049512575.1 Candidatus Acidiferrum sp.
ACCATGCGCAAGTCGTTTCTTAGCTCTTTCGGACGGAAGAGGCGCGACGCTACCGCACGTGCCAATGGCTGAGGATCACAGTCAGGATTCCGAATGCGCCGATGGCCAGTCCGCCGATGCGGTTCATCCAGAGCATGGCGCGATCGTCGAACCGGTCGCGGAAATGCCCGGTGGTGGAGGCCAGCGCGAGCCACCAGAGCATGGCGCCGCTAAAGATCCCGGCGATCAAAAGCACAGTCAGCCAGCGGGCCCGGTGATGTCCCATACCCAGCGCCGCGAGGAGTGCGAGAAAAGAAAGCACAGTCGTAGGGTTGGTGAGGTTCAGGAGAAACGCGGAGACGAAATCGGAATGCGCAGAACTTTCGCCTGGTTCGTGCAAAGATTGCGGCTTCTTGAAGTAATACAGGATTCCGATGGCGATGAGGAGGGTGCCACCGCAGAGCCGTATCCAGAATTCCTCGCGCACCAGAAACTCGATGACGAAGCTGATGCTGAAGCCCGCCACTGCGCCGTAGACGGTGTCGGCCGCCGCGGCTCCCAAGCCGGATATCAGGCCTGCTGAGCGGCCTTTCGACAGAGTGCGGGAAATGCACAGGACGTTGACCGGTCCTACCGGCGCTGAAATGGCCAATCCAGCCAGCACTCCCTTCGTCAACAGTTCGAGGTCGTGCATGGCACAGTAGTTTCCGAGCGATCTTCGATTATAACGGCATAGAACGTGCATTCGAATAGCCGATGGCCGATGAAATCAAGCCGCTGAATTGGGATAACATCGCGCCCGGCGATGAAGGTAATCCGCCGTACGATGTCGTAGACGAAGCCTCGGCGGAATCCTTTCCCGCCAGCGACGCACCAGCCTGGACGAACGGGCACGTGGCATGAACCGGATCGAGGCGGACACCTCAGGTGAAGTGGCGGTTCCGCTGGATCGGCTGTGGGGAGCGCAAACCCAACGCTGCCTGCTGAATTTCCCGATCGGGAGCAGACGCTTCCGGTGGGACCGTCCGGTCATCCGGGCGCTAGGGATCGTGAAGAAATGCGCCGCTCTAGCGAATTGCGAACTGGGCGAACTCCGGCGGGAGAAGGCGGAAGCCATCGTACGCGCGGCGCAAGAAGTGATCGACGGCCGGTGGGACGAGGAGTTCCCCCTGGTGGTGTTTCAAACAGGCTCGGGCACGCAATCCAACATGAATGCGAACGAGGTGATCGCCAACCGCGCCATTCAAATACTGGGCGGAGTTGTCGGATCGAAGACGCCGATTCATCCAAATGACGACGTAAACCGCAGCCAGTCGTCCAACGACGTATTTCCAACCGTAATGCACGTGGCCACGGTGGAGCAGATCGAGGGCGCCCTGCTTCCGGCGGTCGGCACGCTGCGCCGTACGCTGGCCGCGAAGTCCGATGCCTACCGGGACATCGTAATGGTGGGCCGCACGCACTTGCAGGATGCGGCTCCGGTTACGCTGGGGCAGGCCCTTTCCGGCTGGGTGGCGCAACTGGACGCCGCGGGCGGGGGGATCCGCCAAACCTTGGCCGGCTTATACGAAGTGGCCATCGGGGGCACCGCGGTCGGCACCGGAGTGAACGCGCCGCCGGGGTTTGGCGAGGCTGCGGCGCGAGGAATCGCCGGGGAAACCGGGAAGCCGTTCGTCACAGCGCCGAACAAATTCGCGGCGCTTTCCGCGCACGATGCCATGGTGGCGGCGAGCGGCTCGTTGCGGACGCTGGCGGGCGCGCTGATGAAGATCGCCAACGATGTGCGGTGGTACGCGAGCGGACCGCGCGCGGGGATCGGCGAACTGACCCTGCCGGCTAACGAGCCCGGTTCGTCGATCATGCCCGGGAAGGTGAATCCCACGCAGTGCGAGGCTCTGACCCAGGTAGCCGTGCAGGTCTTCGGAAACGATCACACGGTGGCGTTCGCGGGCTCGCAGGGCAATTTCCAGCTCAATACGTTCAAGCCGGTCATTTTGCACAATGTGCTTGAATCCATCGCGCTGCTGTCGGATGGCTGCCGCTCCTTTGAAGAGCGTTGCGCGCGAGGCTTGCGGCCGAATGTCGCGCGCATTGAGGAGCACTTGCGGAATTCGCTGATGTTGGCGACGGCGCTCAATCCGCACATCGGCTATGAGAAGGCCGCTGCCATTGCATTGGCCGCGGAGCGCGAGGGCACCAGTTTACGGGATGCGGCCGTGCGCTCGGGGTATGTGACCGAGGAGGAGTTTGACGATTGGGTGAAGCCCGAAGCCATGACCGGCGCGCGATCCGGGACGAACGATCAACCCGCTGGCGCGGCTTCGTCCCTGGGCAAGGTGAAATAGAATGTGGCGCCTTTGCCCAGTTCCGATTCGACCCAAATACGGCCTTCATGGCGGCTCACAATCTTCCGGCAAATCGCCAGGCCCATGCCGTTTCCGGAGCTTCGGTCGCGGGGCTGCAGGCACTTGAATATACCGAAGACTTTCTCCGCATACTGCGGCTCGATGCCGATTCCGTTGTCTCTTACCGAGAAGCGCCACTCACCGCTCCCGGCTTCGGCCGCGATATGAATGTGCGGCGCTTCCTCGGCCCGGTACTTGATGGAGTTGACCAGCAGGTTCTGGAACAACCGCGTCAACTGGACCGCGTCACCCGTGACGAGGGGCAAAGGATCCCGTGTGACCACCGCGCGGCTTTCCTCGATCAACGACCTCAGATTGCGGATCGCGTCGTCCAAGACGGTGTCGCAGCCTAGTTTGGTAAAGAAATCGGCCCCGCGCGCCTCCACCTGCGAAAAGTCCAACAAGTCGTGGATCAGGCGCTCCATCCGTTCCGCGCTTTCCACGATAAAGGTGATGAACTGATCGGCGTCCCCCTGAAGCTGGCCGCGATAGCGTTTGGCCAGCAGTTGGGCGTAGATGGAGACGGTGCGCAGCGGTTCCTGCAGATCGTGGCTGGCCACGTAGGCGAACTGCTGCAGCTCCTCATTGGAACGTAACAGCGCTTCGGTACGCTCGAGGACGCGCTCTTCAAGATTGGCATTGAGCTGGCGAATTTGCTCGTCCGTCCTCTTGCGCTCGCTGATGTCGCGTATGGCGCTGGTAATCACCATGCCTTCGTCGGTTTGCAACGGGCTGAAAGTGATCTCGACTGGAAACGGCGACCGGCTGTCGGGGAAAGCCAGTAACTCGACGCCGCGCTCGACGGAACCGAATATGGCCTGGCCGAAGTCTTCATCCCAAGCCGCCTGCAGCCGGAAACCCCAGCCCGGCACTAACGTCCGGATGTCCTTCGAAACCAGCTTGTCGCGGCCGCAGTTAAACAAGACCTCGGTCCGCGAATTGACCATCACGATGGTTCCGTCTTCACGGCACATCACCATCGCGTCGGGCGCCGCCTCCAGCAGCGAGCGGAAGCGCTGCTCGGCCTTCTGCAAAACTGCGGCTTGTTTGCGCAGCTCGTCGGCCTGTTCCTTGAGCTTGGCGTTGCTGCGGCTGAGTTCCACGAATACAGCTACTTTGGAGCGCAGCACTTCGGGCACGATGGGCTTGAACAGAAAATCCACGGCGCCCAGGTCGTAACCCCGAAACAAGTGTTCTTCGTTGCGGTATCCGGTCAAGAAGAGAATCGGGATTTCGCGCGACCGCGGGCGGCTGCGGATCAATTCAGCGGTTTCGAAACCATCCATGTCGGGCATGCGTACGTCCAGCAGGATGGCTGCGAAATCGTCGTTGAGGACGTGGCGCAGGGCTTCCCTGCCGGAATTCGCGAACACCAGCTCTTCACCCAATCCGCTGAGGGTGGCCTCCAGGGAGACAAGGTTCTCCGGCGTATCGTCCACCAGGAG
>JBEKWY010000278.1:0-5568 GCA_049512575.1 Candidatus Acidiferrum sp.
GCGGTGGCCGCTGCAATTCGGTACAATCCGCGCGTGCCGACCGCTCTTACAGTGGGCCCGTATCGGTTCTATTTCTATAGCCACGAGCCCAATGAGCCACCACATGTCCACGCAGACCGGGATAATCTGTCTGCAAAGTTTTGGCTCACACCGGTGGCGCTAGCACGAAATTTTGGTTTTAGTGCGGTTGAGCTTCGTAGCGTAGAATCTTTGATCGAGCGGTATCAGCCCGACCTTTTTGGAGGCTTGGAATGGGCATTTTGGCGTTGGCGGCTGACGAGCGAGTCTCGAACGTTACTTTCGCTTCCGAGTCGCTTTGCGTTTCGCTCATGGACGGTCGCACGATCAGCGTACCCCTCGCATGGTTCCCCAAGCTCCTGCACGCCTCGGAACAGCAGCGAAACCACTGGAAGATCGCGGGCGGCGGATATGGCATACATTGGCCCGACTTGGATGAGGATCTGAGCACGGAAGGGCTCCTTCGCGGAGCGCCAAAGTCTAACCTCCCACGAGTCTTCGCTCGTCTGTGATAGAGTTTTTGCCACGCCATGCGGATCTTCGTTCTCGGCGCCGGGGCTACCGGCTCCCTACTCGCACAATTGCTGGAGCGCCAAGGACATACGGTCTGGTGCGGTGACCGCGATCCCGAGCGCGGGCGGCGCTTCCTTGGCAAGCGCGGCACCATCGCCGTCACAGAGGTCAACGCGCGCAACCTTCACGGTATCGTACGGGCGGCTCGCGGCTGCAACCTCATCGTCAATGCCTCGGCTTCCGTGTTCAATCAAATCGTTATGCGGGCGGCGCTGCGGTTGCGCGCTCATTATGTGGACCTCAGCTCGCACCTGACCCGCAACCCTTTCAAAGCCGAGCAGTTCGCCTTCGCGAAACGCTTCAAGGAAAAGAACCGCACGGCGTTGATCAACGCGGGAGCCGCGCCGGGACTCACCAACCTGCTGGTCAAGCGCGCAGCGGAGATGCTCGATGAAGTCGAGTCCGTGCAAATCCGCCTCTACGAAAGCAGCGAAAGCGACGATCCCATCTCGCAGTGGTCTCCGGAAGTAACCTTCGACGAGGCAATCTCCAGCCCGCGCGTGTACCGCGAAGGAAAATTCGGCATGGAAAAGCGATTCGCGGAACTGGAAAAGTTCCGCTTCCCTGATCCGATCGGAAACGCGAACGTAGTGCTCGCGGCCCAAGACGAAGTGGGCACGATTCCGTACTTCATCCCGCTGCGCAACATGGATGTGAAGATCGGCGGTAACGAATTCGACCGGCTGCGCCGCTGGTACAAGCAGGGAAAATTGTCTAAGTCGCGCGGCATCGTGCGTCAACGCTTCCCGCAGACGTCATCGCCACGGATGATCGCGAAGCTGATTCGTCAGGGCGTCCTGCAAAATGCTCGCTTTGCTGCTGCCGTGCTGGTGCGCGGCGTGAAGCGCGGCAAAGGCAAGAAAGAAGACGAGCGCATGCTGATTCGCACGGACTGCAATTTTCCCACGCTCTATCAAATCCGTCAGCAGGACTTGTACACGACACCGGTGGCGTACGCCACCGCGCACGTTGCGGCGCTATTCATCAAGAATTTTCCCCGTGAGCTTGCCGGAGTATTCGCTCCCGAAGCCATGCCACCCGAAACACGCCGGGCCATCCTTGCCGGAATTCGCAGCAAGGTGAAAATCACTCACAGGACAATGGTCCTAAAGCCTGAGGGCGACGACGAAGAGCTGTGATTTCGGCGGCACTTACGGCCGCGCCTCAAAAATTAAATTGAACGGCGTTTGTGTCGCGCGGCGGAATCGCGTGAACCCTCCGCTGGTCACCACCTCCCGCAAACGTTTCTCTCCTGCCTGCGCTCCCAACGCCAGGCCGACCTCCTGATCGAGAGAAGCAGGCGTGCACAACATTGTTCGACGCGCCATAAAATGCGCGCCCGATCGGGTGCAGGTTGTCTTCGAGTTTGTCGCCGGCGTTCGGCTCGACGATCATCCACGTCCCATCTTTCCTCAGCGAACCGCGCACATGCGCCGACGCCCCCGCGGGATCGCCCATGTCGTGCAAGCAGTCGAAAAATGTGACGAAGTCGTAGTCCTTGCCCGGATAGTCCTTCGCTTTCGCCACCTCGAATCGAATCCGGCCGTTTACGCCTGCCTCTTTGGCCCGCTGCCGCGCGCTTTCGATCGATTTCTCATGATAATCAAACCCGACGAATTCCGACTTCGGATAAGACTTCGCCATCAAAATCGTCGAAGCGCCAAGTCCGCAGCCGACATCGGCCACGCGCCCGCCGCTCTTCAGCCTCTCGTCCACGCCATCGAGTGACGGAATCCACGCGGCTACCAGATTGGCCGCGTATCCCGGGCGGAAAAATCGCTCGGTGCCAACAAAAAGCTCGTGATGATGCTCGTGCCAGCCCAAGCCTTGTCCGGTCTTGAATCTCTCCGTAAGCAGCTCTTCCGCTTTCACGGCCGCCAGCGCCAGCTGAAACGCGCCGGGCAAAAATGCGGGACTATTCTCGTCCGCCATGGCGAAAGCCTGCTCTTCGCTGAGATGAAATTTTCCGGCACCGGGGTCGTAGGTCACATACCCGCCGGCCGCCTGCGCGCTGAGCCATTCACGCACGTAACGCTCCGCGGTTGCGGTTCGCTTTGCAAGCTCCCCGGGCGTCTGCGGGCCTCCTTCAGCCAACGCCTTGTATAAACCGAGCTTGTCGCCGATGCGAATCAATGCCGCGTTGAACGTCGCTCCGAAATCGACGACTGCTCTGCCTAGAAATTCATTTAATTTGTCCGGATTGATGGCCATCACTGCCTCCGTCGAAGAAGAGAAGATAGGTGGGCTGGAAATTAACCGAATTCTAGACAGAGGCTTCGCTCAAAAGCAAGTGAAGAGTAATCAGCAGCAGCGGTTCGGACGGGAATAACGGCGGTTCAATTGATCGACGTAAAATTGTTCTTTGGTAAGCACGCAGCGCGACGCGACATCTTTCGTCGCCGCAGCGCGGAGATATCTTTCGTAGGCGGAGTCGCCGCACCATTCGCGAAGCCCGCGCCAAAAGCGCCGAATCGCTCGCCGGCCGATTTTCAGAACGCCCGCCATCGAATCAATCGTCTCCATGCGCTACGCCGGAAAAACCGGGCGCCCACTGCGTCTTCACGTACGGCGATTCGCGCAATACCGGCTCGCGACGCCCGCTCAGAATCGCATTCCACTGGATTAGAGCTTCCACGATCAGCATCAGCACCATCAGCGCGAAAACAGCGGTCACAACCGCGTCCAGCCGCTGGTTAAAGAGCAGCCGTTGGGTATCCACGAGTTTCGCGGCCGGGATTTTCCCCGCCGCAATCTGCGCCGCCAGCACATTCGCGTACGAAAGAAACCCGAGCCGCGGGTCGGCAGAGAAAATTTTCTGGTAGCTCGCCGTCATCGTGATGATCACCAGCCAAGCCATCGGCACCAGCGTCACCCAAATCCACCGCGTGCGGCCCATCTTCAGCAAGATCGTGGTGGCCACCACCAGTGCAACCGCCGCGAGCAACTGGTTTCCGATTCCAAACAGAGGCCACAGCGAATTGATGCCGCCCAGCGGGTCGATAACGCCCTGGTAGAGAAAGTAACCCCACATGCCCACGATGATTGCGCTCGAAAGCAAAATCCCCGGCATCCAGCCGGTGCGCCCAAGCGGCTTCCACACGCGCCCGCCAAGCTCCTGAATCATGAAGCGGCCCACGCGCGTGCCGGCATCGAGCACCGTCAGGATAAACAGCGCCTCGAACATGATCGCGAAGTGATACCAAATGCTCAGCAGGCGGTCGCCGCCGATCGTGCTGGAAAAAATCTGCGCCATGCCCACGGCCAGCGACGGCGCTCCGCCCGCGCGATTCAGAAGAGTGATCTCGCCTACCTTGTGAGCCAGGTCCATCATCGTCTGCGAAGCCAGCGGATAGCCCCAGCCGCTGATCGTCGCCGCCGCCGTCTCCGCCGTACCGCCGACGATGCCGGCGGGACTATTGATCGCGAAATAGACGCCTGGCGGCATCGCACAAGCCGCGACCATTGCCATGATGCCCACAAAAGACTCGAGCAGCATCGCGCCGTAGCCAATAAACCGCGCGTGGCTCTCGCGCAGGATCATCTTCGGCGTTGTTCCCGAAGAAATCAGGGAATGAAATCCGCTGATCGCTCCGCAAGCGATGGTGATGAAGCAGAACGGAAAAATCTTCCCGGCAAAAACGGGGCCAGTGCCATCGATGAATCGCGTCAGCGGCGGCATCAGGACGTGCGGCCGCACGAGTAGAATTCCAGCCGCCAGGGAAAAGATCGCGCCCGCCTTGATGAACGCGCTCAGATAGTCGCGCGGCGCCAGCAGCAACCACACTGGCAGCGCTGAGGCCGCAAACGCGTAGATAATGAGGGCCGCCGCAAGCGGAATTCCGCCGATAGTGAAGGCATGCGCCCACGACGGCGAGTCCGCGACCCACTGCCCCGCGACCACCGCAAACAACACCAGCGCGACGCCGATCAGCGAAGCTTCCAGCACGCGTCCTGGCCGCAAGAATCGCAAATACAAGCCGAGCAACAACGCGATCGGAATGGTCATGGCCAGCGTGAAGGTCGCCCACGGCGACGACTTCAGCGCGTTCACGATCACGAGGGCCACGACGCCCAGTAAAATCACCATGATGGCCAGCACCGCGATCTGCGCGATGAATCCCCCGCGGCGGCTGACCTCTTCGCGCGCCATCTCGCCCAGCGATTTTCCGTCTCGCCGGATGGAGCAAAACAAAATGATGAAGTCCTGGATGCAGCCCGCGACCACAGCGCCCGCAATCAGCCACAGCGTTCCCGGCAAGTAGCCGAACTGCGCCGCCAGCGTCGGCCCCACCAGGGGGCCGGGCCCGGCGATCGCGGCAAAATGGTGCCCGAACAAAACCCATTTGTTCGTGGGCACGAAGTCGCGGCCGTCATCGTGCCGCTCGGCGGGAGTAGCGCGCGTATCGTCCAGGGCCAAAATCTTTGCCGCGACAAACGCCGAGTAAACACGATACGCGACGAGATAAACGCACACTGCCGCGAGAACAAACCAGATCGCGCTGAGCGATTCGCCCCGCTGCAGCGCAATCTTGGCAAGGGCCCACGCTCCCAGCAGTGAGATCGCTACCCAGGCCACGGTTTTCATCAATTTATTCATGGGCGAGACCGCGCAAAGCCTGCAACAACTGTTGGAACTACTCCTGTAGCGCAGAGCGGCGTTCTCGGAACCTTGCGGACTTTTCGTCCGCCACCCTGGACTGCTGTTCGCTTCATGCGTCGCATTCTGAGTGTCGCGTTTACGTTTATATCAATCGGCGGCATTCGACTTGCGGCTATGGTTGGCACAGGCAAGAGTGCCTGTGCTACTTGCTTCCCGTTGCCGCTGTCGGGCAGCGAAATTGCGTGTCCACCGCCCCGAGAATTCGCTCAAACTGGTCGTGCTTGTGCTTCTCCGAAGACGGCAGAATATCCCAACCCGTCAAAACGGCAATCAAATCGTATTCGGGCACGATGATAAGTTGCTGACCGCCGAATCCG
>JBEKWY010000279.1:0-3729 GCA_049512575.1 Candidatus Acidiferrum sp.
AATGAGTGCTATGGCGATTTATCACCAATTGAGCGATTGCCCCACCAGTTGGAGGCTCGGATAGCTTACGGTTAGCCGACCACTCGCTCGGAGTATCTCCGGCCGGAACGGCGCTTCTCAGTACAGCTCGTTTTCTAACTATCCGCCGGAGCTGTCTAGGTTTTCAGGAATGCCAATCAAAATCAAAGATCGGCCATTCAAGTTCGGCCTCCGCTTGTGATCTTCATGCCTTTCTGATAACAGTTCAATCAATGAATCTGTCCATTCTCGTCTCTGTCCTCTTGCTCGGATTCCTAGCCGACGATTGGTCGAAGCTCTGGGTTGGCGCTCGGTCTCCCTGCGATCCAGGACGCGCGGGGAAGTACCGATGAAGAAGAAGGTCCGAACGTGGTTGGCTGGAGTGCGTTCGGCCTTTCCCACCGCCTTCAGTCCCTACTGGCGCGTGCTGCCGTTAGGGCGGATGAAGATGTTCCTGGCAGGGTACTTCTTCGTGGGCGCCGCCGGCGGTTTCGCGTTCGATCTATTGCAGCTCAATGCTTCGCGCGTCGGCGGAGGTTTCTTTTGGCCCGTCTTAGTGGGCACGGGAGCGGCAACGCTTAGGGCCGCCGCAATCAAAAGGGTTCGTCTTGTCCCTTTCCTGTTTCTGCTGGTTGTCGTGACTGCCTGGCTGGGCTACTGGGCCTCGCACGTTTCGCCGCCTCTGCCGGTCCCCGTCGCTGTACATCGGCGCGTGCTATTCGATGCGGTCGGGATCTTGGTTGGTATCGGTTTCGGGGCTCGATTTCTGCTGATCTTCGCTGGTACGGAGGGCGTGGCCAGCGTGCGTATGCAGACCGAGCTTGCTTTGGCCCACGGCATTCAGGCGACCCTGGTTCCGACCGTCTCTTTCCAGAACGCGAGTTTCGAGCTATACGGCAAATCGATCCCTAGCACAGAAATGGGCGGCGATCTGATCGACGTGATCGAGAGCGGCGGTGGGTTGGTGGCCTACGTCGCTGATGTCTCCGGCCACGGCCTGCCCGCCGGCCAGCTCATGGGGATGTTGAAGACTGCCATGCGACTCGCCGTGGAATTCCGCCAAATGCCGGCAGCAGCGCTCGAAAGTGTAGACCGCGTGCTGCCAGATCTCAAGGAACCTGGGATGTATGCCACCCTGGCCCTGCTGCGCTTCGATGGCTCCAGGGAAGCCGAATACGCGTTGGCCGGCCATCCCCCGATCCTCCACTATCGGCACGGCAGCAGGGACACGTCCCGGCTCTCCATGGAGCAGCTTCCGCTGGGACTGATCCCCGGCGGTTCCTATGCTAGTCGGCGCATCAGCTTTTCACCGCGCGATCTCTTCTTGATGGTTACCGACGGCATAACGGAAGTAGCCAATGCCAGAGATGAAGAATTTGGCCTGACCCGCCTGCAAGAGCTGCTGGCACAACACGCTGCCAGAGCCTTGCCGGAGATTTGGGATCTCATTATGCGCGAGGTGCGACAATATGGTCTGCAGCAGGATGACCAAAGTCTGCTCCTGCTGCGCGTGCTGGACCCGGCCATCCCGCTCACGACCTGAATTCCCAAGGGGCGCAGGAGACCCGAACCCCAGGGGACGCACAATGAGCGAGCCGTAATGTGTCCTGGGTTTACACAGTGGTTTCTTCCCCATGACGGGCAAACCGGAAGTTAACCATTGTAACGAGGCGATTACACTCATTGACCAGCCGACTAGATTTGGTCTTTGTCGTCTTTTGTATTTCCGTGAAAGAGCGTCTGAATCTCAACTTTAGGCGAACGTCGGAGTGTCCAGCCGCGCTCGTAAAGAAACAAATTCAGCCGCAAGTACAGCCAGAGGAAGCCCGTGATTGCGGCCAATCCTAGCAGGAGCTTGAGAATGTCCTTTAGCTCTTCCATTTTGCCGTCACGCCCAATCATCCAGCTCAAGACGGATTGTACTCGGAGTTAGCACGGCAATGTCCCCCCGTCTCGCTTGTTGAAATCAGGCGATTACACGTTTTGACCCTGAGTCGGGGATTCTGAGTGTAATGGCGATTTAACATCAATTGACAGCTCGGTCCCAGTTTCCGAGTCGCCACCGAATCAGCAATAACGTGACGAACGAAGGCTTACAGCAGGGTAGGAGGAGAGAACGATGATCATTCGCGTCTGGCGAGGCCGAACCGCTGCTGCTGATGCAGATAAGTACGAGCGCTTCCTGAAGGAGACTGCATATCCCGACTACGGTGAGGTGCCGGGTAATCGCGGGTGGATACTCCTCCGGCGTCGTGTCTCCGACAACGTCGAATTCATGTTCGTGTCTTTTTGGGATTCGATGGACGCGCTTGCGGAATACACAGGAGGCGACCCGGAGCGACCGAAGTACTACCCTGAGGATCGAGCTTCCCTCCTAGAGCTGCCGGAAGGAGTGGAGCACTATCAGATCGTGGACCTTCAGGCGCGCTGGTGATGCCGCCGTCTGTTCGCTTTTTTGAGGAGTGAGTGTAATCGAGATGTTTCACCAGTTGAGACGATTCTCTGCCGGGCGGTGGCTCGGATAGCTTCCGGGTTGCCGACCATCCAGCCGGAACTCTGTCAAAGGGCACACCACCCTGAAGTGACTCCCGCACGGGGCACCCCGCGTTCTGGTCAAATGGGACACGCTTTATTCATGGCGGAGAGCTTCAGCGGGTGGGACGCCGATGGCGTGGCGGGCGGGCAACAAGCAGGCGAGGAGTGCGCTGAGAGCGAGGAGCGCGGCGGCTGCGAACAGACTGCCCGCGGCAAAGGCGCTTTGCATCCAGTGGGCGAGGACAGCGCCGAGAAAGCTGTCAAAGGCAAGACCGATGACGATGCCCGTGGCCGCGCTGACGAGCGCGATGCGCGCGGCGACCCACAGAACCTGCGCGCGCGGCGCGCCGAGCGCCAGGCGGAGGCCGAACTCCGTAGTGCGCTGCGCCACGGTGTAAGCGACGACGCTGAAGATGCCGACCAGCGCGAGTGCGAGCGCCATGGCAGAGAAGACGCCAAATAAGATGGAGAAGAGCCGCTGGCGGCTGTACTGCGCGTCGTGTTCGATGGCTTCGTTCAGGGTGAAGGCGCCGTTGGAGATCTGCTGGTCGGAAGCGACGGATGCGACCGCGGCGCGGATGGAGTGCAGGCAGGTGAGCGGATCGCCCTGGGTGCGGACGAAGAGCTCCACGTATTGCCGCATCAGGGTGGTGTACGGAAGGTAGATGGCGGGGACGACGGGGCGACCGATGCCGTCGTTGCGCGCATCGCCGACGACGCCGATGATCTGACGCCAGGCGGTGCTTTGCGCAGAACTGGCCGTGAAGCGATTCTGAAAGGGGAGAGCGGGAATGCGTAGCTGTCGGCCCAAGGCATTGGACGAGGAGAGATAGCGTGTCGCGAAAGCCCGATTGACGACGGCGATGAAGTCTCCGCCCCTGTTTTCATCCGTACTCCAAACGCGGCCCTGCAGCAGCGGAATGCGGAGCGCAGCGAAATACTGCTGGCCGACCAGCATCACACGAGCCTGCGGCTGCTCGCCATCGCCAGTTCCGTCAATATTGAAGGAGCTCTCAGTGTCTACCGGATCACTGAAGGGCGGCGTGGCGTCGACGCCGACAGCGACCGTGGAGACTCGGGGAACGGATGCGATCTTCTCCCGGATCTGCTCGATATACGCGGCGCGCGCTTCCCGCGACTGAAGGCGGCCCCACTCGGCCGGGTTGTCGACGTGCA
>JBEKWY010000280.1:0-3724 GCA_049512575.1 Candidatus Acidiferrum sp.
AGTCGGCGGCAACCTGGCCAAATACGTTCAGGGAACGGCGGTTCACAGGATCGATCGCGAACAGTTGTCGAAAACGTTCCCCCATCGGTGCTCCACCGTTTAGAAATCTAATGGGTGCGGGGGCCAACTGAAGCGTACTTCGCCCCAGTATGTAATTTACAAAGCCATCGCTAGCCTGGAGGAAGACCCTTTCTTCAAATTCGAGGGTATGCCGATACCGTACGACACCAACATCAAGGTTGAAAACGCCGGCACACGGAACGTGACCTACAACGTCCCGGCCAGCCCGAACAGATCCGAACTGATGGCGGAGGAAGTGGCAGCCGCCAAGGAAAAGGGCTCCATAGCCGATTACGTCAAAGGCTTGGATAGGCAAGAGGGCCACTCGCAAGCCAGCAGGGTTGAATTCGCTGACGGTACACCAATACCGGCCTAGCCTAGGCAGAAGGAGAACAACCGCTCCGGTACGCTGGGAGCGGTTTTGTTTTTGTAGGCTGGCCTGCGTCGGCGTGCCGGGCGGTGGGGCCAAGCCCATCTCCGCCAATTCCGCGGGTGTGAACTTCTCCTTGTGGGTGCGGTGCTTCCGGCCATCATGGCCCGGTATACCGCATATCGCGCAAGATTTGGCTGCGTTGCAGCCGTCCGCCGCGGTGCCTGACGGTTTTCCCCCCGGCGCCCCTCGGGGCCTTGGCGGTCAAGTTTTGCGCTCTGGCGGCCTTTAGAGCTTCGTATTCGCCCGCTGAAATTACCACATGGGGCTTACCAAGCTGTTCGAGGACGGATAACGGCTCTTTTGATGCTTCCAGAGCCTCGTTTTCCGCTTCAGTTTCGTATTGCGCTAGTTTAGCCTTCAGCTCAAGATAACGCTGGGCCTCACTTTTCGCTTCTTTCAGTTCGCTTCTCCTTATCTGATTGTCAACAGGCTCGAAAAGACTAGGCCGAATTGAGAGAGTCGGCCTATGGGAAAATAAAAAGGAAGGAGAGAGAGGGCTTCCTTCCTGGTCCCGAACCAGGCGCTGTAGCCAGGCTGAGCCACACCCGAAACTACCCGTGTAACCGGTCGCGCCCTGCTGGACAAGTGCCGCGCCGTCTCTGTACCATCAAGCAAGTGGCGAAGAAGTGGGCGAACAACTGAGCGAGAACCGGAAATTGCGCGAGCTGCCGGCGGTACACGAGGTCGCTGAGCGCGTCTCCGCACCGGGGATTCCGCGCCAGCATGTGGTGGCGGAGATCCGCCGCGCGCTCGATGAAGCCCGCCGCGAGATCCGCTCGGGCGCAACCAACGGCGTTACCGGCCATTCCATCGAAGCGCGTGTCGAGCGCGCGCTCGGCGCCCTGGCTAGGCCCTCGCTGCGGCGGGTTATCAACGCCACTGGGGTGGTCCTGCACACCAACCTCGGGCGCGCTCCGTTAGGTCCGCAAGCGATCCATCCCGGATACTCCAACCTCGAATACGATCTGGTCACCGGAATGCGCGGCAAACGGGATGTCCACGCGGGCGCGCTGATTGAGCGGCTGCTCGGAGCGCCGGGCATCGCCGTCAACAACAACGCGGCCGCCATTTACCTCGCGCTCAATGAACTTGCCGCCGGCCACGAGGTCATCGTCTCCCGCGGCGAGTTAATCGAAATTGGCGACGGCTTCCGCATCCCCGACATTATGCAGCGCTCCGGCGCCGTGCTCTGCGAAGTGGGCACCACCAATCGCACCGCCATCGCCGATTATCGCGACGCCATCACCGAGCGCACGCTCCTCCTGCTGCGCGTCCATCCCAGCAATTTCCGCATCGAAGGATTCACCGCCCGCCCGTCGCTAGCCGAACTGGTCGCGCTGGGACGCGAGCGCGGCATCCCCGTGTATGAGGATCTCGGCAGCGGCTGCGTTGTGGATTTGCGCCCATTCGGCGTGGATGAGCCGCTGGTTTCCGATAGCTTGCAGGCCGGCGCCGACCTGGTTTCGTTCAGCGGCGACAAGCTGCTGGGCGGACCGCAGGCGGGCATCCTGGCCGGCCAGCCGGAAATCGTGGCGCGCCTGCGCCGCAACCCCATGTTCCGCGCCCTCCGCCTGGATAAAACGATCTACCAGGCGCTCGAAACCACCCTGCGCCATCTGCTGCTGGAACAATGGGACCAGGTGCCGGCGCTGCACATGATCCGCCAAAGCGCCGCTGAGATTCGCGCACGCGCCGAGCGGCTGCTGACTTCGCTTCTAGCGGCACGGCCCGGTCTGAAAGCGGAAATCGCGCCCGGCGAATCCGTGATCGGCGGCGGGGCCACGCCCCAGCAATCCATCCCAACCTGGCTGATTTCGATCGAGTGCGCCGACGAATGCGTCGCGCAGCGCCGTCTGCGCGCCAACGATCCGCCGGTAATCGCGCGCGTCGAAGAGAAGCGGTTGTGGCTGGATCTGCGGACGGTCCTGCCGGAAGAAGAGGCGGAGCTGGCGGCGGCCCTTCAGGCCCTTTCCTGATACGTGCCTTCCGCCGTCGAGACGCGAATCTTCTCGCCCTCGGCGATGAACGGCGGCACCTGCACCACCAGCCCGGTTTCGAGCTTGGCGGGCTTGGTCACGTTGGATACCGACGCGCCCTTCATGCCCGGCTCGGTCTCCACCACGGTCAGGTCCACCGTGGCCGGCAACTCCACGCTGATGGGCTTGCCCTCGTAGAACTCCACGGCCACTTTCAACTGCGGAACCAGGTAGCCGACGGCGTCGCCCAGCAGTTCCTTGGTCAGGTGCATCTGCTCGTAGTTCTCGGTGTTCATGAAATAGAAGTACTCGCCGTCGTCGTACAAGTATTCCATCTCATGTTCTTCCAGCGCCGCGCGCTCCACGCGGTCTTCCGATGAGAACCGGTGCTCGATCATCGTACCGCTGCGCAGGTTGCGCATCTTGGCTTGCACGAAGCCCCGCAAGTTGCCGGGCGTCCGATGGTTCACGCTAAACACGGAGAACAGGTCGTTGTTGAACTTGACCACCATGCCGGGACGCATTTGTGTTGACTGAATCATGAACTACCTCTCGATCCTGTGAAGATTGGCGCTACAGGCGTAAACGCCAGTATAGCAAAAAGCTTTCAGCGAACAGCTTTCAGCGAACAGCGGTCAGCTTTCAGCGGTCAGCCGTCAGCTCCGCGGCTTCGGCCTTCCGTGTATTCTATGCCGTTCTCCTCGCACCAGTCGATGGCGATCTGGCCGAGCGCGTCATCCCGAAAGGCGTACCATTCCTTTTCCCGGCGATAGCGCCGCAGCGTGTCCTTGAAATACCGGAACGCACCGGCGCCGTGAATGGCGTTTGGCAGTTCGTCGCTCAACCGTTGCGGCTCGACGGACTCGGCGAATTCGCGCATGATCTCCCACTCGTTGACATCGTATTTCGTGGGTCAGCTTCGCGAACCGGTCCCAATCCGCGAAAATGGCCTCCGCCACCTTGAACTCGTCGCCCTCACCATCGGGCAAATCGTCACTGGTCTCGCCCTCTTCCACCATCCCCAGAACCTCCCGGGACACTATCTCCACTTTTCCGGTCTGGCGATCCACATAGTTGAAGTGCTCGTCGGTAAGATACTCCAGCGCGTCCACTATGTCTTTCAGCAACACCTTCATCCGCTCGCTCCTGATGTCGGGCACGTGCGACGGGTCTCGCCGCCGTCCTCTGCTACGGGACCCAAACGCCGATAGCTTCGCGGAAGGGACCTTGTCAGAACGGCAGGATCTCCTCCCTC
>JBEKWY010000281.1:0-3723 GCA_049512575.1 Candidatus Acidiferrum sp.
ACTTGGCTGGCATATTTGCTGGCGACGGGGTGCACGCTGTTGGTGGCCCTGTGCATCGCGCGCTTCGCGCGGGAGTCGGCGTCGCCGGGATCGCTGTACACGTATGCGACGTCTTCGCTGCCGCCGATGCTGGGCAGCGCGGCGGCTTGGGCTCTGCAGCTGGCGTACGTTGCCACCGGCGCATCGGTGGTGGGCGGATTCATCTACTACGCGAACGTGGTGCTGAAGGAGTTCTACGGGGTGTCCGCGCCGGCGATTCCGCTGGCGATTTTCGCGGTGTTCGTCTCCATCTATATCGCCTACCGCGATGTGAAGGTTTCGGCGCGGTTCATGGTGTATATCGAACTGGTTTCCGTGCTGCTGATCAGCGTGGTGTTTGCCTTGCTGCTATGGAAGCGCGGACTGCATTTCGACCCGGCACAGTTCACGCTGCGAGGCGTGAGATTCTCCGGAGTGCGGTTGGGCTTAGTGCTGGCGATGTTCAGCTTTGTTGGTTTTGAGAGCGCGACCACGCTGGGCGAGGAGGCCAAGCATCCGCTGCGCACGATTCCGCGTGCGGTGATTCAGAGCGCGATGCTCTCGGGACTATTTTTCATCGCGGCGTCGTACACCGAAGTGCTGGGCTTTCCGGCTTCGGCTGGCTCGCTGGCCGAGAACGCCGCGCCGATGAGCGTGCTGTCAACCGCGGCCGGCATCCGGCGGCTTGGCCCGGTGATCGACATCTGCGCCATGGTAAGCATGTTCGCGTGCACGCTGGCTTGCGTCACGGCTGCGGCGCGCGTTCTGCTGCTGATGGCACACAACGGATTGGCACCTCACGGTCTGAGCAAGACTCACCCGCGCAACCACACGCCGCACATTGCGGTGCTGGCCACCGGTGCCGCTACGATGCTTTTGCCAGTGGGACTGGCGGCCGCGAAGGTTGCGGGCGACGCCATCTACGACTGGATGGGGTCGCTGGCGACGTATGGATTCATCACCGTGTACGCGCTGGTGGCCATTGCGCTGCCGCGCCGTTTGCGGCAGTTGCGCAGCTTGACGTTCGGCACGGTGGTGCTGGCGGCGGTGGCCGTGGCGGCTATGGTGGTGGTGCTGGCCGGGACGTTGTATCCGGTTCCGGAGGCGCCCAAGAACTGGCTGCCCTATCTGTTTCTGCTTTATCTGGCGGTGGCGATCGTTTGCAATCGCTGGCGGGATTGGCGGGGAGTTGAGGATTCGTCGGCTGAGGCGGCGGAAGCGGTCTTGGAGAGTGACGGCTCCGTCGGTAACGAGTGATGTCTTCGGGCGTCAGGAAATAACGTTGTTGGCTATGGCTACTCCCCTTCCACCAACCAAATCGGGTAAGGCCAGCGATCATCTGGCGAACGAGCGCACATTTCTGGCGTGGATTCGCACGAGCATCAGCATCATTGTGTTCGGGTTCGTGGTGGCGAAGTTTGGAATTACGCTGCGCGAATTCCTGCGATTGCAAGGCAGCGCGGAGCGCGACAGCGGTGTGTCTCTGGGCATTGGTATCGGATTCGTGCTTATGGGCATCGGCATGGCGATAACATCGTCGATTCGCTATCGGCGGACGATGCAGCAACTCGATGCGGACCAGTTCGAGCCTGCGAGCCCGATCGTGACGATTTTGGGTGCGGCCACGGCGGTGTTTGGAATGATATTGGTGGGATATTTGATGTATACAGCGCGCACGCTTTAGTTGGCGATCTTCGTGTTCCTTCTGATCGTTTTAGATCCTGCCGTGTTTTGGATTACTGGAACCGCATGGAGCCGGATCGCTTCCACAGGTAGCGCTGGCATCCTGCCGCGCTGAGCACAACTTTAAGAACGCCGGCAGGATGCCGACGCTACCGGTGGACTTTGGGAAAGGCTGGGGCGGGTTGCCGCGCTCCACGGGCGCGATCACCTTAGCGCTCCGCGAATGCAGGTGCGAAAAAAGGGTGTAAGCTAAAAAAGCGGCCGCAAATTTGAAGCACAGGCATCAAGGGCTGCTGCAAGGCAGGTAGGTGTGGCGATCCAACTGGAAATTAATCGCAAGAGTTATTCCGTCCAGGCTGACCCCGATACGTCTCTCCTTTACACGCTGCGCGAGGAACTGGGCTTGACCGGAAGCAAATACGGTTGCGGCGAGGGTCAGTGCGGCGCGTGTACCGTGCTTGTGGATGGGACACCGCGGCGTTCGTGCTTGTTTCCAGTTAGTGATGCGGCGGGGAAATCCATTACTACGATCGAAGGCCTGGAAAAGCATGGGGCGCTGCATCCCGTGCAGGAGGCGTTTCTGGATGCGGGTGCGTTTCAGTGCGCGTATTGCACTTCGGGAATGATCATGACCAGCGTGGCGCTGCTGCGAAAAAATTCCAACCCATCGGCGGCGGAGATTGCGCAATCGCTGCAAGGGAATATTTGCCGTTGCGGGACGCAGACGCGCATTGTCGCGGCAGTACAGCAAGCTGCGAAAGCGATGCGAGGGCCTGGACGATGAGCGATTCCGAAACGAACCTGCTGATCGAGCCGGAGCGGTATGAGTTTGCGGCGCGGCCGATCCATCGTTTCGACCTGCAGCGGCGTGATTTCTTCAAATTGCTAGGCGCGGGGATTGCGGTGTTTTCGGTCGCGAAGTGCGCGGCTGGCGCACAAGAAACCGGCGGTGCCCGTGGATTCCGCGGCGAAGAGACGCCTAAGGACATCACGTCCTGGCTGCACATCGGTGAGGACGGCAAGGTGACGGTGTTCACGGGCAAGGTAGAGATCGGGCAAAACATTCGGACTTCGCTGGCGCAGTCGGTGGCCGACGAGCTGCGTGTGCCGTTCGACAGCGTGACCTTAGTGATGGGCGACACCGCGCTGACACCCTACGACATGGGGACGTTTGGCAGCCGCAGCACTCCGTACATGACGCCGCAGCTGAGGCGAGCAGCCTCGGCGGCGCGGGACGTGCTGGTGGCAGAGGCGACTAAGAAGTGGAACGTAGCCGCCAACGGGCTGGTGGCTCGCGATGGAAAAGTTAGCGAACCTGCGTCCGGGCGATCACTTTCGTATGGCGAGCTGGCGGCAGGAAAGGCGCTCGCGCGGGATATGCCGGACGCCGATCCGACCACGCCAGCGGCGCAATGGACCGTGGCGGGAAAACCGCAGCCGAAAGTGGATGGGCGAGCCTTTGTCACTGGGAAACACCAGTACACCGTTGATTTGCGTCCGGCGGGCATGCTGCATGGGAAGGTGCTGCGGGCGCCATCGTTCTTGGCGACGCTGGTTTCTATCGACACGAAGGCGGCGGAAGCGATGCCCGGCGTGACCGTGGTTCGCGATGGAAATTTTGTTGGGGTCGCTGCGCCCAGCGAGGGAGTTGCGGCGAAAGCGATCGCGGCGATGCGCGCCGAGTGGAAAGAAACGAAACAGCCTTCTGGTCCAGAGCTTTTCTCGTATTTGAAGAGCAATGTCGAGAATGGCGACGGGAATCGAGATAAGCGCGAAACGGGGTCGATCGACGACGGCTTGTCCCGAGCGGCGCACCGCCTTGCGCAGACGTATACGGTGGCATACATCGCGCATGCTCCGCTGGAGCCGCGCTTCCAGCGCCGCGTCGCCCGTGTGCTTGCCGCGTTCGAATGTGGAGCCATCGTCAATCCAGACGGCCTGCGCAACCAGGTGATCGGCGCGAACATCATGGGACTTGGCGGCGCGCTGTTTGAGGCGGTGGAATTCGACAATGGCCGCATC
>JBEKWY010000282.1:0-3707 GCA_049512575.1 Candidatus Acidiferrum sp.
ATGGCGCCTACGACTCTCCCGAGGCCGCATTCGCAGCTTTGGACAATTTAGCAGGGGAGCAACACGTCGCACCCCAGTCCGGCAAGATCGATCCGTTAGTGGCCTATCCGTTAGTCATCAAGGCGGACGGTCTCTGCGCCGGTAAGGGAGTCTTCTTGGCGCCAGATCGCGACTCCGCGCGCGATTTCATCGAACGGGCGATGGTGCGGAACGAGTTCGGGCCGGGCGATCGCCGCATTCTCCTGGAAGAGACTCTTCAAGGCGAGGAGCTTTCGTTTATTATACTTACCGACGGCGAGCACTACGCGCCCCTGGTCCCAACCCGAGATCACAAACGCGCCTTGGACGGCAACGAAGGTCCAAACACCGGCGGCATGGGAGCCTCTTCCAGCGACGAACTGCTGGCTCCAAGCATGCGCGAATCGATCCTCCGCCTTGTCGTCGAGCCGACAATCCGGGGATTGGCGACGGACGGCATTCCCTACCGAGGATTTCTCTACTTTGGCCTGATGCTGACGGCTTCTGGACCCAAAGTCCTTGAATTCAACTGCCGACTGGGCGATCCGGAAGCCCAAGCGATAATCGCGCGAATCGATTTCGATCTCGCCGAGATACTTGCCGACGCCGCGGCACATAGACTCGATCCGTCAAAGCTACGTTGGAAGCCAGGCGCCAGTGTCTGTGTTGTGTTAGCATCCGGCGGGTATCCAGGGAGATTCGAGATCAACAAGCCGATCTCTGGACTAACCGATATAAAGAACAATAGCGGTGTTGAAGTATTGCATGCAGGAACGAAACGTATCGACGACTCGATAGTCACCAACGGCGGCCGAGTCCTTGGAGTCACTGCGGCGGCCCCGTCCATCGATGCCGCGCTCGATAAGGTCTACGACGCCATCCGCAAAATCCACTTTGACGGCATGCACTACCGCAAGGACATTGCCGCGCAGCCGAACCGGGTGAGCGCCGCCGGAGATTGACGCTCGTGGCAAAAGTGCTCTGCCTCTATCGCTCAGGCCGTTTCCGCAACGTCGGCGCCTCGGGCGGTCGATCTTTGTCGTCAGCTTTCGTCTTTTCCACTGGCTCTTCCGGAGGCACAATCCAATTCAGTCCGTGCTCGTCATCCATCTTCCCCAGCACAAACGTCGCCTTGCCCGCAATCAGCGGCAACAAAGCCCGCATGAAATCGGCGGCATCCATCGACACCGCTTTCTGCGCCTGGCCTCGGTCGACCGCCTCAAGCACTTTGCCAAATCGCTGGTCGCCGCTTCGCAGTTGCGCGACACGCGGATCATTCCCCTGAATCATCTCCATCACCGTCGGCCCTTTGACATCCGCCGGGTAGCGCGCCTCCACAATGGTGCGCGGCGCGTGCTTCTCCGGCGGGTAAATCTGCTCGAACCGCGGGCGAAGAATTCGCGTTTGCCAATATTCCGCGCGAACGCCCACCTGCTCCTGCTGGACCCGATACTCCACCGTCCAAACCTCGGGCCCGTAGTGGTTGGGCGCGAACCCAATGATCACGATTTCAAATAGCGGCTGATCCCCCACGATTTCGAGCTTGTGATGAAGCTGGCTGGTCAGCGGCCGTAACGTTTCCAGAAAACTTACGCCGATGGTTTCGAGATCGGGCTCGGCCTCCGTCGGATCTCCGCGGGATCGTGGATCCCGCGGCCCGATTCTCTGGTAGTCCCGGTCCAGACGAATGGGTTTAGGATCGGCGGGCAATCGCCATTCGGACGCGCCCAGCAAGACGCCAATGTGCGTTGAGTCTAGCGACATCACGCGCGGAGGCGCGGCACCCATCTCAATAGGCTGATCGATGGCGGCAAAAATGATCACGTCATCCTTGGTGACGTGAACGATCACCCGCCCGCCAGATAGATTAGCGACGATTTCGCCTTCGGTCTCTTGGGTCTGTGCCGAAGCTAAGGAGCCACATCCGAACGCAGCCGCGAAAAGCGAAAGTCCAGCAAGCCATCGAAAACGCGCGTTGAATTTCCCGTTCATCCAGCCTCTATCGTACGACCACTGAAGGCACGCCGGCGGACAAAATCATTTTGCCGGAGGCGCGGAAGCCGCCGCCGATTTCGCCTGCGCGAGCATTTTGTCCAGCGCCGCCCGATCCAGATAGCTCCCATCGCGAATCATGGCCGCAATCCGTTGCGTGTTCGCGATATTTTCCAGCGGGCTGCCATCCAGCAACACTAGATCAGCACGTTTGCCGGGCTCCACCGTGCCGAGATCGTTTTCCCGACCCAAAAACTTCGCCGCCCCGCTGGTCGCCGCTGCCAGCGCCTCCGCCGGCGTCAGCCCCGCGCGCACCAGCTCCCCGAGCTCTCGGTGCACGCTTTCTCCTGGAAAAACAAACGGAGCGAGCGTATCCGAGCCTACTAGCAGAGGTATTCCGGCTTTATGTAATTCACCGGTTAGTCGCCAATCGTTGGCCGCCTGCCTCGCCAGCCACGCCGCGCGCTCCCTCATCTCCGCGTCGTGCAGCGAGTCGCGCCACTGTTGCGCCAGTGAGGCCGGCATGAATACCAGTTGCGGGTCATCCGCGCTCCAATCCTCCGGATGCGCAGTGATGTCCAGAGAAGCCAGGGCCGGCGTCACCCAGGTTCCGTTCCGCTTCAACGTCTGAAACAAAGTCGCTGCCTTCTCTTTGTCATAGGTCGCGTCGGATTCGTGCGCGATCTGCTCCCACGCCACCGAATCGCCTTGTTCCTCAGCTGCCACTAGCCGGGTCCGCAGGTCATCCTCCTTCGAAGAAAACGACAGCGAGAACGCGCTGTAAAGAAGATGCTCGATGCTGGCAATGCCCGCGTCGGACGCCTCGATCACGCTCACCTGAAATGGTAGATTTCCGGCAAAGCGAACGCCTTGTTTCTTCGCCTCGTCCGCCACCGCCAAGAAGACTTCCTTCGAAGGCAGCGAAATGATCTTGATGAAGTCGGCGCCGCGACGTTTCAGCTCGCGCACCGCAGCGCGAGCTTCGTCAACATTGGTGACCGGATATTGCTCCGCCGTCTTATCTCCGCTGCTCACAAGAAAAGGCCCAGACGCAACAATGTGCGGCCCCACTAGCGTGCCGCTCTCAATTTCGCGTTTCCAGCCCAGTAGCGCGTCCAGATCGCCGCCCATATCCCGAACGCCGGTCACACCATTGGCCACCAATAGAGGAACAAGCACCTGCTTGTTCCAAGCCAGGTCCGCGTCCGCCTCAGCTACGAAGACCTGCATATCCCACAATCCTGGAATAAGAAATTTCCCCTGTGCGTCGATGATCCGTGCGCCCTTAGGCGGCTTGATGCGAGCGGATGGCCCGACCGCGGAGATCCGCCCGTCTACGATCACAACGGTCTGATCAAGCCGAGCCGTACTCCCCGTCGAATCGATCACCGCGACGTGTGTCAACGCCAGGTCCGGACCAGCCGGGATCGCACGCGCCTGCCCCGGCCCCGACAGCGCAAGCAGCACCACCAATCCAAACCACGAAACCAGCTTCACGCTAGACTCCGACTCACAACGATTTCCCCTCGCAATTGGCTCACAGTATCACAGCTCCCGTGAGCCCAACTGCCGACTCGATGACTTCCAGGCTTGCCACGCATCCAGTAGAATAGATGCCAGATGAGCCAGACGAGAGGGCAGACAACGCATGGGCTTGCGCAAACCGAAGAGCATCAAGCACAACGGAAAGCAATTGA
>JBEKWY010000283.1:0-3579 GCA_049512575.1 Candidatus Acidiferrum sp.
GCGATATTGGTCACAAAAATCCGCGTGCGAACGACATCCTGCAACCCCGCGCCAGCCTTCACCAGCGCCGCCTCGATATTTTTGATGGTCTGCACCGTCTGGGCGTGCACGTCGCCCACGCCGATAATCTTCCCGTCCGGCCCGGTGGCGGTGGTTCCCGATACCGTGACCACGTTTCCGATGCGCACGGCGCGCGAATATCCGACGATGGGTTCCCACTGGGTACCGCTCGAAATGTTCTGACGATCCATGATCTGTCTCCCTCAGAAAAAGTATGCCATGTCCACGTAGCGTCCCGATGTCGAACCGCTAGCGGGATCAGCAGCTTCAGAAAGGCGCGATGGCACTTCGATCGATCGGCCACGCATTTCCGACTGCTACGCGCATCTTGTCGACTAACGATGCAGACAGACGCAGATACACATGAGGCGCTTGCCGGAAGCGAAACTCGAAGTACTTCCAAAACAGAAACTTGCCTGTGCACACAGAGAGATCGCCCCAAGGCACCAGCAATGGCGGATACCCAACGCGGAACGGCACAAAGACCGCGAGATAGAGGCCGTGGGAGTTCACGCCGACGGTCAGCGCGTTGTTCATTCCGAGGAGAAGACGCATCTGCCCGCTTTGAAATCTCCACTGCTTGCCGTCGAACGTCTCCGGATGCCGATAAGTGCGAGCGAGGTCGTGCCAGCCACCCAGCACGCCAGTTAGGTAACAAACAAAGATCCACACGCCGACGAACAACAGTGCTGCGCCGATTGGTTCGTTAAGATTCATTTGCGCTCCAGTATCAGCGTGTTTGCTCTTCGGCGCCCGCAAGTCAGGCAGAAAGCGACTCACATGGTAGACTGGACTATTGTACGTAGAGCGAATGAAAAATTCGTCTGCAAGAGCTTGACGATCTCATGAAATGTAACAACATCCTCGACGCCATCGGACGGACGCCGCTAGTGCGGTTGAACCGCATCAACCAAGGGCTTAAGCCGCAGATCTACGTGAAAGCCGACTATATCAATCCTGGTGGCTCGGTGAAGGATCGCATCGGCGTCACCATGATCGACGATGCCGAGAAAAGGGGTTTGCTCAAACCTGGCGGCACGATCATCGAGGGCACTTCCGGAAATACCGGCATGGGACTCGCCCTGGTCGCGGCCGTTCGCGGCTATAAAATGGTTTTCACCATCACCGACAAGCAATCCAAAGAAAAAGTCGATCTCCTGAAAGCGCTGGGCGCGGAAGTCATCGTCTGCCCGACGGCGGTCGAACCGGAAGACCCTCGCAGCTACTACTCCGTGGCGCAAAAGCTCGCCCGCGAAATTCCCAATTCCTACTATCCGAATCAATATGACAACCCGATGAATCCCGAGGCCCATTACCTCACCACCGGCCCGGAAATTTGGGACGACTCCGAAGGCAAGATCACCCACTTCGTATGCGGTATGGGCACCGGCGGCACCATCAGCGGGGTCGGCAAATATCTAAAGGAAAAAAATCCCAAGGTCCAGATTATCGGCGTCGATCCTATCGGCTCGCTCTACTACGATTTTGTGAAGCGCGGGGAAAAAGTGAAAGCCAAGACCTACGTGGTCGAAGGCATCGGCGAGGATTTTTTCCCAACTACGATGAATTTAAAAATTCTGGACGACGTGCTGCAGGTCAACGACGACGAGTGCTTCATCATCGCGCGCCGCCTGGTAAAAATGGAAGGCCTGTTCACCGGAGGCTCCGGCGGTGGGTGCATTTCAGGAACGCTACGCCTGGCAAAAGAGCTCGGCCCGGAAGCATTCATCGTGGCGTTCCTTCCCGACACCGGCATGCGCTACCTCAGCAAGGTTTACAACGACGAGTGGATGCGCGAACGCGGCTACGTGGATGCCGCCGTCAAAATCACCGCTGGGGAAGTGGTCAGCGCGAAAAAACAACACTCCGGAAAAGTCCGCGAACTGGTGATCGCGCGCCCGTACCAGACGGTGTTCCACGCGCTGAAAACCATGCAGGAGCAGGACATCTCGCAGATCCCGGTGTTCGAGGAAAATCTGCCCATCGGCACTATCTACGAGGATCAAATTTTGAATCTCGCGCTGCAAGGCAAAGATCTTCGCAAGCTGGTGGTGCGCGAAATGATGAGCAAGCCGCTCCCACAGGTCCCGAAGAGCGCCCCGGTGGAGCGCGTGACCCACATTTTGAGCCACGAGAATCCCGCCGTCTTCGTCGAAATGGGCGACTCGCGTTTCGAGATTCTCACCAAGTACGACCTCATGAGCACCGTCGCTAGCCTCATGGAACAAAAGCGCTAGGAGAATCAGATGGCAGGTGGCCTGCCTGGGGCTGCGGGAATAGCGGTTTTCGTTGGCGTCAAATTCGGTGGGTATTTCCTCGCAGGCAAAGTTCTCAACACATACGTTGCCGCGATCCGTAGTCCTGCCTGGAAAATCGCTGCTGTCAGAACCATCCTCGGCGTAATTTTGGGCCCGCCGATGACGTTGTCGTGGATGTGGCTGGTGGGGCTCGCGGAATGGCCCGGATCTCGGCTCCGTTCGGGATACGTGCTTTACGCGGGTTTGGCGGTGATTCGAGTTTTTGTTTGGGCATTCGTTCTATTTGTCTTCTCGGAGCGTAAGGAATATCCGGCCTCGCGCTTGTGGTTTCATGCGGTCCTTTGTGCGGCTTGGTCCTGCCTGCTGGACTGGCCCGGTTACAAATTGGCAGACATAACGCCGGGCAAAATTACCATCTGCTAGTGATTGGAAAAACGTTCCAACATAAACTTGGGGTGCGATGAAGATCCACGACTTTAACGAGCGTCTGAAAAATTCAATCCTGATCGCCGATGGCGCAATGGGCTCGTTCCTGCACGACGCCGTGGGTTCGCACCGCTGCTTCGACGAAATGAATTCCATCGAGCCCGAAGCCGTTTTCCGCGTGCACCAGGCGTACATTGAGGCCGGCGCGCAAATCATCGAGACGAATACTTTCGGTGCGAATCGCTTCAAGCTGGAGCCGCTCGGCCTGGGCGATGAAGTGCAGAAACTCAATAGCCGCGGCGTAAAAATCGCGCGCGAAGCCCGGGAATCGGCTGCGCGCGAAGTGCTGATCGCGGGGTCGATCGGTCCGCTAGGCATCGGCGTGCAGGCGCGGCACCCCGAACCCGAGGAAATCGAGAATATTTTTCACGAGCAAGCTCTCGCGCTTGAAGAACGCGGCGTCGATCTCTTCATTCTGGAAACGTTCACCTACATCGAGGAGCTGCTGCTGGCCATCGATGCGATCCGGTCATTCTCGGGACTTCCGATCATCGCGCAGCTTACCTATTCGGAAGACGGCATGGCCTACGGCGATTTACGCCCGACCGCCGCCGCCGCGCAACTCAAGGGAAAAAACGTTCAGGTCATCGGGGCGAATTGCACACTGGGTCCGCAAGCGCTGCTGCCGATTCTGGGTGAACTCGCGGCTGTGGACGATGTTCGCGTCAGTGGAATGCCGAACGCGGGCTTTCCCAAGCGCGAAGGCGACCGCATCGTGTATCCGAAGTCATCGCCGGAATATTTCGCGCTGTTTGCGCGCGAAGCCGCCGCGCTC
>JBEKWY010000284.1:0-3568 GCA_049512575.1 Candidatus Acidiferrum sp.
GAGCTGCAGCAGCTTTCCGCAAGGCTGGTGGACGCGCAAGAAACCGAGCGCCGCGCGATTTCCCGCGAGCTTCACGACGAAGTCGGCCAGGCGCTCGGCCTTCTACTCATGGATGCAGGGCGGCTCTCGAATCAGCTGGGAAACACCAACGAAAAGGGCCAGGAACTGGTTCGCAGTATCAAGACGGTAGCCGAGAGAACGGTGCAGACGGTGCGAAATATGGCGCTGCTGCTGCGCCCTTCGATGCTCGATGACCTGGGATTAGTTCCGGCGCTCGAATGGTACGCGCGGGAAATGTCGCGGCGTGGTGAAATTGAAGTCGAAGTGCGCGCCGAAAACGTGCCGGAAGAGTTGCCCGACCCGCTGAAACTTTGCGTGTATCGTGTGGTACAGGAGGCGCTCAACAACGCTCAACGCCACGCTCATGCAAAAAATGCCGTCGTCGAACTGGAGCAGACCGGCGACGCCATCCGCCTAAAGGTTTCCGACGATGGCAGCGGCTTTGACCCCAACCGCACCCGCGGCATGGGGCTGCTCGGAATGGAAGAGCGTGTGAAACGCCTCGGCGGCACGATCGAGGTCGAATCGCGGCCGGGAACCGGAACCACGATTCGCGCCGCGCTCCCACTCACCGCGAAAGTCGCGCAGAGCTGACGATGAAGAAAATCCGAATCCTGCTCGCGGACGATCACACCTTGATCCGCCGCGGCTTGCGCTTGCTCATCGAGCAGCAACCCGATCTTGTCGTCGTGGGAGAAGCCGAGGATGGCCGCCAGGCAGTTTCTCTTGCCGCGTCGCTGAAACCGGACGTAGCAGTCCTCGATATCGGAATGCCGAATCTAAACGGCATCGAAGCCGCCAAACAGATCACCGAGGGAGAATCCGGCGCAGCCGTGGTGATCCTCAGCATGTATTCGGACGAAACCTATATTTTGAGAGCGCTGAAGTCCGGCGCGCGCGGTTACCTGCTGAAAGATTCCGCGGAGTCCGACCTCGTGCACGCCATACGCTCGGTCGCTGAAAAGAAATCCTTTTTCAGCCCAACCGTAAGCCGCGTCCTCCTGGAAGATTACATGCGCAAGCTGCAGCGCACCGGCGGAGAAAGTTCCTACGATCTGCTGACGCCGCGCGAACGAGAAGTATTGCAATTGATCGCCGAGGGCAAGTCCAACAAAGAAGTGGCCGACATGCTCAACCTGAGTGTCTACACCGTGGAAACGCATCGCGGAAACTTGATGAAAAAACTGAATTTGAAGGGCGTGCCCGAGCTGATTCTCTACGCGGTGCGTAAAGGAATCATTTCCTAACCCTCCCCCGCTGCAAATCAGACCAGCGCAGCTCTTTCGACGACTCTTTCCACGCTTTGATTCGCCGAGGCTCGTAACTCAATCCCTGTCAATAGGATAGCCGCTACTCAATCGTTGGTAAGCAAAATACCCATCGGTGGGGAGATGCGAAATTCCGCCAAGAGAGTCTAACTCAGAAGAGCCGGAACTGGCGGAGCCATCCGGTCGATATGTCGAGAGAGAGGCACTATGATTGGACAGCAATTTTCGCGCAAGTCGGTCGCGGCAGCACTCGCGCTAGCCTTAGGGTTCGGTGCGGCAGGCTATGCGGTCGCCCGCGCCAAAGAGAGCACGACCGGAACGCGAGTTCACGCGTCGCTTAAGTTGGCCGATCCCAATGAGGCGCCAAGCCGCACGGGATTCGCGCCCATCGTCAAAGAAGTTTTGCCAAACGTCGTAAATATTTCTTCTTCCAAAGTTGTTCGCACCCCGAATCAAATGCCGGAAGGTATGCAGTCGGATCCATTTTTTCAACAGTTCTTTGGCCACGCTTTTGGAAACCGGCCGGAAATCCCGCAGAACCGGCGTGAACAGAGCCTCGGCTCCGGCGTAATCGTCAGCCCCGAAGGCTACGTGCTCACCAACAATCACGTTGTCGATGGCGCGACCGACGTCAAGGTCACCCTCTCCGACAAGCGTGAGTTGAAGGCCACCATCGTCGGAACCGATCCGAAGACAGACATCGCCGTCTTGAAACTCGAAGGCTCGAATTTTCCAGCAATCACTTTGGGTGATTCTTCCAAGGTGCAAGTCGGCGACTACGCGCTGGCCATTGGCGATCCGTTCGGCGTCGGCCAGACCGTCACAATGGGCATCGTTAGCGCCAAGGGCCGCGGCAACCTTGGCATCGAGGACTACGAGGACTTCATCCAGACCGATGCTCCTATCAATCCGGGCAATTCCGGCGGCGCTTTGATCAACGATCGCGGTGAACTGGTCGGAATCAACACGGCGATCCTGTCGCACGGTTCGGGCGGCAATGAAGGAATCGGCTTCGCGGTCCCCGTCAACCTCGCGCGCAACGTCATGACCCAGATTCTCGATCATGGCAAAGTGACGCGCGGATATCTCGGCGTCGTGATTCAGCCGATCACTCCCGCCATGGCCAAGGATCTCGGACTGAACAAACTCCAGGGCGCTCTGGTTGGCGACGTCAGCCCGAAGGGGCCGGCACAAGCCAGCGGCGTGCAGCGCGGAGACGTCATCCTTTCAATCAACGGCAACGCCGTCAGCGATAGCAACGAGCTGCGCAACACCATATCCATGATGCAGCCGGGACAAACCGTGAAACTCGAGATCTCCCGTAACGGCAGCACCCGGGACCTCGACGTGAAACTCGGCGAACTCCCTCTCTCTAAAGAAGAGGCGAAGAATCAGCCGGAAGGTTCATCGAAGGATGCGCTTGAAGGCGTCAGCGTCGAAAACCTCGACGCGGACACCGCCGCGCAGCTCCAACTGCCCGAATCGACCAAGGGCGTGGTCGTAACCGGCATCGATCCGTCCAGCCCCAAAGCTGACTCTGGCCTGCAAAAGGGCGACGTAATCCAGGAAGTGAATCACCAACCGGTGCGCAACGTCGCCGAATTCGAACAAGCCATGCGCAAGGCAAACGGCAACGGCGCGCTTCTACTCATAAACCGCGGCGGCACTACGCTGTTCATCGCCGCGTAAACCCTCAACAGAGAAGCATCCAGGTCAATCGCCGGCCGCGTCGCAAGACGCGGCCGGTTCTGTTTTGCATACCTTGCACTTCTACTGGTTGCCGTGTTCTAATCCATAGAAGTACGAGGTATAAGCAATGACGCCGGCCAAATCAGATCTCCCTCAAGGCACTCTGGACCTGCTGATCCTGAAGACCATCGCCCTCGGCCCGGTGCATGGTTACGCGATTGCCCAGCGCCTCGAACAGGTCTCGCGCGGCGTAGTCCAGGTTCCCGAAGGATCGCTGTACCCCGCATTGCACCGCCTCGAAAACCGCGGTCTTCTGACCGCCGATTGGAAAGAAACAGAAACCGGCCGGGAGGCCAAGTTCTATCGCCTGACGCGAAAAGGCCGCAGACAACTCGAGGCAGAAGCCGCCAGTTGGCAGCGATTGATTGATGCGATCGGCCTGATCCTCGGCATGGCCGACGGAGGTACGCCATGACTTGGTGGACGCGCCTGTGGCGGCGAAGCCACATGGAAGCGCAACTCGAAAAGGAACTCCGCTTCCATCTCGACCA
>JBEKWY010000285.1:0-4288 GCA_049512575.1 Candidatus Acidiferrum sp.
CAGGTCGGATTCAGCGCAATTGTCTCGACGGGATCGATGCTCGACGTAGGTTGGGGGGATCTCATCTCGTTTTTCGGTGAAGATGCCGAAACCCAGAGCATCGTTTTGTACATGGAATCGGTGGGAGACGCTCGCTCATTTCTGTCCGCGGCGCGTGCGGTCGCTCTGAATAAGCCAATCATTGTGATCAAGGCTGGCAGGTCGGAGGCCGCTTCGAAAGCCGCGGCGTCACACACCGGCGCGTTGACGGGCAGCGATGAAGTCTTTGACGCGGCGCTCCGCCGGTGCGGCGTTCTCCGCGTCCAGAGCATCTCGGACCTTTTCTCCATGGCGGAAGTGCTCAGCAAACAGCCGCGGCCTCGCGGGCCTCGCCTTACGATCCTGACGAACGCGGGCGGCCCGGCAGTGCTGGCGACCGACGCGCTGCTTGCGGGCAATGGCGCGCTATCGGCTCTTTCGGATGAAAGCCTCAAGGCGCTCAGCCAGTTTCTGCCACCGCATTGGAGCCATGGAAATCCGATCGACATCCTGGGAGACGCTGACCCCGACCGTTACGCGCGTGCACTGGAAATTGCCGCGCAAGACACGAACAGCGACGGCTTGCTGGTCATCCTGGCTCCGCAAGGTATGACCGATCCCACCAGCGTGGCGGAACGACTGAAGGCTCACGCCAAAGTGGAAGGCAAACCGGTGTTGGCAAGCTGGATGGGCGGCACGAGCGTTGCCGAAGGCGAAGCCGCCCTGAATCGCGCCGGGATTCCCACGTTCGCTTATCCGGATGCAGCGGCTCGCGCCTTCAACTATATGTGGCGCTACGCCTACAACATCCGCGGGCTGTATGAAACCCCGATCATGACCGATCAGCCCGAAGCGAGGTTGTCGGCGCGTGGAAAGGTCCAGGAAATCCTGGGGCGCGTTCGAGGTTCCGGCCGCACCCTGCTGACGGAGTTGGAATCGAAGGAAGTCTTGTCTCTTTACGGAATCCCTGTCGTGCAGACTCGTGTTGCGCCAAGTGAAAGCGACGCGATCGAAGCGGCTCGTGAGATCGGATACCCGGTCGTACTAAAAGTTCACTCCGAAACACTCACCCACAAGACCGATGTCGGTGGCGTAGCGCTGAACCTCCGAGACGAAGACGCGGTGCGCCGCGCGTTTCGCAGCATCCAGGCGAGCGTCACGGAACACGCCGGCGCCGCGGCATTTCTTGGTGTCACTGTCCAACGAATGGTGCGGCTGGAGGGCTACGAACTCATTCTGGGCAGCAGCGTGGATCCGCAATTCGGGCCGGTACTCCTGTTCGGTTCGGGCGGCCAGCTGGTGGAAGTCTATCGTGACCGCGCACTGGCACTTCCGCCACTGAACACCACGCTGGCCCAGCGCTTCATGGAGCAAACCAAGATCTTTAAGGCGCTGAAAGGAGTGCGCGGCCGCAAGGCCGTGGATTTGCAAGAACTCGAGCAAATCCTGGTGCGTTTCAGCGAGCTGATCGTGGAGCACCCGGAAATCAAGGAAGCCGACATCAACCCGTTGCTCGCTTCGGAAACCAATCTTGTCGCGCTCGACGCTCGGATCATCCTTCATGGCGCCGAAGTAGCGGAGAAGGACTTCCCTCGCCCGGCGATCCGCCCCTATCCGGCGGAATACATTTCATCCTGGGCGTTGAAAGATGGCACGGGCGTCACGCTCCGTCCGATCCGGCCGGAAGACGAACCGCTGATGGTTGAATTTCACAAGACGCTTTCGGAGCAGTCGGTATATCAACGTTTCTTTTTCATGGACAGTTTAGACGCGCGGGTCGCGCATGAGCGCCTGCTGCGGCAATGCTTCATCGACTATGACAAGGAAATGGCGCTGGTCGCAGAGCACATCGACCCGCAAACGGGGCGGCGCGAAATCCTGGGTGTAGGCCGGTTGAAACGGCAGCTAACCCCGACGGATGCCGAACTCGCCGTGGTTGTAGGCGATGGGTATCAGGCCCGCGGCATGGGCACCGAAATCGTGCGCCAGCTGATCGAGGTGGCGCGCCACGAGGGAATACGCCACATCATCGCGATCATTCTGTCCGAGAATGCCGCAATGCTGGCGCTGGCGAAGCGCTTCCACTTTGCGATCGCAAGGGGCGAGGATCCTCAGTCGCTTACGGCGACACTGGACCTCTAGCGAATCTTGTCGTGCCCCATCGCGTCCAAAAAAAGATAGGGGAGCGCAGCTATGCGAGGGCTTCGTATGGATGAGCGGTAGTGACCGCGACTCGGGCGGCGATAGAGCATGTAGGTGAATCGCCCATGCAGCCAGGCTTGACCGCTGCGGTCGTCGTGCTTGCTCTCGATGGATTCACTCAAAACGTGGGCATATTGGCCTCCCAGCCGCAAAATCTCCTGCTGCAGCCGGATACGCACCTGCACCATCAAATCCACATAGCACTGATTCCAAAGTTCGTCTCTGCGGGCGAGCGTACCGTCAACCCGTCTACTGTTCGCTTCGAGAGAGTGTTCACCCGCCGCCTCGGCATCCAACGGCGGCAATTCACGGTGCCAATAAATAGCCTTCGCGGCGTCGGCGTCAGATTCACGGAACTTCATAAAGTCGTTCAAGGTAATCATCGTCGAACCCACCCTAGTCGAATCTGATTTTCTCAGGAGCGCTTGGTGGACGCTGTGACGCCGGTCACGCCGGCCGCAATGCCGAGCACGCGACTCAGATGCTCTGTTCGTTTGTGGTCATGTTATAATGACCATAGTCGTTAGGAAGAGGACATGAGACAAATGCCGGCAGGAGCATTCAAGGCACGCTGCCTCGCGGTAATGAAGCAGGTTCAAGCCACGGGTGAACCTGTGGTGGTCACGCGTCGCGGGACCCCAGTCGTCAAGGTGGTTCCGGTCGAACCGGCAAACGACAGCATCTTCGGATTCATGAGAGGCAAGCTCAATGTAGTGGGCGATATTGAATCTCCGATTCCGCTTGATGAATGGAAGATCTTCAAAATCAAGAAGATCAAGAAGATCAAGAAGAAGTGATCCTGCTTGACACCAATGCGGTGATCAGGCTCACGAGCGAGCCTGAAAAGTTGTCGAAACCGGCTGCCGCCGCGATCCGGAGGGCTAACCGTTCCGATGGAATCGCCGTCTCCGCGATTACATTGTGGGAACTGGCGTGGCTGATTGCCCACGGCAATGTCCAAGCGAGCGGAACTGTTGAAGCTTCCGTCGAAGAAGTTTCTTCGCGCTTCGCCGTTCGCCCGATTACGCCGAAGATCGCAGCATTGGCGAGCCAGTTTGGCTCCGACTACCCGAAAGACCCCTGCGATCGCTTGATCGGCGCCACGGCGCTCGCCGAAGGCATGATCTTGATCACCAGCGACGCCAGAATCCGCGAGTGCAAACAACTACGCACGATTTGGTAATTCAAAGCAGAAAACCAGGATTGGCTGGGAGGCCTGGACTCGAACCAGGATAGCCAGAGTCAGAGTCTGGAGTCCTACCAATTGGACGACCTCCCAGCGGGGAGGAACAAAAAGGAATCGCAGCACGTCCGGCTCTCCCGGCAGCCACGATTCATCTCAGTTTCCCGATGCAACCCGCATTAGGGCGTAGGGGCACGGCCAGCCTGCGGCAGGCAGGCACCGTCGTGCCCTTCCTGGCTGAGTTCACAGGAAAAATGTCAGGTCGAGTGGGCGCTGACAATCGGGTCGAGAGGCAGCGCCGATTGTTGACGGCTGGGCAAGCTGGGGCACAGCGGTGCTGTGCCCCTCCGGGGAGTTTTTTCCGCCATCGTGTTAGTGCGAACCTCCGGCGCTACGCGCGCGGGAATTTGGCGGGACCGGCCCGGACCATTTGGCCTTTTTGCATGGTGAATTCTTCGCCGCTCCAGCGGATGCGATTGGAGGCGAAGCTGGCCAGCCAGACCGCGAAATAGATCGCGTCGCGGAGAGGAACGAGCCATAGCTTTCGGCGCAACACGTCGTCGCCGACGCCCCAGACGCCGACGGTCCAGGCCATCACGAGACGAAGAACCAAGTAAGCCAACAGGTACGCCGCAGCTATCCACGCTGCCGGCGCCAGGGCCGCGGCAAGCAGAGCCCACGGCAAACCGTGGGTGAAGATTAATCCCATATACGAAATGGGCCGACAAAGGCGGACGGTGCGGGCCCAGCGCACTTGATGGTTCCAGAATCCGCGCGCGGTCTGCGCGGGATACATCGTCCACACCGACTCTCGCGACAGCAGCAGCTGGCCGCCGGCCTTCGCGATGCGATGGCCCAGTTCGTAGTCGTCGGAGTGCATGTTCG
>JBEKWY010000286.1:0-3507 GCA_049512575.1 Candidatus Acidiferrum sp.
CGGGCAAAGCGGGCCGCGCGGATCGATTCCCAGGTGACCACCTTCGGTCGCCGATCCCGTCCGGCCGTGATACACGATTCCGTCGAAAACGATGCCGGTGCCGATGCCCGTTCCGATGGTGGCGTAGAACACGTTGGGATAGCCGCGTCCCGCTCCCCATTTCGCTTCCGCGAGCGCTGCGGCATTCGCGTCGTTGTCAATTTCTACTTTGGCGCCAGGATAGAGGCGGCGGATTTCATCCGCCAATGGGTACTTGTGCCAGGCGGGAAGATTCGGCGGATTGATGATCACGCCGCTGGTGGGATTGAGTGGACCGGGGGCGCAGATGCCAATAGCCCGGATTCCGTCAGGAGCCGGCGAAATTCGTTGAAGTTCGTCGATCGCGGCGGCCACCGCTGCCAGACCCTTGGCGGCGTCATTCGCGACCATGGGGGTGCGACTATGCGCGTGGATCTTTCCCGCGCAATCGACCAGGCCCGCCGCGACTTTCGTTCCACCGATGTCGACCCCCACGACGAGATTATCTTGCATCTACGGCGATGCCCTCCGCCTCGCGAATTTCCCTTTTCCAGCCGACCTGCGTGACAGCAAACCCCTGAATACTACACTACAATAACGATCTTGTGGGTAGCGGGCCGGATTCGAAACAGACACTCGGAAGCGTGCTGCCACCCGAAAAATTCGGGCCCCTGACAGCCCTCCCCTGAGGGCTTTATCCCAGGGTTCCGGTGGTTGAGATTCTTCGCGCATCGCTGTCGGATGCCTTCAGAACGACAAATTCTCTGCGTAGGGCAGTACGCTTATCAGCGCACCGCGGCCCCACCCGCTACCGTAATTTTTTCCGTGATGGGAGTGGCGGCGGCCTTGTAGACCACTTGACCGCGGAAGAGTGTCATCTCGCACTTCAAGTTCTTGAGGTCGCGGGAGGGGATGGTGTACATGTCGCGATCCCAGACGGCAATGTCCGCTTCCTTGCCAGGCTCGAGCGAGCCGACTTTGTCGTCCAGGAAGAGTTGGTGCGCGGACCACAGCGTGTACGAGCGCAGCGCGGCGTGTATATCCACGGATTCGGCGGTACCGAATGGGTGCGCTCCGTAAACGCCCTTCAGCGTTTCGCGCTCCACGGATGCCCACAATCCATAGCGCGCCGGAAATGGCGTCACGAAAAAGTCGGAACCTCCACCCCAGTGGATGCCTCGCGATAGATACGTCTTCAACGGAATCAGGCGCGCCCCGCGTTCGGCGCCGAAGCTTGCGGCGTAAATGTCGCCGATCCACCACAGGAAAGGCGCCTGGGCTTCGGGGTAGCCGGCGTCGTATTCCTTTTCCAGCGCGGCCATTGTTTCCAGAGCGTGATCCGTGGGTATGTTCGCGTGGATGATGCTGTGACGGAGACCGCGCGTGGGCTTCTCCTTCAGCACTTGCGCGTAGGTGTCCACCACCCAGTCGATGGCGCGGTCGCCCACCGCGTGCGTGCCCACATGCACGCCTGCTTGATGGAACATGCGCACTGCCTGGCGATAAATTTCAGGATCGATCGAGGGATATCCGAAGTTCCCGGTGTCGATCTCCGTCGATTTCTTGTGCCATTCCTTGTAAACCCATGCAGTGCGCGCGCCGCCGCTTCCGTCCATGAAAAATTTCGCGCCGCCAGAGAAGAGTTTGCCGTTGCCCAAGGATTGCGGCGGCTTCGGCAAAGCGGAGATGCGTGCCAGCGCCTGCCGCGCCGAATCCATGGTCGTTCCGGCGTGCCACAGCGTGAAAACGCGGATGGTCAGCTTACCGTCGTCGAGAACCTGGCGGTACGAATCCCAGGTTAGCGGCTGGATGTCCGCTTCCTTGACGCCGGTCATCCCTTCTTGATGCATGGCATCGATCATGTGCAGGATCGCGTTGCGTTCCTGATCCGGCGATGTCGGGGGGACGAGGCTTGCGACGGCTTCCATCGCCGCTTCTTTAAGCACTCCGGTAGGCTTGCCCTGCGCGTCGCGGTCGATGGTTCCAGCGGCAGGGTTTTTCGTTTCGGCGGTGATGTGCGCCAGCTTCAACGCATAGGTGTTGGCGGCGCCGTAGTGGCCTGTCGTGTGCATCAGCCAGACGGGATTGTTGGGCGCGACCTTATCCAGGTCCGAGGCATAGATGTACCGCAGCTCGGTCAGCTTTCCTTCATCCCATCCACTCCCCAAAATCCATTCTCCGGGCTTCAGGGTGGAGGCTCTCTCGCCGACTCTTTGGACGATTTCGCCGATGCTGGAGGCGTCGCTGAGTTTTACGTCGTAGAGTTCGCTTTCGCCGCCCTCGGCGAAATGGCCGTGGCTGTCGATCAGGCCGGGACTGGCGGTCCGGCCGTGCAGATCGATGACGCTCGTGGTGTCGCTCGCCAGCTCCGCAATGTCGCGGT
Source organism: Candidatus Acidiferrum sp. (assembly GCA_049512575.1). Classification (GTDB taxonomy): domain Bacteria; phylum Acidobacteriota; class Terriglobia; order Acidiferrales; family UBA7541; genus Acidiferrum. The sequence continues at coordinate 2,402 of JBEKWY010000286.1, forward strand.
TCGAGCCGACGGCAATAATTTTTCCGCCACCGATTGCGAGAGCTTCAACAATCGAATCGTTGGCATCGACCGTAAGAATCTTCCCGTTGATCAATACGAGATCGGGTGCCGGCGCTGCCGCGGGAATTTTGTCTGCAAGGATAGGGCGGGGCGCAACCGCAACCCAGGCAGCGCCGCAGACCACCAGTCCCAGCAGTACGCAATACAAACTTGAACGGTGATTCGGCTGCCGTGATGCACGTGTCATGAGAGACCTGTCTGCGTCGCGCGAACTCGTGACTGCCGCGAGCTTCTAAGAGTGACTCGAAGCGCGGCCAAGTATTTCAGCCTAAGCGAAAGAAAGCCAGCATTCACGAAAGGCTCAGCTCCATGGGTCGCGATCTCTCCTCGGCAACCTGTTGAGCAGCAAAAACTTCTTGCTCCGCAGGTCGGGCCCGGCAAGCAGGGGGCGGAGCGGTGCCTGCCCGCGCAGGCGGGCTGCGCCCCCTACAAAAGCGCCCCGAGCTTTCGCGCACAGAGGCTGGCAAGCAAGTTCCGAAAGTACTAAACGTACTAAAGCTTCAGGACTCTGGCGTAACGCCCCTAAAGACGAGTATTTTCTCAACGATGCCCCTGCTAAAATGGAGCCGATCTCCAATGAAACGCAATCGTGAATCTGGCCAGGCGCTGGTTTTTGTCGGGCTAAGCTTGGTGGTGCTCACCGCGGTCGTGGGTCTCGCGATCGATATGGGCTATTTGCGTTACACGAAGCGGCGATTGCAGACTGCCGCTGACAGCGCCGCGATCGCCGGCGCTTCTGAACTCAACAACGGAAACTTTTTCACTGCAGCGCTGAACGACTCGAAATCCAACGGGTTCGAGAACGGAGTCAACGGCGTGGCGGTGACCCCTACCAATCCTCCGGTCGACGCTCCTTTCAACTCGAAACCAAACGCAGCCACTTTTGTGGAAGTGCAAGTTCAACAGAACGCGCCCACGTTTTTCATGCGAATTTTCGGCGTGAATCAGGCCGCTGTAAGCGCCATGGCGGTGGCGCAGTTGGCGAGTTCGCGTGGCTGTATCTATGCGCTGGGCCTATTGAATGGCATCACCGTACAAGGAAATGT
>JBEKWY010000287.1:0-3433 GCA_049512575.1 Candidatus Acidiferrum sp.
CAATATAGATGGAGACGAACACCGCGAAAATCGCCAGCGGAATGGCCGGCGCGGACACGCCGTAGAATTCTTTCAGCACCACGTTAGCGTAATAGACGAAGCCGCCCACCACCGACGCGCCGGTGGCCACATACGCGAGCAGCAGCGCCCACGCCGCCGCGCTGCCCAGCATTGGCGGCAGCGAAGAAGTCGCATACGTGTACAGCGATCCCGGCGACGCCGACTCTCGCGCGAAGCGCGCGATGCACAGGGCCACCAACAAGGTGCACCCCGTCGCCAGCAGGTACGCCAGCCAGGTCCCATTCCCCGCCGAAGCAAACACCAGCGGCACCGTCAGCGCTGCCGAACAGGTCGGCGCCATCGTCGAGATCGACTGCGCCAGCGCCTCCAGCGGCCCCAGCACATGCCGCCGCAAACCATAGTGTGGCTGGCTCGCCTCTGCCGGCGTTTCGACTTCGACCGGATGCAAGTTTCCCACGGGCTCCTGCGTCAAAGTGCAGATCCTCTCGCCGATCCGTTTTCGATTTCCAGATGGAGCGCCTAGTCTGCTCAGCCACGCGCGTTGAGTCAAGCAGTTTGGCGATGCTACACTCTGCCGATGAAAATTTCCTCGGACCCGCAGTCGATGCTCGCCGTCGCCCTCGAACAAGCTCGCATCGGACTTTCCGAAGGCGGCATCCCGGTCGGCGGCGCCATCTTCCGCCCTGACGGCGTCCTCCTAGGCGCAGGCCGCAACCGCCTCGTACAAAACGGCGACCCGTCCATGCACGGGGAAACCGACGCCTTCCGCGCCGCAGGTCGCCAGCCCCGCTACCGCGACCTCATCCTGGTGACCACGCTCGCTCCTTGCTGGTATTGCTCCGGCCTCATCTACCAGTTTCAATTCAAACAAGTCATCGTCGGCGACAGCGTCAACGCTCAGGGCGGCGTCGCTTGGCTTCGCCAGCAGGGTCTCGACATCCTCGATCTCGCCTCGCCCGATTGCATCCAGATCATGGGCGACTTCAAGCGCGCGCACCCAAATCTCTGGAACGAATGCGTCGGTGAAGGCTAGGAAACGACGTGCGCCAAGAGCAGCCCGTGGACCCTGCGCAAAGTCTCTCAGCCCGTTTCGCAGACTTCCGCCGCACACATCCCGCACGCCACCTGCAAATCGCAGGCATCGATTGGACCTATCTCACCGCGGGAAAAGGCCGCGACTGCATCGTGCTGCTGCACGGCGCTGGCGGCACCGGCGAAATGTACTTCGACTATCTCCTGGATTTCGAAGCCGACCACCTCGCGCTCGCTCCGTCGCTGCCGCCCGAAATTGACACCACACCCGCCGCGCTTCAAGGCATCGTCGCGATCCTCGATGCCCAGGGCATCGCCACTTGCCACGTTTTCGGCCACTCGCAAGGAGGCTTTCTCGCCCAGGAATTTGCGCGTCACTATCCCGACCGCGTCCGCACCCTGATGCTTTCCGGCACCGCGCTCCCCAGAGCATCCCATCTTCGCAAACTCGAACGCCAGTCGCGTTTCCTCCGCTTCATTCCAGACTCCCTGCTCGCCAAATCCATCCGCTACGCGCTTCGGCGGGCGATTCGTTCCTCAGCCCAGTCGCTCTCGACCGAACAGCGACGCTTCTTGCTCGATGATCTTGTCGTCCTGCCGCCAGGCACCGCCCTGCGTCGCGCCCTCCATTCCACCGCCGCCCTTCAAATGGAATTCCATCGCCAGATCCTCGGCGAAGAAGTCTGGCGAGGCCCCGTCCTGCTGTTCGAGACTGATCGCGACGCCTTCATCTCTCAACAAGAATTCGCTACCCTCCGCCGGCGGTACCCTCAAGCCGAGATCCAGCGCTTCGAAAACGCCGACCATCTTTCCGTCGTTGCCGACCCGCCCCGCTACATCAACGCCATCCGCCGCTTTCTCTCCAAACACGAAATGGAATCCGCCTCCCCGGCCGCGGCCCACCGGTAATCCCGCGATGGTATCCTCTCGTCGGGTCACACGAGGAAGCCGCACATGAGCCTCGCAATTCATTCCGAGCAAGGGTCCGCTCTCACCAATCATCGATTCTTTTTGCTCTTCGTTTTTCTCTTGGCCGTGCTGATCCTCTATCCTTACGCCGAGTCCAGCCAGTTCGGTTTCTACGCCTTCCGCGTGATCGGAAGCTTCGCCATCCTCGTCAGCGTCTACGCCGCCAAAATCCACCGCAGCCTTCTCGTCCTGGCCATCGTGCTGGCGATTCCGGCGTTATTGCAACGCATCGTGCTTCCCAAAGCCGATGCCAGCGCGTTTTCGACGTTGCGCATCGTGCTTAGTTTCCTCTTCGACATCGTCATCGTCGTGGTCATCTTCCGCCACGTTTTCGCCAAGGATCGCCCCGATTCCGAAACCATCTTCGGAGCCCTCTGCATCTATCTACTCGTCGGATTCAGTTTCGCCAGCGTCTATGGACTGGTTGCCGCCTTCCAGCCCCACGCCTTTTATCTCGATCCGTCCACCAACCTTCACGCCACTCCCGACCGCTTCGACTTCGTCTATTACAGCTTCGGCACCATGACCTCGCTCGGGTCTGCCGGAATCACCCCGGTCACCGGCCCGGCCCGTTCCATTTCCATCCTCGAAGCCATTCTCGGCGTCCTCTATCTGGCCGTCCTCATCGCCAGGCTAATGGGAGCCTACCGCCCTACCCCCGTTTCCGATAGGAACTAGTACCTCCCAATAGAATGGCCAGGGTGATATTCTTTCCAAGGACCAATCGGCAACACCAAATCCGAAGGACCGCTGTGTCGGCACCCTGCCCACCAGCCTTCGGCGTCGCAGTCGCTTAGGCGCGTGTCGGACCATGAAAACTTTTACCAAGCTACTGGTTTGCCTTCTGCTCGGCGCGATCCCGGCAATCGCCCAGGAGCCCAAGATTGCCGGCTCCGGCCCGGGCTTCAGCGCCAGCCTGGGCTATTCCTACTTCAATCTGGGCCTGGAACCCACCCGCGCCAACCTCCAGGGAGCCGACGCCACCTTCACCGCCGATTTCCGCCCCCGCTTCGGCGTCACTCTCGACCTCGGCTATGACCGCGGCTCTGACGTAAACGGCAGCACCCGCCACGCCGACGTTCTCAGCTACCTCATCGGCCCTGTCTTCTACCTCACTCACAGCAAGGGGCTGACTACCTACGCCCACGTCCTCGGCGGCGGCGCCCGCATCACCGGAGTCGTCCCCGGCCCCACCGGCTTCACCCGCGGCTTCATCAACCAGCCAGCCATCGCCTTCGGTGGCGGCTTCGAGTACCAGTTCTCCCGCTCCTTCGGGGTCAGAGCCGGAGGTGACTACGTCCGCGCTTCCTACCTCACCTCACCCACCGCCTACCACCCCCAAAACGACTTCCGCGCCGTAGCCAGCATCGTCTATTTCTTCGGCTCCAACCGCCGCTGACCAACTTCGAAA
>JBEKWY010000288.1:0-3413 GCA_049512575.1 Candidatus Acidiferrum sp.
GGAAGTGCAGTGCGGGGGAGCCATCCGCGAAAGTGATGTCAATTTGCCAGTGGGTGGCGTCTTGGGCCGCATCGTGCCAGATAAAGGTGGGCGTAGTAATTTCCGGAGGGAAGATCGAGTCCTGCAAGGGATAATCAACCGCGACGCCATCCCGATGCGGCGCGGGGGTGGCGTTTGCGCTCGGACTTTGCGCCCGGCCGCGCTCGACCGGGATCGGAGTGGCTGCGAAGATGGCGCCAAGAATCAGCAGGCTGACTCGGTTCTTGTACAAATGGCCCTCCTTCTCACATCAACTGTCGCAGAATTTCCCTCTTGAACCCACAGCGCGACTCGAGGCGCCGCAAGATTGAAATCTCCTCTGATCACAAGTCGCAAGCGCGGGACTCAGCATTCCGGAGGTCGGGCATCAATTCGCACGGAATCCGTTGGAGGTAACAGCTAAGTCTTGTTCGTGCTTGCCTCGTTCACCGTGCGGAACATGGCAATCGCTTCGATCTCGACCAGTAACTCCGGCCTGCACAATCTTGCTTCAATACAGGTGGAAGCAGGGAGAGGATTCAGCCCTTGTCCTTGGAAGAACCCTGTTCGTTCTTCATTGAAGGCTTCGTAGTCGCGATCAATGTCTCTGAGATAGCAGGTGGTGCGCACGATATCATGCCAGGTGCGGCCTTCACTGGCCAGCAGGGCGGTGATGTTCGCGAAGGTGCGCCGCACCTGGGCATGGAAATCGCCAATGTGAATGCTCTTGCCGTGCTCGTCGATGGAGGCGGTTCCGGAGATCAGCAGAATCGTCAGGCCGTTGAGGTCGATCCGCATGCCTCGCGAAAAGGAACTCGGCTTGGCGTAGTGGTATGCCTCATTGAGCACACCGTGATTGGTGATGGCCCGCTTTCTGACGGGCGCATGCGCAATTCCTTCCAAAACGTCAGTAAGTTTATCCATGGGGGCGCTTCGTTTCACTGCCTGACCTGCTCAAATGGGCATCGAGTCAAACAAGAATCCACTTGGAGCATTTGGACATCAATCAACCGCGGACCCCAGTCGCGCATTCGATGATGGTATCGGTATCATGGCAAATTAGCCCATGGAAATCAATGACTTAAATTATTGAGATCGCACGGTTCTGAAAGCCTCGGTGGGGACATCTGAGACCGGCGCGGCTCTGCGATTTTCTCTCGGCGGTGACGTCTTGTTTCCACCGGCGCGGCTTTGTACACGCCGGCATCCCTTGGACTTGGGCGAAGACCATCTTCGCCCTTTTGAGAACGGCAAGGGCGTACAAAATATGTGGTTATATCATATATTGTGCACATGTGCATTCCAGGCGCGGTTGAACCCCGCCTGCAACGCTCGAGTACAATCGCCGTCCACGCTACTTGAGCGTACAGGCAAACACTCAGCCTCATTTTCATTTCAATGGGTGGGCCGCAGGCCATCGGTAACTCAAGAGCGAGTTTGTCAGGCACTGTCTTTACTGAGTTAAGACACGACCGAGTTGTTATTTCTCCTCGACAGCACTGAACATGAGGGTTTATAAATGTCCTCCCATAAATGATAACGATACCATTTTAAGTCGTTATGAGGAACTGGGGTATACCCCTGAGCGGACCGGATGCAACTGTCAATGACAGCACATTCGGCCAAATTAGGTAGTGGGCTGTTTTGAATTTCCACAGGTGCTCCATTGAAAATGAGAAAGAATCAAGCGGCAGTCCCACGCGGAAGGCCCGGCGGCTTAGTAGGTGGTAAGGCTAGGGCGGAAAGATTAACGCCCGAACAGCGCCGCAAGATTGCCAGCGATGCTAGTCGGGTGCGATGGGATAAATATCGGGCTAAGCAGTTGGCGGCCAAGTTAGCGTTCTGAGTGGGGGACCGGGTTGGGAGTTGGCATGATCAGATTGCCAGCCCGCCTTTTTCTTGCAGCACTCCTTGTGGCAGCAAAACGCTCAGTGAACGCACGTTGGAACAGCGGAATGTGCGTGTGCACATGTGTCCGATGTGCCGCTGCTTTGCTTGGATGATTGAGTCTCTCGCCAGACTCCAGCGTAGAAATACCGGAGTGTGCCGTGCTTCAGCGGACCGGCGAAAATCCAGTCGCTGTTGTGTAACGCGTCGAGCATGATGCGACCGCAAAGGAGGAATTGCGCATCTCATTGTGGTTCGGATTCCACTGGCGGCTTTCCCAGAATCAGGGCCTGGTCGCGTTCCAGAGAGGATTGCCGGAGTTCCTGCGAGCGCGCCAGCGCCTTCTGCGCGAGTTCGGCTTGGCCGAGCTTTCGGTACGCCAGAGACAACTGATAATGGACGTTGCCGTAGTGGTCCAATGGAGCCGCCTTCTCGAGTCTCGGGATCGCATCGGCAAACTGTCCCATGCGCACGTATGCCGTCCCCAACAGGCCGCTGGCTTCATTCAGATTGGGTTGAAGTCGCAGCGCACGCTGCAGATAGGTCACCGCCTTTTCGTTCTCCCGGTCCTGCACATACCGGCGTCCCAGCAGATACAGCGCCTTGGTGCGCGAGGAGTCCAGCGCCACAGCCCTTTCCAACTCAACCTGCGCGTCTTCGTCCGAGTGATTATCGAGATAGAATTCCCCGAGTGCTTCGTGAAGTTCTGCCTCCTCCGGGCGCAACTGCAGGGCCAGCTTATACTCTTTGATCGTGCCGTTCACATCCAGGCGGAGCGCGTAGCTCTCGGCATGAAGCTGGTGAGTTCGCCAGGAGTCGGGAAAAGAATCTTCGAGACGCGTGTAGGTCTCTGCCCCCAATTCCTGGTATGTGCGCTCCAGCCAGTAGCTGGCCTCAGCATTTACGTTGGTTTCGCCATGCACTTGCGCCAACGTGTCAGCCGCTTGGTCGTATTGTTGCAGGACAAAGTATGTCTCTCCGAGGAGGAGTTGGGCCGAGCCCGTCAGAGATTTCGTCGCTTGCTGCGATGCGATGCATCGAGAATAAAGATGGGATTTACAGGGATCTGCGTTCGCATGTATTTGCGCAGCAGTACGAGACGCCTTTTGCCACTTCGCGACGTCGTCTTGGAAGGACTTCCATTCGCTCTGCGAAAGAGCATTGTCATTTAGAGCGACGTAAAGACCCGCCAACAGGAAATGCCTGTCTGGTCCATCGGGCTGATCCAGCACGTGCGATAGGGAAGCATGTGCCACCTCTGGGGTGAGTTCGATCGAGGGGAATTCCGGGCGCAACTCCAAAAATTCCGGAGAGATTTTCCAGACTTTGCCGACTGAAGCAAGCGCCTCTGTAGCTTGGCCTTTGGCCAGTTGCAGGGTTGCCAGTCCAAGCCATGCCCGCTCATATCGAGAATCATGCTGAAGCTCGAGGTGGAATTCTGTTTCTGCGTCTTCCAGCTTTCCGGCATGCAGATAGGTTTCGCCGAGCAATGTATGCAAGCCGGATTG
>JBEKWY010000289.1:0-3240 GCA_049512575.1 Candidatus Acidiferrum sp.
TCGATGAAGCCGGGCGCCAAGACCAGGCCCGCGGCATCTATCGCGCGCTCGTTCGGTTTGGGCTTGATGTTTCCGATTTTGACGATGCGGTCGCCTGAGATTCGAACATTGGCTTTGCGCAGAGGTTTGCCGGTGCCGTCGGCGACTTGTGCGTTAAGGATTACGGTGCTGGGCGATTTATCCTGGGCGCCGGCGAAGTCCATGGAAAAGACGAACGAAGCTGCAATGAGTATGAGAGCTGATCGATGGATTCGAATGGTGGATCTCCTGGACATCGTGGTGCTGTTGAGCGTCACTGTGATTTTGTTAATCGGCAGTGGGGGCTAGCGCTTTCTCGACGAGGTCCTTTGCGCCGGGTTTGCCCGCGAGAACCAGGTCCGACCATTCGGCGCCAACCTTCGAAAGCCGGACGGCTTCGCTCGTCAGCGATTCGGGCCCACCGGAATCGGCGTTGCCAAAGAAAATGCGATCCATGGGATGGGCGGCGGCGAGTCGATTTTTCGTGTATTGGCCAGGTGTCGCCATGTACATCGGATGACCGCGGCGATAAATGCGGACTTCGATGGGATCGACGTTGAATTCGGGCATGAGCTTTTGAAAATCGGCGAGAACTCGGGCGGCCAGATTCTTGCAGTCTGCCTCGTCGAGCAGCGTGGAGCGCTGGTTTTCGCGCAGCGGAGTGTAAAACGAGAGGATGTTGTTTTTCTGCTTGTAGCCGGGTTGATTGCGAACGGTCCAATCCGCTACGATGAAATCCGTGAAGGAATTGCCGGGGCACCAGTTGTCGTAGCCGCGGTTGTACACCGGCTTGTCGAAAATCACATTGACGACCGGATAAGGCGCGAAGCGAGTGCGGCGCATCGCGGTTTTCTGGTCGTAAGGAAGGTTCAGAACCAGGCGGGAGGTAATGTGTTTCGGCGTACACATGAGGACGGCCTTCGCCGCGACCGTCGCCAGTTTTCCTTCATGGAAGTAGGTGATGCGGACAGCGTCTTTGTCTTGCACGACGGCAACGACGATGGCCTCCCCAACCATTCGGTCTTTGTACTTTGGCTTCAGCACTTCCACGAGTTTATGCGTGATGCACCCTAGGCCGCCCGGGAGGATCACGCGCTTGGCGTCGCCTCCATTTACCAGTTCGTGCGCCGCCCCGATTCCGACGAATGCGGAAGAGTCTTCGCAGATAGCTCCCCAATTCGACGGACCGTATCCGTCCCACCATTGCTGAACTTCCGGAGCGTAAGCGGCGGCGGTGTATTTCGTCAGCGGTTCGGAGTCGAGCTCTGCCATCCGTTCGCGAATGTTGATTTTCATGGTGTTGTCCCGGAATTTGCGGAAACTTTCGCGCACGTCCTTGGGATAGGGGAGATCATCGATGCCCTTTATCCACGTGTCTGGGACGAAAGTCTTGTTGACGATCGTGGGGTCAGGATTGTCCACAGGCAACTGCTTGAGTCCGATCTCGGAAGCGAGCTGGTCGCCTTCGTCGTCTTTGTATGCGTAGGCGGAGCCCGTGGCGAATGGCTGGCCCGCGTATTCTTCCTGATAGGCGTTGCCGCCGAAGTGATCTTCTTTTTCCAGGAGTAGAAAATCCTTGCCGCGGAGGAAATAGGCGGCGGAAAGCCCGGCGACTCCGCCGCCCACGATTACGATATCCGCCTTACGCGTCGCGTCGGGGCGATCGAATGCGTGGCCGTCGCGGACTTGGTGACAGATCTCGAAATGCTCGCCGTCCACCTGAGGAACGCCGCTTGTCGCCGGGTCCGCCGCCGCGATCAGTGTGGAGTCGATGGGGCACCCTGCAGCGACCGATCCGGAGACGACGAACTTGATGAAATCACGGCGTGAATTGCTCATAGAGCTCCTAAGGTCGCTCGAGAAGGTCTTGCGGTTCGGCGCCCAAGCCGCGCGTGCGCACGCGATACCAGATGACGATCAATGCGACGGAAACGCCAAAAATCAGCGTAGACATGGCGTTGATCTCGGGCGTGATGCCGCTGCGCAGCAACCCCCAGATCGCCAGCGGGAGCGTGTTGTCCCGGCCGATAAGAAAGAACGTGACCGCGATTTCGTCCATCGAGAGAGTAAAGATGAGCAGGCCTGCGGCGATCAGCGAAAGCTTGAGATTGGGAAGCGTGATCCGCCAGAACGTTTGCCACGGCGTCGCGCCCAGGTCGAGCGACGCTTCTTCCTGTGCGCGATCCATTTTTTGCAGTCCGGCAAACAGTTCGGTGGTGGCGACGGAAATGAGCGCGGTGCCATGGCCTAGAAAGACCGTGAGCAAGCTGAGTGGCATGCCGATGAATACGACGAACATGAGTAGCGACAGGCCAGTGATGATGCCGGGAAGGATGAGCGGGAGGAGCACCAGGCGGCGGAACAGAGCTTTGCCGGGAAAGCTGACGCGGTCCAGCGCCAGCGCGGCAAGAAGACCGAGCGTAAGCGCGAGCGCGACGCTGGCGGCCGCCACCGCGAGACTATTGAGGACAGCGTCCCAGATCGCTCGGTCGCCAAAAAGTTGGCGGTACCAGTCCAGCGTGAGATGCCGGGGCGGGAAGCCGCCGACGCCGTCGCGATTAAAGGAGTAGGCGATCAGCACGGCGATCGGCAGATAGATGAACGCAAACACCAATACCGCATAGATCGTGAGAACGGGCGCGCGGCGGGTTGCGCTGCCGCTGGTCATTTGAAGGACCATCGTTTCTCAAATCGCTCGGTTACAAACAGCAGCGTTACGGTGATCAGCAGAATGCACACCGACACCGCGGCGCCCAGCGGCCAGTCATACGCTGTACCGAACAGGCTTTGTACGATGTTCGCGATCATCGTGCCCGAAGGCCCGCCGACGAGCAGCGGCGCGAGAAAGTCGCCGAGCGACAACACGAACGCGAACGTCGCGCCGGCGAGCAAGCCCGGCATCGACAGCGGAAGAATCACGCGGAGAAACGTGGCGCGTTGGCTGGCGCCAAGATCCTGGGAGGCTTCAACGAGCGGCCGGGGAATGTGCTCGAGTGCGGCGTAGATCGGCAGGAACACGAACGGCGTGTAGATGTGGGTGAGCATCACGATGACGGCGAATGGGCTGTACAGTAGGAAGCCGACCGGTTCATGCGTGAGATGCAGGTATTGCAGGAAGCCGTTGAGCACGCCGTCGCTGCCCAGAATTGTTTTCCACGCGTAGCCGCGCACCAAGTAGCTGACCCAGAGCGGCACGATGACCAATTGATAGAGCAACTCTTT
>JBEKWY010000290.1:0-3203 GCA_049512575.1 Candidatus Acidiferrum sp.
CGCGGCTTCTGTGGGAGAACCGGCGCACCCTGGCGAAGGCGTTTGTATGCAGCGCCGTACTTTGCGCGGGAGTGACATTGCTGCTGCCGAAGAGTTACGAAGCGACGGCGAAATTGATGCCGCCGGAATCGAGTTCGGGCAGCGGCGCGGCGTTGATGGCGGCTCTGGCTTCGCGCGGCGGCGGAATGCTCGGGGGACTGGCTGGGGATTTGCTGGGGGCGAGAGGAAACGGCGCGGTATTGGTGGAGATATTGGAAAGCCGCACGGTTGCGGACCGGTTGATTGATGAGTTTGATCTGAGCAAGGACTACAGCACGACGAAGATCGAGTACACGCGAAAGATGCTGGAGCTACACACCAAGATCAGCGAAGACCGGAAGAGCGGGGTGATCACGATCACGGTGACGGATGGCGATGCGCACAAGGTTGCAGCGATGGCGGAAGCATATGTCGAGGAGCTGGACCGACTGGTGGCGCAGGTGAGCACTTCGTCAGCGCGACGCGAACGGATCTTTCTGGAAGAGCGATTGAAGACGGTGAAGAGCGATCTGGACGATGCGGCGAACAAATTCAGCGAATTCGCGAGCAAGAACACGGCGATCGACATACCGGCTCAAGGGAAAGCGATGGTGGAGGCGGCGGCGGTGCTGCAAGGGCAGTTGATTGCAGCGGAGGCGGAGGCGTGCGGCCTCGAGAAGATTTATACGGTTAACAACGTGCGCGTGAAGGCGTTGCAGGCGCGGATCGGGGAGTTGCGAGAGCAACTGCAAAAGTTGGGCGGCAGCAGTTCGCCTACCGAGGTTCGCGATGACAACTCACTCTATCCCTCGATTCGGAAACTGCCCTTGCTGGGCGTGACCTACGCGGATCTATACCGGCGAACGAGGATTGAGGAAACGGTGTACGAGCTGCTAACGCAGCAATACGAGTTGGCGAAGGTGCAGGAGGCGAAGGAGATTCCCAGCGTGAAGGTGCTGGACAGCGCGGTGGTGCCGACGGTGAAGTCTGGCCCTCATCGCGTGCTGCTGACGTTGGGCGGAACATTTCTGACGCTGTGCGGGACGGTGGCGTGGATCTTGGGGCGGAAGAAGTGGAAAGACATCGATCCAAGCGATCCAGGCCGCGTGCTGGTGGAGGAAATGGGCGTGGCGGTGGCGACGAGCACGCGGCGATTGGCGGCGATCGGGTCGGCGGCGCGGGGCGGGTTAGCGCGTGTTTGGGCGCGGAGGGCTTGGCGCGCGCGGCCTGAAGCGGAGGAAACAAAGCGTGGCGATGCGGCTGGCGTTGCGCAAACGTGGCCATGAATGTCGCGGGGGAAGGTGGTCATGAAAAAGGAATGGGATTTCGGTCAATGAATGGAACGGCGGCGCGTCATCCGGCGTTGGGTCTGGCGGCGAAGCGGGTGCTGGACGTGGTGCTGGGTTCGATGGGACTGGTGCTGAGCGTACCGATTGTGGGGCTAGCAGCGGTGTGGATCGTTCTGGATTCGGATGGACCGGTGTTTTATTCGGCGTTGCGGGTGGGATGGAAAGGGAAAAAGTTTCGCTGCTACAAGCTGCGGACAATGGTTGCTGACGCTGACGCGGCCAAAGGGGAACTGCGGTCGTCGTCGAACGAACGAAATGGGCCTTTTTTCAAGATGGAGAACGATCCTCGGATTACGCGGGCTGGAGTTTGGTTGCGAAGATTCAGCATCGACGAGCTGCCGCAATTCCTGAACGTGATTCTGGGAGACATGAGTTTGGTGGGCCCCAGGCCGCATCCGCTGGATGACTTCGAGCTTTATCGAGCTGAGGATTTGCGGCGGTTGGACGTGAAGCCGGGCGTGACCGGATTGTGGCAAGTGACGGCGCGGCGCGATCCCTCGTTCGAAACGAATATGGCGCTGGACCTGGAGTACATCGAGAAGTGGAGTCTGGGGCTGGATGCGCGGATTTTGCTGAAGACGCTGCCGGTAGTGCTGCGAGCGGAAGGGAATTGAGAAGCCAGCCATGAGTGTGGCGCCTACTTCGACAGTGCTGGGACTTCGTGAGACGCCGAACGCTACTACAGGTCCGGCGAGCGCGCGATTGGCGGACGATCTGCTCGGTGCTGGCAGGTTGCAGGCACTGGGCGTGAAGTCAGCGTGGTCGTTGATGGATCAAGGGCTGACGGCACTCACGGGATTTTGCGTGACGTTTCTCTTGGCGCGATGGCTGGCGCCGGAAGTCTACGGAGCGTATGCGATCGCGTTCGCCGGGTATTTGTTTGTGAGCGGATTCCATAACGTGATTGTGCTCGAGCCGATGAGTGTGATCGGGCCTTCGCGACATGCGGACCGGCTGCCTGCGTATTTTCGCGCACAGATGGTGGTGCATGGGGTGCTAGTCGGCATTTGCTCGGTGGGCGTGGTTTGTGCCGGGCTTGTCGTGCGGCTTATAGACCCAGCCAGCCCGCTCGCCGGAGCTATTGCGGGCAGCGGATTGGCGCTGCCGTTTATGCTGCTGCTTTTCCTGGCACGGCGCATCTGTTACGTGCGGCAGCGGCCAGTCATTGCGACTCTTGGCAGCGGCTCTTGCTTTGTGTTGACGGTGTGTGGGCTCTACGCACTCCGGAGTTTCGATGGTGTAAGTCCGTTCTGGGTGTTCCTGCTTGTCGGAGTGGCAAGTCTTGCGGGCTCCTGTGTGGTGTTGCGGCAAATTGGGATTGCAACGTTTCGCACGGGTTCCGTTGTCGCCGAGCGGATCGCGTGGACTTCCGCGCTGAGAGAAAACTGGTCCTATGGAAGCTGGCTGGTGGGCAGCACGATTTTGTATTCGCTCTCGGGACAAGTGCAGATGTTTTTGGCAGCGGCGTTTCTTGGGTTGGGAGCGGCGGGAACATTGCGGGCAATGATGCTGCCAGCGTCGGTGATAACGCAGGCGGTAACCGCCGGGGAACTTCTGGTGCTGCCGGGATTGTCGCACGACTTTGGGCGAGGGCTGGTCGATCGTATCCGGCAAAAGGCAGTGATCGTCAGCTTTTCGTTGTGCGTCGCAGGTCTTTGCTTCGCAGCGGTCTTGTGGGTGACCGCGGGACGCGTCGAGCACCTGTTGTTCGGGGGCAAGTTCGCTGCGTACGCGTGGCTCATGCCGATTCTGGCGCTGGTTCCGGCGGCGAACGGCTTCACGATGGGTTTTTCCGCGGCGTTGCGTGCATCGCAGAAACCTCATTTCGATTTGTTA
>JBEKWY010000291.1:0-3191 GCA_049512575.1 Candidatus Acidiferrum sp.
GCAAATTGGCGGCCCAGGAAGTCACGGCCGGTGCGGTCAGGGCGCGCAAACCAGTGACAACGCCGATAAGGAACGCAAAGAGAAGGGCATTTGAGTGTTCCATGCCCGCAGAGCCTCTACCCAAACGCCCAGTCTTGTCAACTGGGTTGTCGACGTGCAAGGTTCGTTGGTTCCGCGGCCCCGGCGACTTGATGGACTGCCCTCGCCATATTCATCCCGCTGTAACAATAGTCTCGTATAAACCACCCATCCCTTAGTGGCTTAGTGGCCTCGCGTCCCTAGCTGGCCGAATTTATTCAGAGACAGGAGCCTTATGGCTACAGCATCAGTGCCAACCGCAGGAGCGACGACCGCGCCCCCGATCGCGCCGCCCGCCAAGCATTCCGTACACGACAAGCTATCGAAAAAACCCAGCAGCGTCGGCATGTTGGTTTTCGCTCTTGTGCTGATTGCCGGGCTTATTTTCATCGGTACCAGCATCGCCAGAGACCTCAGCGGCATCCGGGTGGAGTCATTCTGGCCCTACTTTCTGCTGGGCCTGGCCCTGTTTGTCGCGCTCGCATTCGAATTCGTGAATGGATTTCACGACACGGCAAACGCCGTGGCTACTGTGATTTACACCCATTCGCTGGATCCACAGATTGCCGTCGTCTGGTCCGGATTCTGGAATTTCTTCGGCGTAGTAACCTCGACTGGCGCCGTGGCCTTCGGCATCGTCTCCTTGCTTCCCGTCGAACTGATCTTGCAGGTCGGCTCCAGCGCCGGCTTCGCCATGGTCTTCGCTCTATTGATTGCCGCGATTCTGTGGAACCTGGGAACCTGGTGGTTCGGCCTGCCTGCCTCGAGCTCCCACACTCTCATCGGATCCATCATCGGCGTTGGCATCGCCAACCAGCTCATGAACGCCCGAAGCGGAACCAGCGGCGTTGACTGGGCGCAGGCCGGCAAAATCGGCCAATCCCTCTTGCTCTCGCCGCTATTCGGATTCGCGCTCGCTGCCGGCTTATTCCTAACGCTCAAGGCGGTCATAAAAGATAAACAGCTGTACGAAGCGCCGAAAGGGACCGAGCCGCCGCCGTTCTGGATTCGCGGACTGCTCATCCTCACTTGCACTGGCGTGAGCTTCTTCCACGGCTCGAATGACGGCCAGAAGGGCATGGGCTTGATCATGCTCATTCTGATCGGCACCGTCCCCACCACCTACGCCTTGAACCACGCCGTGAATGGCTCCCAGACTCAGGACTTTATCGCCGTTTCCACGCAGACCGCCGACGCCCTCAACAAATACGTATCGCCAAGCGCCTCCGTCGGCGACCCTCGCGAGGAGGTCACCGACTTCATCCGCACCAAAGAGTTCAAACCAAACACCATGTTGGGGTTGCGCGAAATGGTGAATGGCGTCGGCACCGAGATGGCCATCTTCAAAGATCTGAAGAATGTCCCTCAAGATCGCGTCCGGAACTTCCGCAACGACCTATATCTGACCAGCGAAGCCCTCAGGATCATGCAGAAGTCGGGTATCCCGGTAATCGCGCCGGCCGACGCGGCCGTCTTGAAGAACTACAAAACGCACGCCGATCACGCCACGCGCTTCATTCCTCTGTGGGTGAAAGTTGCCACCGCTCTGGCGTTGGGTCTCGGCACCATGATCGGATGGAAGCGCATCGTCGTAACCGTCGGAGAGAAAATCGGCAAGGATCACCTGACCTATGGCCAGGGTGCCGCCGCCGAAATCACTGCTATGGCGACGATCGGAGCAGCTGACTGGTTCGGCCTACCCGTCAGCACCACCCACGTGCTGTCCTCAGGAGTCGCCGGAACCATGCTCGCGAATCACTCCGGCCTGCAATGGGGAACCGTCAGAAACCTGGTGATGGCCTGGGTGCTAACGCTACCCGTCGCCATGATGCTCTCAGGCTTCCTCTTCTATTTCTTCCGCCAGGTCTTCTAGACCTGCCGCGCTTTCTTAGGCTCGAACAAAATCGCCCGCTCCCAATTTTCGGCGAGCGGGCGAATTGTTTGTGGCGATTCATTTGTCGCGATTTGTTTGTGATGATTTATTCGTAGGGGAGGGGCTCGCTCCTCCCGGCGTCAACCCCGGCGCGGCGTCTAAGCATCCGGAGCCACCTCCGCAGCACCCGCCGCCGGCTCTGCAGAAGCGCTATCCGCCGGCGCCAAGCCTCGCGCTCGAAACGTCCCGATCAACAACACCAGGTTGCTCAGCAAGATCACCGCAAACGCCAACGACGGCAAAAACTCAAACTGAGCTCCCCGAGCTTCCAAGACATCGATTCCCAACACCGCTGTGATCAACCCGCGCGGCAGAAACCACACCATTATCTCGCGCTCCCGGCGACTAAATCCCCGCCAGGCCATTCGCCCAGCCTCAACCGCGATCCAGCGCGCGATCAACAGCGCTCCGAAGCATCCCAGCGCGAGAACAACATTCTTGCGCAGGCCCGCGAATTCGACCAGCGCGCCGAGCAACACGAAAAAGAAAGTCCGCAGCAGAAAAGCCAGTTCCCCGTGAAAGGTCAACATCTGCTCGTGCTGATGCTCGGCCGTGCCGCCGTGCTCGGCTTTGATAGGCACGGTCGAAAACCAGTCTGAAGCCGCCGGAACTTCATCGATATGCAACCGTTTGCGCACCACCGGCAAATTAGAGAGCGTAAGCCCAAATACGAGCACCGCGACCAATTCGTTCCCCATCAATGCGTGAGTGCCTGAGTAAACCAGCAAGACCGCGGCAAACGTAAGCACATGCCAGAATCGTTCGTCCGACAACACCGGAAGCAAGTACGACCACAACATCCCAGCGAGCACGCCGCAGCCGACCGACAAAATCAAGCTCGACAGCAGGCTCCAGCTAATCGCTCTTGGATTTGCACTGCCCCCCGCGGCCACGTCGAGCAGCGAGGTCACCGCCAGCACCGCGAGCGCGTCCCCAAGCGAAGCTTCCACCAGCAGCGTAACCTTCACTTCGCGCCGCAAATTGACTTGCTGCAGAACCGGCAGAATGATCGAACTGCTGATGCAGCCCAATACCGCTCCCACCAGCAGCGCCGGCACCCAGGTAAACTGAAGCGCATAACGGCAAACCAGCGCAACGCTGGCGCCCGCCAAGACATAACTGAATAAAGCCAAAAAGAAACCACCGGCGAAATGACTTAGAATCTCGCGCAGCTTCAGGT
>JBEKWY010000292.1:0-3186 GCA_049512575.1 Candidatus Acidiferrum sp.
CTTTCGCGGGTACCTGTTGCGGCGCATCGACGGCGCCGATTTCGAAAGTGTGAGCTTCGCAAAGCTCTCACCGATCGCGCTGGCGGTCTCTTCGCTGGCCTTTGGGTCGATGCATGGGAGCCGGTGGCTAGCCGGGAGCCTGGCGGGGTTGGCGTATGCCTTAGTGCTCCGCCGCCGCGGCCGAATCGGTGAAGCCGTGGCCGCTCACGCCGTCACCAACGCATTGCTGGCGGTTTGGGTGATGGCGCGCGGCGAATGGGGCCTGTGGTAGACATACAATAAGAGTCATGGCACTAAAGTGGGGCGTCTGTCTGTGGCTCGTGCTGGCGTGGGCCGGCGCCGCCAATCGAGTGCCGCAATTTTCCTTGCCTGACACCGCGGGCCGCGTGCACACACCGGCGGAATGGAGCGGGAAGCGCGCGGTGGTGCTTTTCTTTCTCACCACCGATTGTCCTCTGTGCAACAACTACGTGCCCGAGATGAATCGCATCGCCCAGGAGTTTTCCGCCCGCGGCGTGGCGTTTTACGGAGTGCAGGGGGACGCGACCGTTCCGGAAACTGATGTGCGCCGCCACGTGAAGGACTACGCCTACTCGTTTCCCTACCTGTTCGACCCGGACGAGTCGCTGGCGACCTTTACCGGCGCCACCACAACACCCGAGGCGGCGGTGTTGTCGTCCACCGGCGAACTGCTATACCTGGGCCGCATCGACAATCGTCTGGAGGATTTCGGCAAGCAGCGCGTGCAAGTGACGGAGTACGACCTGCGGGACGCACTGGAGGCCATCCTCAAGGGCAAGCCGGCGCCGCATGCGCGCGCCAAAGCTCTCGGTTGCGCGATTACCCGAAAGGGTTGAAAATCAGGCATGACTTCATTTACCGCGGAACTCGAGCAGGAAGCGCAAATCACCAGCCGCGTGTTGGGGCGCGTGCCGGAAGACAAGTTGACCTGGAAACCGCATCCCAAATCGATGACCTTGGGACAACTTGCACTGCATACGGCGACGATCCCCGCCGCCATTGCGGGCATCACCGCCAACGACACCTACGAACTGGATCCCTCCCGCTTCGGAAAGTCGCCGCAACCGGCGAGCGCCGCGGAAATTACCAAGGCGTTCGAGGATAGCCTGGCGGCCGCGAAAAGCTATTTGGACGGGTTGAGCCCCGAGAGGGCCGAAGCCATCTGGCACGTGAAAACCGGCGATCGGGAAATCATGGCGATGCCGCGCAAATGGGCGCTGCGCAGCATCATGTTCAATCACATCTACCACCATCGCGGACAATTGTCGGTCTACCTGCGCTTGCTGGATATTCCCGTGCCCATCATTTACGGCGCCAGCGCGGACGAGAGCCCCTTCAGGTAACTTCTCTCCTTGACAGCTTAGGAAAGCTGCTCTATACTCCTTAGTATCTTAGGAGAGTTCCGATGTCGTACTTTCGTTCGATCGCCGCAAAGCTTTTCGATCGGTCTCGGGTCGAGGAAGACATGGACGAGGAGTTGCGCTCGCACATCGCGCACCGCGCCGACGATCTGGAGCGTTCGGGGATCGGCCGCCGCGAAGCGGAGCGGCGCGCTCGCATTGAGTTCGGCGGCCGGGAACGGTTCAAGGAAGAATGCCGCGAAGCGCTGGGCGGGAACTTCATCGAGACGGCCGCCCAAGATGTGCGCTTCAGCCTGCGAGTCCTGGCCAAGTCTCCGGGATTTACGCTCGTCGCGATCTTTACACTGGCGCTCGCCATCGGCGCGAATGCGGTGGTTTTCGGCATTCTGAACGCCTTGATTATACGGCCGTTGAACGTGCCTCGCGCGGAGAGCCTCTGGGGCGTATTTCACGGCACGGACACCGGGTATGTCTCCTACCCAGCCTATGTCGACCTGCGCGATCGCAACCGCAGCTTCGACGGTCTGGCAGCGTTTACCGTTTCGCTGGTAGGCTTGGACAGCGGAAAAAATCCCACGCGCTCGTGGGGCATGGAAGTGAGCGGAAATTATTTCGACGCGCTGGGCGTTCAGCCTTATCTCGGCCGTTTCTTCCACTCGTCCGATGAGCACGGGCCGAACAGCGCTCCCTATGTGGTGCTCAGTTACGGGTTTTGGCACAGTCAGTTTCAGGGCGAGCGGGGTGTGGTGGGCCGGACGATCCGGTTGAATAAGCATCCTTTCACGGTGATCGGTGTGGCTCCGCGGGAGTTCAACGGAACCATGCTGTTTTTTTTCCCCGAGTTCTTCGTGCCGATGGTGAACCAGGAGCAGGTGGACGGCGCCAATCTGCTGAACGCGCGCGGCGAAGTTTGGATTTTTCTGTCCCTGGGACACCTGAAGCCGGGAGTCACTCCGCCGCAAGCGGTGGCCGACCTCAACTCAATTGGCGAATATCTGAAGCAGACGTATCCCAGGGACCAGAATCCGGAAGGATTTTCGTTGGCGCGTCCGGGGCTGTATGGCGATTTCCTGGGCGGCCCGGTTCGCGCCTTTGTCACCGGATTGATGCTGCTGGCGGGGCTGATTCTGCTGGCAGCCTGCGCCAATGTGGGCAGCCTGTTTGCGGCGCGGGCGGCGGACCGTTCGCGCGAAGTAGCGTTGCGCCTCGCTCTCGGCTCCAGCCGCAATCGCATTTTGCGAACCCTGTTCACCGAGGCGGCGCTGATTTCGCTCGCCGGTGGCGCCCTCGGGCTGTGGGGAAGCGTCATGCTGCTGGGCGTTCTGAGCGCCTGGCATCCCATACCGAAACTCCCCATCCACATCCCGCTCAATCCCGACACTAACGTCTATCTGGTCGCGCTCGGCCTGGCGCTGGTGAGCGCATTCCTTTTCGGCATCGTGCCGGTCCGCCAGGTGCTGAGGACCGATCCGTACGAGATCGTGAAATCGGGCGAAAGGAGCACGTCCGGACGCCGGATTACGGTGCGGGACCTGTCGCTGGTCGCGCAAATTGCCATCTGTGCGGTGCTGGTGACTTCTTCGATGGTCGCGGTGCGCGGGCTGGTGTGTTCGTTAACCAGTAAGCTCGGGTTCGAGCCCCGGAACACCATGGTGATGGAGACAACGCTCGGCATGGCGGGATACAAGGAAGGCGCCAGCCATTCAAAAGCGCATGGTCGACGCCATGGAGACAATTCCGGGTGTCACGGCGGTGGGGTTGATCGACCGCAAACCGTTGGATCAAGGCGATTGGGCCAGCACGT
>JBEKWY010000293.1:0-3118 GCA_049512575.1 Candidatus Acidiferrum sp.
CGGTCTTGTGGGTGACCGCGGGACGCGTGGAGCACCTTTTGTTCGGGGGCAAGTTCGCCGCGTACGCGTGGCTCATGCCGATTCTAGCGCTGGTTCCGGCGGCGAACGGGTTCACGATGGGTTTTTCCGTGGCGTTGCGTGCATCGCAGAAACCTCATTTCGATTTGTTAGCGAATGCGATTGCTGCGCCGGTCGCGATTATCTCGGCGGCGAGTTTCATCCGGTGGTGGGGGCTTGCGGGCGCGGCCGCGAGCATGGTGGCGGGCTTCGTCGTCTATATGGGCGTCAACTGCTGGGTTTTTTATGCGGCGCCTCGGCCTGAGTTTAAGAAGCGAATGCTTGGCGGCCGTGAGGTGACATGAGAGCCGCAGCCACCTTGCAGCGGGAGTATTACGAGCGCACCGCGCACCTGTACGACGCGGAGCATGTGCGCGAGGGTGACGAACATTACGTTGCGTTGAAGCACATAAGCGGATTTTTCGACGTTCTGGGCATATCGAGCGTTTTGGATGTTGGGTGCGGGACGGGAAGAGGCATGCAGTACTTTCTGCGGAACAGGCCCGGCGTCGCGGTGCGCGGGGTTGAGCCTATTGCGGCGTTGATGGAGCAGGCGGTGAACGCGAATGCGATTCCGGCAGGTTTGATTCAGCAAGGTTCCGGCGAGTCGCTGCCTTTCGCGGACCGGACTTTTGATGCGGCGTTCGAATGCGGAGTTCTGCACCACGTGAAAGATCCGAACCGGATTGTGCGGGAGATGATGCGTGTTTCGCGGAAAGCCGTGTTTCTGTCGGATGAAAACCGTTTTGCTCACGGGAGTCTGTTCGCGCGGTGGGCGAAGCTGCTGCTGTGCAAGGCCGGAGTGTTTCGGGGAGCTTACCGGCTGAAGACTTTGGGAAAAGGCTACCGGTTTTCGGAAGGCGACGGATTGGCTTACTCATACAGCGTGTTCGATTCGTGCGCGGTGCTATCGGAGTGGGCAGACCGAGTGATCTTGATCCCGACGGATGACGTGAAGGCGACGAGCGTGTTTCACCCACTGCTGACTTCGTTTCACGTTTTGCTGTGTGCGGTTCGAGACGGTGACGATAGCAATGCGAGTGCACGCAACGAGGGACTCAAACGATGAATTTGACGAAATTCGCGCTGGAGGTTTCGCAGGCTTCGCACTACCGGCAAAGACCGGTCGCGGTGTTGCGTTACGCATACGCGAAGTGGGTTTTCCGGCGATTCCGCCAGACGAGTCCGGTGAGATTTCTTCAAGGCTTGGGAGTCGATGTCGATCTTGCGCTGCTGGGGTTTTCCGAGTGGCGACCGCGATTGGAGCGTGTGGTTTCGGAGGTAGGCCGCGAAGCAGGTGGGCAGGGCGGCGTCAGTTTCGAAGACGGAATGATTCTGTATGGCCTGGCGCGGGCGCTCAAGCCGGAATATATCGTCGAGACGGGAATTGCCGCCGGGGTGTCCACATCGTTTTTTGGGGCGGCGCTGGTCGAGAACGGACGCGGTTGGCTGCATTCGATTGATCTGCCGCTGGAAGAAACGAGTGGCCGGGCGCTGGCTGATGGGTCCTCGTATGCATGGCAGAAGCACGGAGTCGGCTGGGCCATTCCTGGCGAGATCCGGAGCTCGCTCGGCGATCGCCATCGAGTCGTGCTTCAAGATGTGCGCGTCGCGCTGCCGCAGATTCTGCGGAACCTTCCCTACGTCGATCTGTTTTTTCACGACGATCTGCACACGCCGGACCACATGTTGTGGGAGTACGAAGCGGTGTGGGCAAAGCTGAGCGCGCGAGGCGTGCTCGTTTCCGACGACGCGAACGACGGCTGGATCAGGTTTTGCGCCGGGCAGGGTTTCCATGGGACGGCGCTTCATAACATCGACCGGTTGTGCGCGCTTCGCAAGCCTGGTAGCGGAAAGGTCCGGGCGTAATGAAGATCGCTTTGTTCGATTACATCGTGACGTCCGATAACGCGATCGGAAAGTGCGATCTGGCCATTCTTGCGGCCCTTTGCGACCACCACGAATTCACTGTGTTTTCGGCGCGATTCGAAAATCCGCGACCCGGCAGAATCCGCTGGGTTCGGGTGCCCGCTCCGCAGCGGCCTCTAGCTCTGCTTTACGTTGCGTTCCATCTATTGGCGCCGCTTTGTTACGGGTGGCATTGCCTTCGCTGTCGAGCGCGCTTCGATGTCGTGCAGGTGATCGAGAGCAATTTGCTGTTTGGAGATATTGCGTATTCGCATTTTTGCCACCGCGCGTTTCTGGAGAGCCATTGGAAGGGAATAGGCGCGGGTGGCTTGCGGGGCGCGTTGCGCTGGCTGGATCACCGGTTGCACGCGCTGCTCGAGCCCTGGGTGTACCGGCGGGTGACACGGATTGTTGCGCCCTCACAAGGTTTGTGCCGGGAACTGAGGAGTGCCTACCCGCAGGCGAGTGACAAGATTCGCGTATTGGCTAATCCCGTTGACCTTGAGAGCCTTCGCGCGCCTGCGGATTTCGACCGGCGTGCGTTTCGCGAAAATTTGGGATGGACGCCTGAGGATGTCGTGTTCGCTTTTGTGGCCCTCGGGCACTACGAACGCAAAGGGCTGCCGCTGTTGCTAGCGGCGCTTACAGGCGCAAGAGATCCAAGACTTAAGGCGATTGTCCTGGGCGGTTCCGGCGCCGGCATTGCTGCGTATCGCGAGCGCGCGGCGAAAAGCGGATTGAATGGAAACGTGAAGTTCGTAGAGACGAAGAAGGACGTCCGGCCCTATCTGTGGGCCGCCGACGCGCTTACGTTGCCGTCGTATTACGAGGTATTTCCGCTGGTTGCACTGGAGGCCGCGGCCGCGGGCCTGCCTTTGCTGGTGACTCCATTGAACGGCGTGGAGGAATTTCTGCGCGATGGCGAGAACGGACTCTTGATGGAACGGAGCGCGCCAGGAGTGTCCGTCTGTATTGCCCGATTCGCCGGGATGCCCGCCGACGCAAGGCGCAGCATGGGGCAACGCGCGCAAATCGACGTGAAACGTTACGGCCTGGCGGAATTTGTGTCGGGTTGGTCGAAATTGTACGCGGAGGCTGGGTCCCATGCCGGGTGAAGCGCTGCTGGTGGCCCGAGTGCTGTTCTGGGTGTTTG
>JBEKWY010000294.1:0-3099 GCA_049512575.1 Candidatus Acidiferrum sp.
GGAGCCGCTGCAGAAGGTCGCGAAGCCGAAACCCTTGCCGCGACCCACGGGCGCCGTGGCACGCGCCAGCGTGAGCGAAAAATCGATGCGAGCGTTGATCGAAGAAATGGTGGCGTGCGGAACACGACTCACCCTCTCTTCGTGGACCGATCCGAAGCGCGGCGTCGGCTGCGCCCGCGACCACATCGTGGCCCGGCTCTACGAAATCGCAGAGGACTCCGGCGGCAGGCTGCAGGTATTCATCGACAGGTTTGAAGCAACGTCAGCTCGAACCGGAGACAAGCCCGTGCACCTCGAAAATGTTTACGGCATTCTCCCGGGCACCGACCCGACGCTCGAGAAAACCGTCTTCATCGTTTCCGGTCATATCGACTCGCGTCCTTCGGATGTCATGGACCCGAACGCAGACGCGCCGGGCGCCGACGACGATGCGTCGGGCGTGGCCGTCAGCGTGGAGTCAGCGCGCCTGCTGAGCAAAGCGAACGGCAAGGGCGGATACCGCGCAACGCTGTTGTTCGTGGCCGTGTCCGGAGAAGAGCAACGCCTTCTAGGCAGCACGCACCTGGTGGATTGGGTAAAGCAGCAAGGCTACACGGTAGGCGGGATGCTGGACGACGACATCGTCGGCGACGATCTCTCGCCAGGAGCGCCACATCGCGTGCGCGTTTTTTCCGGCAATGGCGAAATCGACGATTGCGATTCTTCCTCGCGCGAACTCGCGCGCGCCATCGAGGAGATCGACGGCACTTCCGCAATCCGCATGGTCTTTCGCGTGGACCGCTACGGACGCGGCGGCGATCACTATCCCTTTTACAAAGCAGGGCTGCCCGCGGTGCGCTTCACCGAGCCGCTGGAAGACTACAACCACCAGCATCAGACTCCGCGCACGGAAAATGGCGTGGAATACGGCGACTTCCTTAAATATCTGAACTTTGCGTTTCTGGGGAACGTCGCGCGGGACAATGCAGAAGCGTTGCGTCAACTGGCGCTGGCTCCGGCGCCGCCAAAAGATGCGCGCCTCGGCGGGGGAGTGACGCCTGACGCAAAGGTTTCGTGGTCGGCCGAGGAGGATTCCGAGCGCGCCGGATTCGAGATCCTCTGGCGCGAAACCACCGAAGCGCGCTGGAGCGTCTACGCGTTCGCGGAATCCGCGGGCGAAACCGCGCTGAAGGGCGTCTCCGCTGACAACCATTTCTTCGCCGTCCGCTCGGTCGGCAAAAATGGCGCGCGTTCGATCGCCGTCCCCACCGAAATGGAGCACGGCCCCATCCCAGGCACCACGAAAAAGTAAATCGTGACCGCGATTGGCTACCGGCCAGCTAACTCTTCGGTGCGGAAACGGGTTGCGCGAAGGTGACGAAGTGGCCGGCTGGGTCCTGGTAGCCGACTTCGCGCATACCGTAGAAGGCAGTCCGCTCCGGTTGCACGATTTTGGTATTTTTCAGCGCGGCTAGAACAGCGTCCAGATCATCGACTTCGATGTACAGAAACGTCGGGCCTTTTTTCGTGGCTTCGGCAATGAGCGGCATATCGTCGCCGAGGCTGGCGTAACTCTGATACATCACTTCGGCGCTTCCCTTTTGCAGCGCGACGAAGCCCAGCTTGTCACCATGAGGGACTTCGATGGTCTTGGTGAAGCCTAGAGCGTCGACCCAAAAAGGAAGAACAGGCTCGATTTCCTTGACGAAGAGGACTGGGGTGATTCGCTTTACGTTCATCGATTTTCTCCAAATGATTTGCGCTCGTGGAAGCTGAAAATAAACATTTTGGTTGACAAGCCTCACTAGTCTCAATTAGACTAGCTGAGTCTAGAAAACATCCTGTTCTTTGTCAAGGAGGTTTTTATGCGGCCAGAATACCGGCGACTTGCGGATTTGATTTCGGTCGGTCCAGCGATGGTCCGCGATTTTGAGTTACTTGGAGTGCGCAGCGTGGCACAACTGGCGCGGCGCAGTCCGGAGCGGCTTTATCGTGAACTGGGCCGAGTAGCGCGTCAACATCAGGATATTTGCGTGCTGGACACGTTTCGAGCAGCGGTGGCGCAAGCGCGCGATCCCCATCTGCCGCCGGAGCAATGCCAATGGTGGTGGTGGAGCAGCCAGCGAAAGGCCGCGAAAGCAACCACCACGAAGAGCGCAAAAGACAACGCAGGGACACTGAGGCCGCGGAGGAATCGTCGCGCAAGAACTCCTGCTCTACGGACTGGGCGCCGGCTTATTTCCTCGCGGCCCCTCTAGCCAAGAAAGGCGCAACGAATGCGGAACGGGAAGCGAGTAAGCCTGACTACGCCGGACCTGGTGATTCTGAGTTTGTTGGCGGAGCGCGGAATGTACGGTTATCAGGTGAACCTGGAACTCGAGCGCAGGTGCGTGCGAGATTGGGCGGGAATTTCGCGGCCGCAGATTTACTATTCACTGGAGAAATTGGCGGCGGCGGGAATGATTCACGCAAGAGATAGCGACGAGCCTTCCGCCGGACCGGAACGGCGTGTGTTTGAACCCACCGCCAAAGGCGGGCACGCTCTGAGCGATGCGTTGGAGCGGGAAGAGTGGACTACGCAGCGCGATAGGCCGGCATTTCTGACGTGGGTGGCGCTGTCCTGGCAGGCGCGCGGCGGCGTGTTTCAGAAGCAGATCGCGCGTCGCGAGAAATTCCTGGAGAACGAACTGGCGCGCGAGGAAGAGACGCTGCGCAGCATCCTGGAGGAAGTTGGGCATCCCTATCACGAAGCGGCTTGGATGGTGAGCCTGATGATCGAGCAGTTCAAGACGGAACTAAAGTGGCTGCAGAAGGTGGCCCGAGAGCTGCCACGCCGGGCAGTGGCAAAGAATCCTGCCTACGCAGGCGCGGGAGAGTAGACTCGGATTTTCTCGCCACTTTGATCGCTGTTACTCACCCGCAACGCTACAGGTGCAGCGAACCGGTGTAGGTCACGCGGGCTTTGCCGGAGTCACTGCGTTCGATGCGGCCGATACGAAAGAATTTTTCGCGGCGGCGCTTGAGGTCGGCTTCCACGGATTGGACGCGAGCCTGCGGGACCACGAGAATCATGCCAACGCCGAGATTGAAGGATTGCAGCAGCTCGTCGGTTTCGATTTT
>JBEKWY010000295.1:0-3067 GCA_049512575.1 Candidatus Acidiferrum sp.
TCCCATTCATCGGAAGCTATTCTCCCCTCTCGAAGCCCCCCGCTTGAGTTTTGCAAGAGGCTCCGCGGAAAGAAACACCCGGCGATGCACTGGGATACAATCGACCTAGACGCGCAAGGATTCTGAAGTGAAAGCCGTGGAATCCAGGCGCGCAAATTCCGCGGTCGGCTTCAACGAGAGAAAGACTTCAGCATGGCTCACATCTATCCGTTTCGCGCATGGCGCTACAATCCCTCCGCCGTTCGCCTGGACGAGGTCGTCACCCAGCCCTACGACAAGATTTCTCCGGCCATGCAGCAGGCCTATTACGATCGCAGCCCGTACAATCTGGTGCGCATCATCCTGGGCAAGCCGGAGTTGTTCGACGGCGAGGGCGGCGAAAGCGTCTACACGCGCGCCGCCCGCGACTTCAGCGCCTGGCGCAAAGAGGGTGTGCTGGTGCGGGAGAAAGACCCCTGCATATTCGCTTACTCGCAGCGCTTCAAGGTTCCCGGCACTGAAACTGTGAAAGAACGGCGCGGCTTCATCGCCCTGGGCAAGCTACACGACTATTCCGAGCAAGTGGTCTACCGCCATGAGCAGACCCTGAGCAAGCCCAAGGGCGACCGCCTCAACCTGCTCAAGGCCACGCGCGCCCACTTCGGCCAGATATTCATGCTCTACTCCGACCCGGCCGGCAGCATTGAAAAGATTCTCTACGACGGCAATGGACCCGCCGACGCCGAGGTCGCCGACGAATACGGCGTCCTGCACCGGATTTGGCGCATCAACGACCCGGCCGTCATCAACCTGCTGACCACCGCCATGGCCGACAAGAAACTGATTATCGCCGACGGCCATCACCGCTACGAGACCGCGCTGAACTACTCCAAGGAACACGCGGGCAAGGCTTCGGCCAAGACCGAATCCAGTACCGGCCAGGTGCAGCAACCGGCTTACCCGGAGGCCGCGGTGATGATGACCTTCGTCAACATGGACTCCGACGGGCTTGTCGTTCTGCCGACTCACCGCGTGGTGCATAGCTTGGCGAACTTCGATCCAGAGGCTTTTCTTAATTCTGCGTTGGAATTCTTTCAGGTTGATCGTTTGCCACAAATATTGCGGCAGAAAAATAATTCCATTGGGTTCTTTCCTTTGATGGAATTCTCGTGCAACAGCGTTGAACAATTACTTGACACACTTCGGCACCAGAGTGGAACAGCATTTGTAGCAGTGACAAAAGGCGGAGAGTATCTGCTGCGCTCCAAGCCCGAAGCCGTCAACGCCGCTCTGGCCGGCTTGCCCGAGCGTCAACGCGCGCTCGACCTTAGCCATTTGCACTCCATCGTGCTCGACCGGCTGCTCGGACTGGACGCCGAAAAGGTGCGCGAGCAGACCAACATTCGTTATCTGCGCGATGCGGGCGAGGCCGTCGAGCAAGTCCGCCGCGGCGAGGCGGATGTAACTTTTCTAACTAACCCAGTAAGCATGGAGCAACTGCGGGAAGTGGCCTTCGCCGGCGACGTCATGCCTCAGAAGTCCACCGACTTCTTTCCCAAGCTGCTCAGCGGCTTGACCATCTATGCGCTGGAGTAGTTAGGATTAGCGAGTAGCGGAAGTCGAAGCCATTCCGGGCCCGTTGCGAAACGGAAGGAAGAGGAGTGGTTGTATGTCAAAGAGCGACGAAGTAACTTTCGCACTCTCACCCGTTGAGCTTTACGCTATGCTCAACGGCGAGTCCATCACTTCACACGAGTTGGCTACAAATCTGTGGCAAAAAATGCCGCTTCCGCCGAATCTGACTCATCCGAACGCATGGTATGTCAATCAAACGCATTTCAGCTTCAAGCCTCCTGTCGGATGCTGGGTTCCGCCGCCGGTTAAACCCCTTGACCAGAAGACTGCAAACCGCGGAAGCGCGGCGTTGTGAAAGTGCGGGTAGTATGCAGCAGATGAGCAAAATCCGAGTGGTTTTCAAGACAACGCAGGTTGACGGTAAGCTCTTTTACATCGTCACCGCGTATCCCATTCCATAAGGAGGAAGTTATGAATGCGATGAAAATGGTAACGAATATATTCGCACGCACGAAAAGAGTTAGTCCTGCCTTTCGCGAGTGCGACATCTACCCTGAACTCAACAATATGCTAGTAACATATTTCGATCAGGATTACGACATCATCAGTGAGCATCCTGATGAAATTCTTGCCGCATTCAAACGCGAGGCACCACAAGAGCACGTCAGGGATGTAGTTGCAGACACTAGGAGGTTTATTGCCGATTTTGGCGAGAGTGACGAAAAACTGTCTACGACATTTAAGAGTCTTTTTAATCCAGATGCCGGTTTCGAGGGATGGGAAGGCCGAACGACCCGCGAGTGGCTTCTACGAATGATTGACATCTTTTCCGAGTAGCATCGCATGGATAACAAAAGCGATGCCTACGTGAAGTTTGCTGGCAAAATAAAACGAATCGCAGTTGGTTGGAATTCCCCGCCGATTCCGCGAACGGAAGCGACGGGGAGCGCCCCGCTGACAAAATGGGATTTTCGGTTGCCGGTTCAGCCCGCGCGTCCGCGATTGCCGTTCAAGGCTTTCCGATGGGGATCGGATTCGGCGGTTACTGCTTGACGATTTCCAGCTCGATGGTCAGCTTGACCTCGTCGCCCACCAACGCGGAAGGGAAGGCTGTCCCTATCCCAAAGGCGGTGCGGCTGATGGTGGCGGTGGCCGAAAAACCGGAGTGCGGCTTGTGATCCTGCATCCCCGGCACCGGCGCGCTGGGGCCTTCCACATCGAGGACCACCGGCCTGGTGACGCCGTGCAGGGTGAAGTTGCCGCTCACCGTAAGTTTGCCGCCGTTCCGGGCTACGCCGGTGCTGGTGAAACTGGCGGTGGGAAACTTGGCGACGTCGAAGAACGCATCGGTTTTGAGGTGATTGTCGCGGGGCGACTCGCCGGTATCCACGGTGCTCACGTCGATGGTGGCGGTGACGGTCGACTTGGTGACATCGGCTTCGTTGTACACAATGGTGGCCGCCACCTTGCCGAAGCGACCATGCACGTTGGAGACGCCACCGTGCTTGATGCT
>JBEKWY010000296.1:0-3048 GCA_049512575.1 Candidatus Acidiferrum sp.
TTGCCGGTGAATTTCGACGAGGGCTTGTACAAGAATCCTGAAATCATTTTTCCGTCGAAGCTCTTCCAACGCACGAGCTCCGCTTCCGGGAAGTTGTCGGTCTTCACCGCGGTTTCGCTCTCCGTCCAGCGTTCGACCTTTCCGGAAGCCAGATCCACGGAGTAGCAATCACCCGGACTGCGGGCGTTGTTCAGCGAAAATCCCAGTTCGTGTCCATTCTTGTGCCATCGCAGCGCGCCGATCACGCCCACCGGCAACTTCGGAAGCGCCACTTCTTTCTCGATCGCGGTGTCCATGACATGCAGAACGCTCACGCCTTCTTCGTCGGTCGAAAACGCAATTCGCTTTCCGTCGCGCGTCAGATCAAAGCGCTCCACGTCCCACGCAATTTTGCTGGACAAATATTTCGCCTGCTTTGTCGCCAGATCGAGATATGCCAGGCGCTGGAACTCAGAATTTTTGTCCGTGGTGACGTATACGCCTTTGCCGTCTTTGCTGAATTGCGCGGCGCCATAAAAAATCTTCTCCTGGGCGTCCCGCGGCGTCAGTGGCGTCTTTTCCCCCGTCGTCGTGTCCACCAGCCAGAGATAGGTCTCGTTGATCGAAATCTCCTCATTTAGCAAAATCGTTTTGTCATCCGGAGACCAATCCATCGGCTCCCACCCGCCGCCCGTCAACTGCGTCAGCAGGTGGTCGCTCTTTGGATCGGCCGGATTCATCACCCACAGATCGGTGTCTTTCCCGGTTCGCCGCGTGGACATGTACACGATGCGATCGCCCGCGGACGACCACGGGCCCCGTAAATTCCGCGACTTGCCATCGGTCAGCAGCGTCACGTCGCCGGTCTTCACGTCGTAGCGGTACAGCTGAAACCATTCGCCGCCGCCGATGTCCTTCGAGAACACGATGTAGTCTCCAGCGTTCGGATGAAAGGTGCCGTTACTTACGGCATCCGCGAAAAAGGTAAGCTGCTGCCGCTCGCCGCCCGGCACTTTCACTACGTGAAGCTGTGGCGTGTCCCCAAATCGCGTAGCGATCAACATTTCCCGCCGGTCAGGATTCCAATCCGCGAGCGTCGCCCCACGATAGGACCCATACCGCCCGGCCGTATCCGCCAACGAAGCGGGAATCGCCGGCACGCCATCGACAACTAAATTCTCGCCGGGCGCAATCGTTGCCTCTTGCGCGAGCCCGATCGCAGCCGAAAGCCCGATCGCAGCCAAGACCATAGCCATTCTCTTGAACATCACCAAGCCGCCTTCCAACCTGAATTTATCCACATTCCGTAGTGCAGGGCGGAGTCCGCGCGGCTTTCCTTAGCCCTAGCTTTGAAGGGCGGCTTTTGCTGGAAGCCAGCCCACGTTCCGCGCCCGCGGCACGTTACACCCCAAACGATTAGACACGCAACCCGCCGCCGGCCCCGGTCCCCCGGCAATCGCATGCTAAAATTTCTTCGCATCACAAAGCCGGCATGTTCAAGAAAATCCTGATCGCCAACCGCGGCGAGATCGCCGTACGCATCCTTCGAGCCTGCCGCGAACTCAGCATCCGCTCCACCGCTGTCTTCAGCGAGGTCGACCGCAAATCTCTCCACGTCCGGCTGGCCGACGAGGCCTACGCCATCGGGCCCGCCCCAGCGCGCGAAAGCTATCTGAATATTGAAAAAATCATTGGTGTAGCGCGCCGCGCTGGATGCGATGCCATCCACCCGGGCTACGGGTTTCTCGCCGAAAATGCCGAGCTCCCGCGCGCTTGCGTTGAAGCTGGCATCACCTTCATCGGCCCGAGCGCCGAAGCGATGGAAGCGCTTGGCTCAAAAACAGCCGGCCGGCAGCTCGCACGCCGTTCCGACGTTCCTATAGTTCCCGGCACCAACGATCCTATCGAGAAGCCCGACGAAGCCCACGCCCTGGCGCAATCGATGGGCTTCCCTGTGTTGCTGAAGGCCGTAGCGGGCGGCGGCGGCAAAGGCATGCGTCTGGTCCTGAGCGGCGCCGAATTCGCTTCCGCCTATCGCGACGCTTCCTCCGAGGCCATGAACGCATTCGGCGACGCGCGCCTCTATCTCGAAAAATATCTGGAGAAGCCGCGCCACATCGAAATACAGATTCTCGCCGACTCCCACGGGCGCGTCGTCTCGCTTGGCGAGCGCGAATGTTCGGTACAGCGCCGCCACCAAAAGGTGATCGAGGAAGCGCCTTCCCCGGCTGTCACACCCGACCTGCGTAAAAAAATGGGCGACGCCGCTGTGCGCCTAGCTCGCGCTGGGCAATACACTAACGCCGGCACCGTCGAGTTCCTCGTGGACGCACATCTGAATTTTTATTTTCTTGAGGTCAACACCCGCCTCCAGGTCGAGCACCCCGTCACCGAACAGGTCACCGGCCTCGATCTCGTCAAACTCCAGATCGCGATTGCCGCCGGTCATCGCCTGCCCTTCGCCTGGGAAACCATCACGCCACGCGGCAATGCCATGGAAGTGCGTCTCTATGCCGAAGATCCTGACAACAATTTCTTCCCGTCGCCCGGGAAAATCCTTTCTCGCCATGCTCCCAGCGGCCCGGGCATTCGCCTCGACGACGGCGTCTACGAAGGCTGGACTGTTCCCAATGATTACGATCCGCTGCTCGCCAAGCTCATCGCCTGGGGCAACAGCCGCGAAGAAACCATCGCTCGGCTCCGCCGCGCCCTGGAAGAATCCACGGTAACGGGCATCAAGACCAACATCGCGCTTTTCCGGCGTCTTCTAACCGAACCCGATTTCCTGCGAAACGAAATTCACACCAAATGGCTCGACGAACTACTAGCTCGCAAGAATCCCAACGTCCCTGGGGACGACGGCAGTAGCGCCGACGCCGCCGCAATCGCGGCCGCACTGTTCCAGGCGACTCCGACCGACAAGCACTCCGCTGCACCGGCTGATGCGGCCGCCACAGACAGGCCCTCGCGCTGGAAACTGGAAGGCCGCCGCGATCAACTGGACCGCACGCCATGAGAGTCGACGTTCGCATTGCCGACAAAACGCGAGTTATCGAACTCCAGCGCGAC
>JBEKWY010000297.1:0-3044 GCA_049512575.1 Candidatus Acidiferrum sp.
AAAATCGAAACCGACGAGCTGCTGCAATCCTTCAATCTCGGCGTTGGCATGATTCTCGTGGTCCCGCAGGCTCGCGTCCAATCCGTGGAAGCCGACCTCAAGCGCCGCCGCGAAAAATTCTTCCGCATCGGCCGCATCGAACGCAGCGACTCCGGCAAAGCCCGCGTCACCTACACCGGTTCCCTGCACCTGTAGCGTTGCGGGTGAGTAACGGCGATCAAAGTTGCGACAAAAATCCGAGTCTACCCTCCCGCGCCTGCGTATGCGGGATTCTTTGCCGCTGCCCGGCGTGGCAGCTCTCGGGCCACTTTGTGCAGCCACTTTAGTTCCGTCTTGAACTGCTCGATCATCAGGGTCACCATCCAAGCCGCTTCGTGATAGGGATGTCCAACTTCCTCGAGGATGCTGCACAGCGTCTCTTCCTCGCGGGCCAGTTCACTCTCCAGGAATTTCTTCCGTCGCGCGATCTGCTTTTGAAACACGCCGCCACCCGCTTGCCAGGACAGCGCCACCCACGTCAGAAACGCCGGCCTATCACGCTGCGTCGTCCACTCTTCGCGTTCCAACGCATCGCTCAGGGCGTGCCGGCCCTTGGCGGTGGTTTCAAACACGCGGCGCTCCGGCCCCGCGGAAGGCTCGTCGCTTTCTTGCGCGCGAATCAATCCTGCTGAAGCCAGTTTCTCAAGCGAGTAATAAATTTGCGGACGTGAAATTGCCGCCCAGTCCCGCACGCACCGCCGTTCGAGTTCCAGGTTCACCTGATACCCGTACATTCCGCGCTCGGCCAGCAAGCTCAAAATCACCAGATCCGGCGTAGTCAGGCTTATTCGCTTCCCGTTCCGCATTCGTTGCGCCTTTCGCTGTTAGAAAGAGCGTGAGGAAACGAGCGCGCTCTGGTTCTGCCTGGAAGACAATCTTTCTCGGCGATTCCTCCATGGCCTCAGCGTCTCTGCGTTATCCTTTGCCTTTTTCGTCGTGCCTTCTTGCCGGGCTTTTCGCTGACTGCTCCACCACCACCATTGGCATTTCTCCACCGGCAGATGGGGATCGCGCGCTTGCGCCACCGCTGCTCGAAACGTGTCCAGCACGCAAATATCCTGATGTTGACGCGCTACTCGGCCCAGTTCGCGATAAAGCCGCTCCGGACTGCGCCGCGCGAGTTGCGCCACGCTGCGCACTCCAAGTAACTCAAAATCGCGGACCATCGCTGGACCGACCGAAATCAAATCCGCAAGCCGCCGTAGTTCTGGCCGCATAAAAACCTCCTTGACAAGGAACAGGATGTTCTCTAGACTCAGCTAGTCTAATTGAGACTAGTTAAGCCTGTCAACCAAAAGATTTATTTTTAGCTTCCACGAACGCAAGTCATTTGGAGAAAATCAATGAACGTAAAACGAATCACCCCAGTCCTCTTCGTCAAGGAAATCGAGCTCATTCTTCCTTTTTGGGTCGACGCTCTAGGCTTCACCAAGACCATCGAAGTCCCGCATGGTGACAAGCTGGGCTTCGTCGCGTTGCAAAAAGGAGGCACCGAAGTGATGTATCAGAGTTACGCCAGCCTCGGCGAAGATATGCCGCTCATTGCCGAAGCCACGAAAAAAGGCCCGACGTTTCTATACATCGAAGTCGATGATCTGGACGCCGTTCTGGCCGCACTAAGAAATACTAAGATCGTGCAACCCGAGCGCACCGCCTTCTACGGCATGCGCGAAGTCGGCTACCAAGACCCAGCCGGCCACTTTGTCACCTTCGCGCAACCCGTTTCCGCGCCGAAGAGTTAGCTGCCCGGTGCCGCACCCCGTTTGTAATTGCTATCCTGCGGTGGCTGCGGATTCCGGGGCTTTCTCCAGGGCGGCGCGATCCCATTTCGCCAGCGTGGCGGCGGCTTCGTAGGTGGTTTGGCAAAAGTCGAGAAGGGCGGCGCTCGGGGACGAGGCGTGGCGGACGGCTTCGTAGGGCAGCAGGAATTCGCCGAGTTCTTTGCGATACGACGCGGCGTCAGGACGCACGCGATACTCCTTGAAGCCTCCCGGCTCCGGACTGGCGTAGGAATAGAATGCGGGTTCTTTCACGTCGCCGCTGCCGGGCCAGAACCCGACGCTGCTGACTTCGTGCGAGTACGCTTCCCTGGTAATGCGATCGGCGTTGAGGCGTTCCGGGGCGCGGCGGCCAGAGAATCGCGTGACCGCGAGATCGAAGCTGCCCCAGAAAAAATGGACGGGACTGCTCTTGCCGATGAAGCGCGAACGAAAATCCTGGAAGACAGCATTGCTGGAGGCGAGAATGCGCCAGAATTTCCGCACCGCTTGGGGATCGTACGACGCATGGATTTGGTCCTGATCGAACGGAATGGGGTTGGGGATCTCGACTGGCATTTTCCAGATTTTCACATCGATGCCGCCGGCGCGGAGCATGCTCATGAAGTCTCTGTAGAAATCGGCCACGCTGCGCGGGGCGAGCGGCAGTTTCTTGACGGAGCCGTCGCTCTTTGTCAGCAGGAGCTGGTGATCGACGAAATCGAATTCCAGCTCGAAAACCGTGTTTTCGTAAGACATAGAGGAAGTCGTCAGGCCGCGCGCGCTGACGTACAGCGGAACGTTCCACCAATGATTAACGAGGGGAGTGAGCGCGAGGCGGACTTTGCCGACGATCTGCGTCCACATGTGCAGCGTGGCGCGGGTGTCGTCCCAAGATTCGAGCGGGAGAGACGGCCAGCATTCGGGAACATCGGAGAGTTGGGAGTTGTCGGTCAGGGGCATGGAGGCCTCCGGGCGCAAATTTCGCCCAGGCACATATATAGGTATACGCCCGGAAGGAAAAGAATGACACAGAAGCTGACAATGGAGGTGGGCTTGCGCCTCGCGGGATAGGAGCAGGACCCTGCGCTGCGCCCCTACAAAAGCTGTAACCTCGGGGCCGGCGCGTTTCGGGCTTTTGAGCAGATATGCTAACGTTTTGTGTTTATGAAAAAGCGCATAGGCGTGCTGTTGAGCGGCCGCGGATCGAATTTTGTGGCGTTGGCGGATAGCGTGGCGGCTGGCAGG
>JBEKWY010000298.1:0-3020 GCA_049512575.1 Candidatus Acidiferrum sp.
CGAGCGTGCAAATCACATCCTATAATTCGCATTCGGCCTCCTTCGCTCCGAGCGCTGTAGGGTGAACACCGAACAGTCTACTCGGCTCGTCGTGAGGCCGACCTCGTTATGACATCAACCGGAAACTGAGCCAGTACCAACGAGTCCCGAAGTGACTAGGCACTCTGGCGCTCAGTTCCGGATTGGGACGTTTCCAAGGTCATCGCGTTCTGGACAAAAGGCGCAACGCGCTTGGATCGAGCGAGATAGCGGACCCGGCGAAACGGCCAAGCTCAACCGCGGCGGACGCGAAATTGCAATGCGAAACAGTGTCAGGTGGGCGCGCTCAGGCCCTTCGAATTCCGAGTCGTCACGGTAAGCGCCCACGATTGACGGGGTTTTCACGATGAATACCGGCGCTCGTCCAGGCCCGCTGCTTCTGTCGCACGTTCAGCCAGATGTGAAGTCTGACGGCGAGATGGCGTTGAGCGATTTTAGCTCGGCCACCGATTCACAGGCGGAGACAGGATCCGCACCGCTTTCGCGATGCGAACCTCGGATTCGGGTTTGCGTAGCAGCAGACAATCGGCTGCTGCGAGAAGCACTGGCGCGAATTCTAGCCAAACGGGGACGGGTCGATGTGCTCGTCTCGGATTCGCCCATGGCGCCCGACGTGGGAACGCTAGTGAGCCAAGGAGTGCAGGTTCTACTGCTGGTGTCGCAGGGGAACATTGAAGAGGACCTTAGAACGATTCAGCACGTACACGCGGCGGCCCCGGCGGTGCAGATTCTGCTCATCGGCTCGACGAAGGAAGACGGGGAATTTCTGCAGTGCGTGCGAGCGGGAATCAGCGGGTATCTTTGGCGGGATGCTTCCGCGGACGATGTGCTGGAAGGTATCCGCGCGGTACAAGCGGGAGAAGCGGTGTGCCCCGGAGCGCTGTGTACCGTGCTGTTCCGCTATTTCGAACGCGAAACGCCGGAACTTCCTTGCGCCAGCCCCCGGCAGCGCCTGGGATTGACGCGGCGCGAGCAACAAATCGTTCCGCTGATCGCCAAAGGGTTCACGAACAAGGAAATCGCGAATCACTTCTGCCTTTCCGAGCAGACCGTGAAAAATCACCTGTACCGCATGAAACACAAAATCGGCGCCGAAGACCGGCTGAGCATCGTGCAGCGCTTCCGCACGCAAGGGTTTTTGCTTAGTAGCCGTTAGCCGCGCCGCACGTCCAACAGGAACACCATCTCTTCGAACTAGAGTTCGGGTCGCGTAGCGGGATTGCGGGAGACTGGCGATCACCGCAGGCCTCGGTCATCATTTTCTCGCCTGGATGTCACACAGCATTTACCAACTGGCGCAATCCATCCGTTAAGGTTCCCCCCTCAGCCTACTCGTCGCAGTGTTGGTTCGCCTGATTGCTCCGAGTTATTTCAGCTCCAGAACAGGATGGATCGCAACGCGGATCGAGTGATTACGCGCGTGTTTGCAGCGACCGCTTTGATGCTTCTCCGATTGCATCGACTTTCCCGTCGTCTCCAGCCGAGGGGATCCAGTCTACGGGGCGTGATGGATTGCGAAAGACCATCCGCTACGTGCTCGTTTGCAGTTCGCCATCGGGAAGCGCTCTGAGCACGCGTTTCGCGAGTTGGTTTCAACCCCGGGTTCACACGGATTTATCGCAGCGAAGCGCAAGACCGATACCAATTCACTGAGGAGGATGTTCCGATGATAGGCAAAAGCAAAAGATCGGTTGTAGCAATCGCAAGCGCCATGTTGCTGGCGGCATCAATCGTTCCGATCGCGCGCTCGCAGAACCGCGATCATGGCATTCGTCACGTGCTGCTGATCAGCATTGACGGCATGCATGCGCTGGACTTCATCAATTGTTCGAAGGGCATCAGCGGAGCAAACGGCGGCGAACCGTATTGCCCGAATCTCGCTGAACTGGCTGAAACGGGGGTCAATTACCTCGACACCGCCACCTCGAAACCGTCGGACTCATTTCCCGGATTGATGGCGCTCATGGCCGGCGGTTCTCCGCGCACGGTGGGCGCGTTTTACGACGTGGCCTACGACCGTACTCTGGCCCCTCCACTGAACACGACCGGAAATGGATTGGCAGGCGGTACGTGCACGCCCGGCGTGTTTCCCGGCACAACCACGGAATATGACGAAGGTATCGACATCAATCAAAACCTGCTCAACGGCGGCGCGCCTACCGGAGACGGCGGGATCGCCTCGATCGATCCGACCAAGCTGGTACGCGACCCGTCAAAAAATTGCGCGCCGGTGTATCCCTGGAACTTCGTCCGGACCAACACAATTTTCGGAGTCGTGCATGCAGCGGGCGGCTACACCGCATGGTCCGACAAGCATCCGTCGTACTCCGCGGTTTCCGGCCCCGGGAACGGCACCAACGTGGATGATTACTATTCGCCGGACATCAATTCGGTCCCGGTGAATCTGCCGGGAGTGCCGGGTTGCAATCCGCTGCCAGACCAGACCACGGTCTCTTCGTCGAATGCCTGGACCGACAGCTTCCAGAATATCCAGTGCTACGACACACTCAAGGTCAACGCCATCCTCAACGAAATCAACGGCAAGACGCACAATGGTTCGGCCCCTGCTCCCACGCCGGCACTCTTCGGAATGAACTTTCAGGTGGTCAGCATCGGCCAGAAACTGATTGAGAAGTCGCTGAGCATCACCGGTGGTTATCAGGACGCACAGGGCACCCCAACCGCTGCCTTGCTGAACGAAATCCAGTTCGCCGACGCGTCCATCGGCAAGATGGTCGCAGCACTCAAGGCCCGCGGCATCCTGGACGAGACCCTGATCGTGATTTCGGCCAAGCACGGCCAGAGCCCGGTGGATTCCTTACGCTACACGCGCATCACCACGAGTGGCCTGGTGACGACTTCACCGGCCACGATTTTGGACAACGCGGGTTGCGTGCCGTTCTCGGAAGCGCCGTCCAACCCCACCGGCGTCGGACCGACCGAAGACGATGTTTCCTTGGTTTGGCTCAACAGCCAGTGCA
>JBEKWY010000299.1:0-2910 GCA_049512575.1 Candidatus Acidiferrum sp.
CTTTGTCACCGCCTTCGAGCATTGCGACATGGTCGCGGCCGTCCTCTGCGGCATCACCGATCCGGCGAAAGCTCCACGCTCCATCTGCGCCATGGGCCACAAATGGATGTGGAACGCCGCGCTTGGCGGCTTGCCCTCGGAAAAATTTCTCACCGACGTCGATCCGCTTCTTGCCGGTGTCCGCGCGAAATTGAACGGCCGATATGCTGCCAGCGACCAGCTGGCCGGAACGCTGGCGCCGGAGTGGGCCGCGAAACTCGGATTGCGGGCCGGAATTCCGATTCCGGTCGGGGCGTTCGACGCGCACTGGGATGCCATCGGCGCGGGCGCGCGCACCGGCGACGTCGTCAACGTCGTCGGCACTTCCACGTGCATTATCGCTATGAGCGACGACGCTCAGCTGATTCCCGGCGTTTGCGGCGTCGTGCCCGGCTCCGTGGATCCCAAGAAAACCGGCGTCGAAGCTGGACTATCCGCCACAGGCGATATTTTCAACGCCATCGCGCAGCGCGCCAACAGCACCGTCGCCGCGCTTTCCGTGGGCCTGGAATCCTATGTCGCCGGCCAGACCGGTTTGCTCCGCCTGACCTGGGACAATGGCGACCGCACCGTGCTGGTCAATCCCGAACTCGGCGGCATCACCCTCGGCTGGAACTTGACGCACACCGCGCAGGACGAATTGTTTGCCGCCATCGAGGGCACCGCGTTCCACACCCGCATCATCCTGGAGCGCATGGAAGAACACGGCGTGCCCATTCATCGCGTCATCAATGCCGGCGGCATTCCCCAGAAGAACGAAGTGCTCAACCGCGTGTATGCGAACGTGCTGAACAAGCCGATTTTGATTCCGCAGTCGGACGTGACGAGTCTCGGCTCGGCGATCTTTGCCGCTATGGCCGCGAAAGCCTTCAAGAGCCTGGACGAAGCGCAGCAGGCGCTCTGCCCGAAGCACCGCGTGATCGAGCCCGACGCGAAAGCGGCGCGCGTCTACGAAGAACTGTACGATCTATACCGCGAACTGTATTTTGGTTTCGGCAAGCCGGACGCGGAGGCTATTTCCGTGGGACGTGTGCTTCCGACGCTGCGGAAAATTGCCGCGAACGCGCGAGGGAATGCATGATCCTGAAAAGTTTGCGCGAAGAAGTTCTGCAGGCCAATCTCGAACTGGTGCGGCGCGGCCTGGTGCTGTACACCTTCGGGAACGCCAGCGGAATTTCGCGCAGCGAAGGGCTGGTAGCGATCAAGCCCAGCGGCGTCCCGTACGAGTCGATGAAGCCCGAAGATCTTGTGGTTGTCGACCTCGAAGGTAAGGCGGTGGAAGGGAACTTGCGCCCTTCGTCCGACCTGCCCACCCACCTGATCCTTTACAAGGCATTCACCGAAATCGGCGGGGTCGCGCACACCCATTCGCGTTTCGCAACCGCATGGGCGCAAGCGCAACGCGAGATTCCGTGTTTCGGGACCACCCACGCGGATTATTTCCACGGCTCGGTTCCGGTGACCAGGCCGCTCTCCCCGGCCCAGATTCGCAACGACTACGAGGTCAACACCGGCCGCGCCATCGTGCGGCGCTTCGCCAAGCTGGATCCCCTCCACATGCCGGGAGTTCTGGTCGCCGGACACGCTCCGTTCTGCTGGGGCGCCACGCCCACCGAAGCGGCACACGCCGCGGTCATCGTAGAAGAAATTGCCGCGCTTGCCACGTACACGCTAACCGCCAATCCGAAGGCGCGCCCTATCTCCAGGCATCTCCACGACAAGCACTTCCTCCGCAAACACGGCAGCACCTCGTACTACGGGCAGAAAAAATAGGACAGACGTTGTGGGTAAGCACCATTTGTTCAGGATTTCCAGCCGATTCCGCGTGTCCGGTATACTTTAGAGCTTCGGGGATACGCAGCGGCCCAACCGTTTATGGCGAAAAAACTACGCATCGTCGTCTCGCTTACGACCAACGATAACGACTATCAGATCGAACAAGCGCAGTCCGCGGAGCAAGCCGCCGCGAGATTAGGCGTTTCGGTGGAAATCATCTACGCCGACAACGACGCCATCACCCAGAGCACGCAGATCCTGAAGGCTGTGCAGGCGTCACCCGAAAACCGGCCTGACGCCATTGTGTTCGAGCCCGTGGGAGGTACAGCCCTGCCACAGGTGGCTCGCGCAGCCGCTACCGCCGGAATTGGCTGGGCGGTCTTGAACCGCGACGCCTCATACATCGACGAGCTTCGCAAGGTTTCTTCCGCTCCCATGTTTGCGGTGAGTTCCGACCACGTCGAAATCGGACGTCTGCAAGGACGCCAGCTCACGGCACTCCTGCCCAAAGGCGGCTCAGTCCTTTATATACAGGGCCCATCGGAGAATTCCGCCGCTAAAGATCGCACCGTCGGGATGCAGGAGACCAAACCGGCGAACATTCAAGCCGTCATGTTGAAAGCACAGTGGACGGAAGAGAGCTCGCTGCGCGCGGTGCGTTCCTGGTTGAAGCTGACGACCTCGCAGAAATCCCAGGTCGATGTGGTTGCCGCGCAGGACGACTCGATGGCCATGGGCGCGCGCAAGGCGTTCCAGGAATTAACCAACGAGGTCGAGCGCGAGCGCTGGATCAAACTTCCCTTCATCGGGTGCGACGGCCTGCCGAACACCGGCCAGGCGTGGGTCAAGAACGGCCAGCTTACCGCGACCGTGTTTGTGCCACCCAATACGGGTCAAGCCATCGAGATGATCGTGGATGCGGTTCAAAACAAGAAACAGCCGCCCGCGCGTGTATTGGTTGCGCCGCGCTCGATCCCCGCGCTCAACGCGCTCTCGCCTCGCCGTCCCAGCTAATCCTTTCACGCGAGCAGTTCCTCTGCGGGCAAAGCGGCGTATAATGCCGCGGGCCAGTTGTGATTTGGACCTTTTCTGCCA
>JBEKWY010000300.1:0-2883 GCA_049512575.1 Candidatus Acidiferrum sp.
GAGGGCGTAACCAGCAAGACCGCCGAAGCGGGATCTTCCGCTGTACCCACGGGCGAGCAGATCGTAGGAGTGGCGTTGGGCAACTACAATCCCGAGTCCACCGAAGCGTATTTCAAGGCGCAGAAGTTGCCCACCTTTAAGGCGCGAAACTACACGCTGTATGCGTTCGGTTCGGGTTCCGGCGCCAACGATCTTTTCTTTTTCTTCATCGATTCGAGCACCGCGGCATTCGGCCACCGCGCGCTGCTGGAAAAAATGATTGAAGTGCGCTTCGGAACCGAAGAAGGGCTGATGCGCAACGACAAATTCTTTCCGCTGGTGAATGAAGCGAATGGGACCGGAGTGTTCTGGTCGGTGTTGAACCCGGCGTACACGCGGCTGGCGATGCAGCAACTGGCGCCGGAGATTCAGCAGTTTCCGGACGCGGCGAAGCTGGTGACGCGAATGCAGAACATGATTATCAACATAGACGCCAGCAGCGGCATCGACGGGAAGTTCCAAGGGATTTGCGGATCGGTCGACGACGCGAACTCGTTGGGGCAGCTGCTGCAGATGGGACTGATGTACAAGCAATACCAGTCCAAGACGGAGAATCCCGACATGGCGCAATTGCTTACGCAGGCGAGCGTCACACCGAGCGGCGACCGGATCGTGGTGCACATGACGCTGACCGACGATCAGATGGCGTCGTTGATTAAGCGCAATACCTTCGCGTTCAAGATGTAGTGTTTTCGCAAACCTAGGATAGTTTTGCGGGCGGGACGTTGTGCGTCCCGCTCTTTTTATTTAGAGCCAGCCTACCTGCTTGGCGCGCCTTGGCTGATGTACTTCGTGAGACGGGTGACCGCCACCTTCCCTTGCGATTCATACTGGATGCGATCGACTCCGCTCAATACTCCTCCTGTGCCGGAGCCGCCGTCATGTTGCGACGCTGACTTGGCGATCGTGTCCAGACCGACAGCCGGGGCCGTATCGCCTTCGTAAGAGAGTGCGACCTCGATGCGATCGGAGAGGCGCGTGAGCGTG
Source organism: Candidatus Acidiferrum sp. (assembly GCA_049512575.1). Lineage (GTDB taxonomy): Bacteria > Acidobacteriota > Terriglobia > Acidiferrales > UBA7541 > Acidiferrum. The sequence goes on from JBEKWY010000300.1 coordinate 1,027, forward strand.
ACGTTTAGGTGTGGGTGACTTTCGGTGAGATGCTCGAACGCTTCTTTGCACGCCGCGACCACTGCGGCTTGCAATTGCGCAGTGGCGTCATTGTCCATGCCCGCCGCGTCGGCCAGATAGCGGACCGCACCACCGACGGCGGCCGCCAATCTGGGATCGGCGTCAATTTGCAGACGAATGATCTTTGCCTCAGTTTCCACGTTGTTCGTTCGCAAGCGCTACGTCGCACGCTTCCCGGCAGTCCGGGCAGTAGTAGAGGCTGTCGGCGCAGAGGCGCACTTTATTCTGTCCCTTGCAAATGGTGCAGTACTTTTCGCAGGTGCATTGCTGTTCCGTCTTGTCGCACATGGAGCAGACGATGGGACCAGGCATGGGAGCCTCCTTGAAAACTGTACCTGAGTGACGCCTGAGGCGGCAAGACGCAGGTGCGGGTCGTCGGACGGAGTGTTACTCGAGATTCTTTCGACGAGCTTTCGGCGCGACTTAGCGGGACAGGAAAGGCCGCGAAGTTCAGCGGATTCCGCACCCGCGCCAAAGCATTCGCGCGCTACGATGCACCGGGGGCCTTCTTTGACGCGTGTTTGAGTGCGTGTTAGTATCGATTTCTGCCTGAGCATGCGGAATGGAATCGGTCAACACGCCTACAGTTAGCGAACTTCGGAAGACGTCACTCAATGCCGTCCACCGGCGATTGGGTGCAAAAATGGTGAATTTTGGCGGGTGGGATATGCCCGTCCAGTACCCGTCGAGCGGCGGGCTTGTCGCCGAGCACAAGGCCGTGCGCGGGGCCGTCGGGGTTTTCGATGTGAGCCACATGGGAGACATCCGAGTTCACACGGGGCGGACGGCGGGCGGCGCGCTGGCGGCGGTGCAGCATCTGAGCATGAACGATGCGTCGAAGCTGGCTGTTGGGCAGGCGCATTACTCGGCGCTGCTGTATCCGAAGGGCACGTTCGTGGACGACGTCATTGTCCACCGGCTTGGCGAGGATGATTTTTTGCTGGTCATCAACGCAGGAACCCGCGAGAAAGATGTCAACTGGGTTCGCGAGAACACCAAGGGCTTCGACTGCGTCGTCGAAGATCTGAGCGATGCGTATACGCAACTGGCGATTCAGGGTCCGCGCGCAATTGACGTGACGCGCAAATTGACCGACGCGAATCTCGATGGGATCAAGAATTATTGGTTTACGCATGGCACCGTTTGCGGGTTGAAAGACATCCTGATTGCCCGCACCGGCTATACCGGCGAAGATGGTTTTGAGATTTATGTGCCTTCCGACAGAGGGACGAGCGAAGAAGTTTGGGCACGAGTAATCGAAGCTGGACGTGAGTTCGGATTGATTCCTTGCGGGCTGGGCGCGCGGAATACCTTGCGGCTGGAGGCGAAGATGGCGCTGTACGGCCACGAGATCAGCGATACGATCAATGTTTGGGAGGCTGGGCTGGAGCGATATTGCAAAATGGAGAAGGGTGAGTTCATCGGCCGTGCCGCCCTGGAACGCGCGAAAGCAGCCGGATTGAAGCGCACCCTGGTCGGACTGGAAATGATCGATCGGGGGATCGCACGAGACGAATATTGCTGCTGTGATGAAATTGGTGAAGCGGTCGGAGTGATCACCAGCGGTTCGCCTTCGCCCACGCTAGGAAAAAATATCGCGCTGGCATATGTTCCGCCCGCGATGGCCGCGGTAGGAACGCCGATTTACGTGGGGATTCGCGGCAACAGATACAAAGCTCAAGTGGTGCCGACCCCGTTTTACAAGCGGCCCAAGAAGGTCGCTGCTCCGCAAGTTGTGAAGTCAGCCTGAAGCAGGATAAATTGGAGTGTTCCCGGCTGAGCCGGGTCAACAAAGGA
>JBEKWY010000301.1:0-3209 GCA_049512575.1 Candidatus Acidiferrum sp.
ACCGTGAAGCCGAACGAATGGAAAAAGGGAAGAATGCCCAAGATGCGATCGTCGGCGCGCAGGAAGAACACCTGGCTCAATTGCTCGACGTTCGCCATCACATTGTAGTGCGTCAGCATCACGCCCTTGGGCTCACCGGTCGAGCCGCTCGAGAAGATGATGGTGGCGAGATCGTCGAGGCTCGCGCTTCGCTTGTTGCCTGCGAATCTCTCCACGCGGCTCGCCGGCAGCAAAGCTGTGGCCAGCGCGGCGCCAAGCCGTTCACTGAACTTGGGTTTTTGTGCCAGGTCCTCGACGTAAATCGTGGTCACCGGCGGCTGCACGTGCGGAACGCGTTCCAGAAACGCGCGCGCGGAAATAATCGTCTTCAAGTTGCATTGCTTCGCGCACGACGCCAGCGTCTCGTTCGAGGCGGTGTAGTTCAGGTTCACCGGCACTTTCCCTATCAACATCGCCGCCAGATTTACCAGCGCGCCCGCAATCGATGGCGGCAGCAAAATCCCGACCATCTCCTGGTCGCGCCAGTACTCCTTCAAACGCCGCGCGAGAAACAGCGAGCGCGCCAAGACCGCGAAGAAGTTGACCCGAGGAGTCTGTCCGTCGGCCATCGCGAATCGAAACGGATGCCGCCGCACGGTGCGGACGAAAGACTTCGGCAGCGTCTCCATGCGGCGTTTGCGCCGCGCAAACGCTTCGGCGCTCAGATCCTGCACGGCGCGGCGGGCCTCGGTCGCCGTAGCGGTGGGAGCCAGCGGTGCTCCAAACGTTATGCGCACCGGATAAGGCAGATGCCGCGGCAGCTTCCACAGAAATCGGCCGCCCGCAAAACTGAAAACCGATCCCCACACGCCGTCGAGGTTCACCGGAATAATCGGAGCTTCCACGCCCTTCATGATGCGTTCCATGCCGCGCCGAAACGGCAGCATCTGTCCGATCCGGGTCATCTGTCCTTCCGGGAAAATGCAAACGACCTCTCCGTTTTGCAGCGCCTGCGTGGCTTCGCGCAGCGAATGAATCATTTCGCGCGGCCCCTGGTCCGACGCGATCGGAATCACGCCCATGATTTTCGCGAAGGGCTTCACCAGCGGATGCTCGTACGAGCCTTTGAACATCAGAAAACGAATCGGCCGGTCCAGCGAGGCGATCAGGAACACCGCGTCGGCCATCGACACGTGGTTGGGAACCAGCAGTGCCCCGCCTTTCGCCGGAACCACTTCTCGACCGGTGATGTCCAGCCGGTACAGCGTGTGCGTAGCGATCCACAGCAGCAGCCGCAGCAACGCATCCGGCAGCAGATACAAGACGTACGCGGTTGCGCCCAGTGTCGCCACCGACGTCCAAAAAAATATCGCCGCCGGTCCCAGATGAAGGTAATGCGTCAACACGAAGTACGCGCCCGACGCCGCCCCCACTCCGACGAACGACAGTAAATTCGCGGCGGCAATCACTCCGCCCTTCTGGCCTTCTTCGGGTCGATGCTGGATCAGCGCATTAATGGGCACGATGAAAAAGCCGCCGGCAAATCCCAGCCCAGCCAGCAATACCAGCACTCCCTGGAAAGACAAGCCATGCCGGGAAAGCAGCATGCCCAGCACAGTCATGCCGAGCGAGCCCAGCGGAATCAAGCCGTATTCGATTTTTCCGGCGGAGAGAAATCCCGCGGCCAGGCTTCCCAGTCCGATGCCGATGGCGATCGACGCCTGCAGGATTCCGTTATGCGTCGAGCTGATCTTCAACACGTCCTGGCCGTAAATGATGATGTCGAATTGCAGCAGCGCGCCCAGGAACCAGAAGTAGGTGTTGCCCATCACCGCCAGCCACAAGACGCGGTCGGATCGAATGAGCTTTCCCTGGCTCCACAGATCGCCAAGAAAATTCGCGCGAAACTTTTTCGCGGGGTTGGCCGCTGGCACGCGAGAAATGCCCAGGCTGCACACCAGGCCCAGCGCGGAAAGAGAAAGAAAGATCACTCCGGAAAATACCTGCCGCCCGTGGAAGGCGTCGGTCATGAAAGCGCCCGCCACGCTTCCGGCGATCAGCGCCAGAAAACTTCCCAGTTCCAGAACGCCGTTCCCCCAGGACAACAGTCTCTGCGGCAGAAGCTCCGGCAACAGCCCATACTTGGTCGGCCCAAACAGCGCGGCCTGTGTGCTGGCCAGGAACACCGCCGCCAGGGCCAGGTGCAGGTCCTGCCGCAGCAACGCCAAAGCGGCGAACGCGAACACGCCGATCTCGAATGCCTTCGTGCCGATCGCCACGCTGCGTTTGCTGAACCGGTCCGCCAGGTACCCGCCAGTCATCGAAAACAGGATGAAAGGCCCGGCAAACAACGCGCCAACCAGAAGCACCAACCGGTCGCGATCCTCTTTGCCGAAATTCATGGCCAGAATCAGGAAGATGACGAGGTTTTTCAGGCCATTCTCGTTGAATGCGCCCTGGAATTGCGCCGCGATCAGGCTCCAAAAGCCGCGTTGCCATTTCTGGTCAGGCACGGGCTTGGCGAGATTTTCGTCATCAGGCATGCAGGGGCACCAAGCTTTACGGCGGATCGGAGGATATACGTCGAGTCTAGCAATACCGGCGGTGACCATTTCTTCGCCGTGACCCTCTGTGCCGAAAGCGGGACGTGAGCCTTGCGCGACACGCCCACCGCCATTCCGCGCTACGATAGCGGCGATTCTAGGAGGGCCCAATGAGCGGCGAACCAGTTGCCGAAAGGCGCGCCGAACGCGGTGCCGGAAGCGTTCTCATCACCGGGGCGACCGACGGCCTGGGCAAGGCCGCCGCCGTACTCCTGGCCGAACGCGGCTATCGAGTCTTTGCCGCCGGGCGATCTCCGGAAAAGCGCGCTCATGTGACGATGCTTCCGTGCGCGCCGCAGTGCAACACGTTTTAGCCAAAGCTGGCGCGATCGACGTACTCATCAACAACGCCGGCATCGGCTATATGGGGACGATCGAGGATCTGCAGCTTGCCGATTGGCGCCGCCAGTTCGAAACCAATGTATTTGGTGTCTTGCGCGTGACCCAGGCCGCTCTGCCGTCGATGCGCGAACGCAGGCGCGGCCGCATCGTGATGATGAGCTCCGTGGCCGGTTTGGTGACGGCTCCCGCACAGGGCGCCTATAGTTCCAGCAAGCACGCCCTGGAAGGGCTGACCAATGCCTTGCGTCTGGAGATGTTTCCCTTCGGCATCGACGTGATTCTGAT
>JBEKWY010000302.1:0-2846 GCA_049512575.1 Candidatus Acidiferrum sp.
CCCCGCAGGCCCACCATCTGTCCCTCCAGCGGCCAGGGCCCCAGCCGTCTCGCGCCCTACAATGGCCAGCGCCAAGGGATCCTCCAGCAACCGCGGTCGATCCAACACCTGGTGCGCCGCCCGCCGCAGAGCCACCCGCTCCGCCGTCAAACTAGCTCGTCCTTCTCTCAACGGCCTGCCTCCGTTCTTCCTCGCGAGAAATTTGCCTGCCCCTCAATTTTGTCCTTGACTTTTCCACAGTCCATGCTATACTTTTTCCATTGAGAATTACGTTCAAGCGCCGCCAGTCGGCGCTTTTTTCATTTCAAGGCCTCTCTCTTTGCAAATCTAATCGCTTTTTTTTCAGTGAGTTACAGGAGCTTGTGTGGGGTCAATAGTCGCGTTAACTGGCCTAAAATCAATGGATTGCGCGCGATTCCGGGAACGAAGGAAGGACGGACGCGTCCGTCCTTCCTTCATTTTTCAACCTTCAGTACGGACGATATGAGAAAAGCTAGGGGCGGGCACACCAGGGCATCGGGGGTCGGAGCTTCTAGCTCCGACGCACCGCCCCCGTTTTCAACGGACTTTAGCCTTGAGAACGTCTCGGCTATTTGAGGTAACTCTTAGACTGTCTTAGGCTTGTCGGCCGGCCCGCGAGTCAATCCGGCGTGCAAACTGCCGCGCGAAAATTCGCTTCCGGGTCTCCGCCACGCAAAGAACGAAATACGCGCTCGCCAGTGCCGCTGTCGCGCAAACCATCCAAACCAGGCCAAACACCAGCCACGTACTGGCCCGATCGCTATTCTGAAATAGGCGCACGATCACGGCGTAGAATCCGGCCAACCCCGCCGGCCATCGGAAAGGAACCGCCCCGAATACGAACGTCAGCGGCAAACTCGCCGCCACGCCATAAAACCCAGAGGGTTGAGCGAGGCGCCGCTTCGACCCGAGTTCCGATCCACGCTGCCGTTCCGACCTGCAAGGTTGTTGAGCCATCTTCTAATGATAGGTTGCCGCCGCTCCATCCTCCATCGCTTGTGTCTCGGCCGTTGTCTTGAAGGTTAGCGTTCTCGTTCTCGTTCGCTTCGCTATTTCGTCGCGGCATCGTGCTTCGTCAGCGCATTCGCCGCATTCGCCAGCAAAATAAAACCAGTCGCCGTATCGACCACATATTCATTCTCGTACCACAGAAATGGCCAGCCCGCATTCAACTCGGGGAAGTCCGGCTGAATCACCGTTACTCCTGGAATGACGCCGCCGGGAATGAACGTGTAGTCCGCGCGGTTGTTACCGTAGCCGATCAGCCGCGAGTTCGTACCCACCGTCGCAACGTACGACTCGTTAGAAACAGGATGCGTGCCCAGCAGATAGTCGAGGCCTCGCAAAGTATCCTCCGTGCCGACGATCTCCGGAAACGCTGCGTGCAGGAAATACATCTGTGTGGCGAAGCCCTCCACCTGCCCTGCGCCGCCCCAAGTGCCCGTCGAGATCGGAACGCCATACGGATTCTTGGAAAGCTCCGAATCGAGTCTTGTTTTGTAAGCGCGAAGATCGGAAGCAAGGATGTCTCGAAAACCCGAATCCATGAACGGAATCGCACGCGACGCCGTCCAACCGACAGATCCGAATCGTTCCTGAATCACCGGCAACAGTTCGGTCAAGCGTTTCCGGTAAATTTCTCCGCTTTTGGTCGCGATCAGCAACTCGACCGCAGCCTTGACCTCTTCGTCGCGCAGGTCGCCACCGGTGGTGTTGAACGAATGAAACAGCGCTGCCGGATGTTTGTGCTCGTCGTCCCACACGCGCACCGACGTCTCGAGGCAATCCTTCGCCATCGCGTCGTCGAATCCCCGCAGCACACGGCTCGCGGCTGCCAGCGCGGAAATCGCGTCATAGTTCAGCGCCGTGATGTGCGTCGTAAACGCCCAGCGGTCGTCTGGCACTCCCGAATGAACGCCGTCACTCTCCAAAGCGCCCATCTGCGCCGAGTAAATACGCCCGTCCGTCTTGGAAGCGGCGTCGCCGAGATGCGTGTACTCCTCCAGCGTCGGTTCGATGATCCCGGGAATCGCGTGACCAAACACTTTGTACTGCGCGAGCAGCAAAATCACGCCGTGTTCGATCTGCTGAATCGCGTCGGGAATCCCGTCCGGCCTGTGGATCTGCACGTACCGAGCTTTCTCATCCACGCTGGTCTCGTCGCTGTCGAGTCCAAATTTCTCCCGCGCCAAAACCAGGTCGGTGATCACGCGATCGCCGGTCTGCGTGCGCAGGTCGTAGTCTCCCGCGTCGAACCAGCCACCCAGGTTGATGCCGGGAATGTGTTCGCCAGGTGCATACGGCGAATCCGTGGTTGGCCCCTGCGCGTAGCCATCGAAGTGCGTATAACTCACCGGCGCCTGTCGGGCATCGTCGAGATGCGAAGCGCCATGCCAGATGCGATAGCCTTCGCGCACTTTCACATGGTCCATCTGCTCCGCCAAAAATATGTCCAGCGAGGGACGCCAGATTCCCGCATACACATCCGGCGCGATCCGGAATGGCTCATTCATTTTGCCGGCATATTCAATGGCATAGACGCCCGGTTCGCGCACGCTGGAGAAATCGAAGCGCGCATATTCATAGCGCATCCATTTCCCCCAAGGCGTCACATCGCCGCGAAACGCCTCCCGGTATCCGCCTTCCGCGGTTATGCGCAGCACGCGCGCAGTCTTCGGCGCGTCGTACAGCGGATCGAGTTCCAACACCGCGACCTTCGCGCGCTCCGGCGTGTAGCCGACTTGGTTGTAGGCCACCACCGGCGCCCGCGTCCAGCCTGCCACGAGGTTGGGATGAATGTGCCAGACCACCACATTGTCCGTTTT
>JBEKWY010000303.1:0-2838 GCA_049512575.1 Candidatus Acidiferrum sp.
GAGGGGCGGGATCGGGCCGCAGGTGCCCGGCACGGAAGCCGGCGTGCAATAGGGTTGATCGAAGTAGTTCTTGGCGTCCAGGTTGCGGTTGCGCAGGAATTCGAAGAGCCCGCCGTGGAACGCGTTGGAGCCGGACTTCAGGATCACGTTGACCTGTGCACCGCCGCTGCGTCCGAATTCCGCCGCGTAGTCGCTGGACTGCACCTTGAACTCTTGCACGGCGTCAATCGACGGCAGCGCGACGTACTGGTTGATGTAGGGGTCGTTATTGTCCACGCCCTCCAGCAGGAAATTGTTGGACTGCTCCCGCGCGCCGTTGACGCTCACCGCGCCTCCCTGCGTGGAATTCTGAGATCCCTCGGCCGGCAACTGGCTGCCCGGCGCCAACAGGGCGAACGCCAGAAAATTGCGTTCGTTCAGCGGCAAATCGTGCACCATGCGGCCGTTGATCACCTGGCCCAGCGCGGAGGTGTCGGTTTGGATCATCGGCGGTGTGTCGTTGACCTTCACTTCCTCGGTCACGATGCCGATTTGCAGCGTGAAATCGACGCGCGCGGTCTGCTCCACGTCCAGGCCCACATCGGCCAGAACGGCTCTGCGAAAGCCTTCCTTCTCTACCGTCACCCGGTAATGCCCGGGCGGCAGCAGAGGGACCGTGAAATCGCCGTCGTCGTTGCTCGCCGCGTTGCGAGCGGCATTGGTTGCTGTGTTGCTCACCGTCACGCGCGCCTTGGGGACGACACCCCCGCTGGCGTCGGTCACCGTGCCGGTGATGGTGCCGGTTGGGTCGTTTGCCAGGAGCGGAAAGACGAACGCACTCCACAGCAAAGGCATGCGTAAGGAACATCGAAAGCGCATAATGTTCTTGCTCCGTTGATGCAGTTGCCCAGCATAGCAACATATTAGACGTGCGCACTATGGAGAAGTTTCGGCGCCTGCTACACTGATTCCCATGCTAGTTGCCTTGGTAACCGGCGCCAGCCGCGGAGTGGGCAGGGGCGCCGCGATCGGCTTGGCGGAAGCGGGATTCAAGGTGTATGGTACGGGCCGCGGCGTCCTGGCAGCCGACCTGCCTGGCAGCGTCGTCCGCATCCGCTGCGATCACTTGCGGGACGAGGAAACCGTGGCCGCGTTCGCGCGCCTCCAGGCGGAGGGGCAACCGCTCGACGTGCTCGTCAACGCGGCCTGGGGCGGCTACGAAAAAATGGTCGAGGACGGCCGCTTCACCTGGCAGCTTCCGTTTTGGGAGCAGCCTGCGCACCGCTGGACCGGCATGATGGATGCCGGATTGCGCGCGGCCTTCGTGGCCTCCGGGCAAGCGGCCGGCATGATGGTGAAGCAGCACAGCGGACTGATCGTGAACATCGGCTATTGGGCGGCCCGGAAATACATGGCCAATGTCATTTACGGCATGGCCAAAGCCGCCACCGACAAGATGACCGGCGACATGGCGCACGAACTGCTGCCCCACGATGTGACGGTGGTCTCGCTCTATCCCGGCCTGGTGCGGACCGAAGCCGTGATGGCGGCGGCCAAGGGCGGCTGGCTGGATCTCTCCAACAGCGAGAGCCCGGAATTCATCGGGCGGGTCATAGCCGCGCTCGCGCGCGATCCCGCCTTGCTGCTGCGCACGGGCAAGATACTGGTCGCGGCGGAGATTGCGGCGGAGTTGGGAGTTAGAGACATCGATGGCAGGCAACCGGCGCCGTTGACCCTTGAGACCGCTTGAGCGAGTGTGTCTACGGTTGGCTGTCGATCTTGAAAGACAATATTGATGTTGACAACTGTGTTTGTATCTGAAACGATGGGGGTGGTTTGATTCCGGAGTTTGATCCAGGCACGGGCGGGCTGCCGCCGGGCGATCATCAAGCGAGTTTGTAGGAAATAGCGAGGCGCCTTGGCTTCACGCCGCGGCGTCAATGGCTGGTGCAAGGGCTCCGCAGCGCGGTCGAAGCATTTTGGGCCGCAGGTATTGTGGAGATCTACATCGATGGCAGCTTCTGCACGGAAAAGCCCGATCCGGGCGACATCGATGGCTACTGGGTTGAACCGGCCCCCGATGTTTACGAACGGATCGATCCGTATTGGATCGACTTCGAACTCATATTGGCGTCACGTGTTCGGAAGTGGAAGTGGCGCATGTGGGTGGACTATGGCCTCGAGTTCTTTATCCATCCCGGAATGCAGGCAACTCCGGGGCTGGGGTTTCCGGAGTTCTTTCGCCGCGACAGGGACGGGCGGCCCAGGGGCGTAATTCAGGTGATTCGAAGCTGAGAGAATGATTAAGAGCGAGGCGCAAAGAGAACGAACGGCGACTCAGATAGAGGGTTTTCGGCAGGCACTCGCCAAGGTGGCCCAAGAAAAGCCTGGCAAACGCTCGGCCGCGATCCGAGGAAGCTACGACGGCATGATCCGGCAGCTTGAAGATGAACTGCGCGAATACGACCGATTGAAGTCTGGTCAGTTATTCTTGCCCCGTATGGAACGGCTCGACGAGATCGCGCCGTTCATTTCGAAAATCCGGATCGCCAAGGGAGTCTCGCAAACGGAATTGGCGCGGCGGCTGGGGGTTAGCAAGCAAGTGATCAGCCGTTATGAGGAGAGCGACTACCAGGCCGCGGCGGTAACCCGGCTTCAGGAGATACTGGACGCGATCGGCGTCAGGACAATAGTGACTCTTAGCGCATGACGCTCCAAACCGTCAATCTTTCCGGCACAGCAGTTTCCGCGGGTATCACCGACGGTTCTCTCGCGAGCACCCAACCCGACAGCCCGTATGACGACGAGAGGACGAATGCCTGAACGCCCCGCTCTGAGAGGAAGCGGGAGGCGGTTTCG
>JBEKWY010000304.1:0-2783 GCA_049512575.1 Candidatus Acidiferrum sp.
CAGCCGCGAGTTATGGTAGGATATTCTTACCATGTCCAACAGCCAGCCCCAAGTCGAGTACGTGGCGCACACCCGCATTGGCGAAAAGGGGCAACTCACAATCCCCAAACAATATCGCGACGAGTTGGGCCTGGACACGGGCGCGCCGGTCGCCGTATTGCGGATCGGGGAAGGTCTGATGCTGATACCCGAGCAGAACCGGTTTCGGATTCTCTGCGACTCCATAGCCTCCGTGCTGGCGCGCCGGCAACTCTCTCCCGCGGACCTGCTGGAAACTTTGCCCGAGGCGCGGCAGCGTGTGTTCGCTCGCCGTTATCCTGAATTGGCGACGCGCGAAGGCGGATCGCGGCGGGGCAAGCGTCATTGAGTCAGAACGAACGCGTCCGGGTCTTCCTCGATTCCAACGTCCTGACCGCAGGCATCGTTTCGGCGTGGGGGTTGGATAAAGCCGTCCTCTCGTTGTGTGCCGCGAGGATATGCCGGCTGGTTCTCGCCGAAGCCGTGCGGGAGGAGGTCGAAGAGAATCTTCTGATCCGCTTGGGTGGCATGGACTCCGGCGACGCGAACAGCGTGTTGGATAGCTATGTCCATTTGATCGCCTTAATGAAGCCGGAGATCGTGCCGTTTCCAGATCAGGCGGAAGTGATGGCCGGACGCCATCTGATTCGCCACGCCGCGGACGTCCCGGTGCTGCTCTCCGCTATGGCGAGCCGACCCGATTGGCTGCTCACGCACAACGTCAAACATTTCACGCCGGCCGTTGCACGGCGTACCGGTCTGCGGATCGCGACGCCGGTTGAGTTTTTTCGAGCGCTCTCGAATAGTCTCTCCAATCCGCGCGGCACGGCGAGCCCGCCGAGCTGATCGACTCGGACGCAGCGTCCGGCCCGGCCCGCTGCCCCTCGCACCTCACCTCCGAAAACCGTCCCGCACCTTTTCCGACCGCCGCCGTATCATCCCCGCCACCTTTTCAGTCACCGGGTGCACGATCTCCACTTTCGCAAGAGCGGCGATGACCCTTTCGGCCATTTCCGCCACGCGGCTACGCACCAAGGGCTTGCCTAGGCCCGCCTCTTCGGCCAGTTGCTCGAAGTTCCCGGCGGACACCTTCTCCGATGAATATTCGCCGCCGATCTTCATGGCCATGTCCCGGCTGAGTTCGGGATAGTACAAGGTGTTTACGACATCGTAGAGCGGCGCGAGCCTGGTCTCCGGGTTTTGAGTCCCGGCGCCGCGATAGAGCAGCGAGAAATTCTTTCCGTGGGCGTCGTTGTTGCCGACGAGATAGTTATAAATCACCGCCTCGAGAAGGCGCGCCAGGTCGACGACCGGCGCGCTGGATATCTCGCGCAGCAGCCCGAAACATTGCTTCAGGGATGGTCCGCCCTCTCTTTGATATTTGTGTTCGGAGTCCAAGCCCTGTGCCTGGCAGAAATCCTCTTGATGAAGCCGTTCGGGCACGGGATCCGCACCCGGCCCCGGCTTGTGAATCCGGTCATAGCGCTCCACGAGCAGGTAATCCATGCCGTTGACGTTCATCGTCGCCACGGAAGCCGCCGGCAGACCGGCTGTGGCAGCCAACTTCATGCACAGGCCTTCATTGAATACAACGCCCTCGAAACGTTCCAGGGCGGGCTTAAGGATGTGCGTGCTCGGCGCACCGCCGAGAGGAAGCCAGACTTCGCCGTGCTCCAAGCGCACGGCGATCTTGTCCTGCGCACCGGCGAGCGAAAGCCGTATTCCCTCCTCACCCGCCAGCAGCGGGCGCTTCGGGAGTTCCTTGAGGACCGCCGCAAGTTCCTCCGCCGAGAGCTTGCGATAGCTGTAATTTCGCACCGGCAAGGCTTGCCCTGCCGGAATGAAAGTTACCGCACCCGCGCATTCGCCGCCGATCCGCTCCAGCATCGCGTAGTCGTTGCGCGCGCTGATGCCGAGATTGCGGGCGATGATTTCGCGCTTGGCCTCTTCCGGCAGAATGCCGGCGAAGTAGCCGCGACATTCTTTGCGCTTGAACCGCTTCGCACCCAGGGGCAGCGATTGTGACAGAGGTGTCGCGCCGGGCTTGTTCAGCCAGCTTTCCACATAATCGAAAACCATTCCCCCGCCGTCGTCCTGAACAAGATGGCCGACCAGATCATTGTGGAGGTAGACATCGAGCGTTTTTGCCATTCGTCACTCCACCTTGGCCGGCGGCGGCGTTAGAGTGATCTTGATCCCAAGCGTATTCAGGATTGCCAGAGCTTTTCCGATTTCGGAGGTTTCCTTGCCTTTTTCGAGATCGATGATGAACCGAATCCCCGTTCCGGAGGTCAGGGCGAGATCCTTCTGCGTTACGCCCAGCTTTTTGCGGGTCTCCCGAATCAATTCGCCGATCTGCGCGGGCGTGTATCTCAGGGCCGGCCTCGAAGATCTTACCGTACGGGAAGATTATATCTCATCTACAAGGAAATGCAACAAAGTATGACCGTACGGGAACTTTATCCGAAAATGACTGCCCTAGCGGTCAGAATATTCCCGATCGGGAGCTCGCTGCTCAACGCGCTGGCGAACAACGGCGGCGGCCAGGTGGAATTCAGCCCATTCGTCCTGCGCGGCTTCCAAATCAAGGCCACCAGCGATCCCCCCAACCCCTTCTGATCTGGAGCGCAGCGCTGGGCGCGTTTGCGGCGAGTACGGCAGTGTGGCTGTCGGTGGCGGCGCTGCTGGTGCTGGGCGCGGCGCAGAATGCCGCTGGGGCGACCGCGGTCACGCTGATGCAGACGCGCGTGCGGCCGCAGATGCGT
>JBEKWY010000305.1:0-2768 GCA_049512575.1 Candidatus Acidiferrum sp.
GCTGGTGCGGCGATGCCAACGGCATGCTGGCGAACGACGCGATCCGTGGCCAGAGCAACATCATCAGCCTTGAACCCGCGGCGCGGGTTCGCGAAATGGCTCAAGTGGCCGCCGCGCACCCCGCGCTTGTGGCTGCTCTGCGCGAAGCTCCGGCGGCTGCGGCAGTCCGCGTGGTGCGCCAATATCCCGATTTCTCGGCGATGTACGATGCGTACCTGGCGAAGTTCGGCGATCGTTGCCTCGAAGAGTTGAAGCTGGAAAGCGAGACTCTCCACGAGGATCCTCTGGTGCTGCTGCGGAACATCGGCGAGGTGGCGCGCGCCGCTTCCATTTCGCATCCGGCTCCGACGGCGGAGATCCCGTCCGCGCGTCAAGCCGAGGACAAGATGAAGGCCGCGCTTTCGAGTTCGCCGGTTCGACGCGGGACACTATTCTGGGTGCTGCGCCAGGCTCGCAAGAGGGTGAGCAATCGGGAGAATCTCCGCTTCGAGCGCACGCGATTGTTTGGCACCATCCGCCGGCTCTTCCTCGAGGCTGGCCGGCGATTGCAGGCCATGGGGCGCCTAGACGACGCTCGCGACATCTTTTATCTCGAAGTGCGCGAGATACTCGCGTTCAACGACGGCACGGCAACCACCGCCGACCTGCGTTCTCTCGTAGCCGTGAGGAAACAGGAATTCGACGCGTACAAAAACGGCCCCGCTCCGGCGGAACGCTTCGAGACCCGAGGGCCCGTCTATCACGCGCAAACGTATCGTTCGAGCAAGCCAAGCGAAGGAATCACCAGCGGCGGCGAAGAAAGAAGCGGCCTGGGGTGCTGCCCTGGAGTCGTGCGCGGCGTTGCTCGCGTCGTGAGGGATCCCAAGCATGCGCAGTTGACGGCGGGATGCATCCTCGTCGCCGATCACACCGATCCCGGTTGGATCATGCTGTTTCCCTCGGCGCGCGGTCTGCTGGTTGAGCGCGGTAGCCTGCTCTCGCATTCGGCCATCGTCGCGCGCGAGCTAGGGATTCCGGCCGTGATATCGATTCCGGGACTCCTCGATTGGCTCCGCGATGGAGACGAAGTCGAACTCGACGGCGCCGCCGGAATCGTCCGCCGCCTGGCTGCAAGGGAAGCCGATGCGTAGCGAGGCGGCAGGGCGCGCTGATTTCTCGGGTATTCGTTACGCCCAATGCTGGGAAGATGCCGATGTGCTGCTTTCCGCGCTCGAACCGGGCCCCGGAAAGCGTTGCCTCTCGATCGCGTCGGCGGGAGACAACACTCTCGCCTTGCTGTCGCGCGATCCGGAAAGCGTGCTCGCACTCGACCTCAGTCCCGCGCAGCTGGCCTGCCTGGAACTGAGGGTAGCCGCCTATCGCACACTGCAACACGGCGAACTGCTCGAACTCATCGGATGCGTGGATAGCGACGCGCGCCCCCGGCTTTACGAGGCCTGCGGCAAGCATCTCTCGTCCGGCGTTCGCGCGTTCTGGGACGAGCGGCCGAGCTTGATCGCGGCCGGCATTGGTTCGGTGGGTAAATTCGAGCACTACTTCCGCGTGTTTCGTGAACGAGTGTTGCCGCTGGTGCATTCGCGCGACGCCGTCGGAGAACTTCTGCGTTCAAAATCCGGCGACGAGCGGCGCTCGTTTTATCGCAACAGGTGGAACAACTGGCGCTGGCGGCTCATGTTCCGAATGTTCTTTTCCCGAAAACTCATGGGCTCGCTTGGGCGCGACCCGGAGTTTTTTCGATACGTGGAGGGCAGCGTCTCCGAGCGGATACTCAAGAGAACGGAATACGCGCTCACGGAGTTGGATCCAGCGGCAAATCCGTACATTCATTGGATACTGACTGGGCGTTATGACGGCGCGCTCCCCGCTGCCCTAAGGGAGGAGAATTTCGAGCCGATATGCCGCAATCTCGATCGACTGGAATGGCGTTGCGGCTCGCTCGAGGAATCACTCGGCCAGGATCAGAAATTCGATTGCTTCAACCTGAGCGATATTTTCGAATACATGTCGCCTTCTGCTTACGAACAGCTCTTGAAGCTGATCGTATCGAGCGCGCGACCTCGAGCGCGACTGGCATATTGGAATATGCTGGCGCAGCGCCGCCGCCCCGATTCGCTCGCCATGTCCTTGCGGCCTCTCGCCGAATTGAGTTCGAAATTATTCGCTCGCGATCAGGCTTTCTTTTATAGCGCCTTGGTCGTGGAGGAAGTCGTATGAGCTCGCACGACACCGTAGCGATGGCCGTCGTGCTGGCGTGCGCGCTTGGGATGCTGTTTCTGCTGCGGCTCTATCGCAAGTGGACCGGAGCAGAAGGTGAGTGGCTACGCAAGCTGGCACACCTGGGAACCGGCCTCATTTCGATCAGTCTTCCATGGATATTCTCAAGCCGCATCCCGATTTTCATCATCTGCGGAGCCTCGATCGCGCTGCTGCTCGCGATGCGGTATGTGCCAATGATTCGCGGTCGTTTGTCGGGCGTGCTGGATGATGTGGCGCGCGAGTCTTGGGGAGAAATCTACTTTCCGTTGTCGGTCGCGCTGCTCTATCAGCTCGCGAATGGCAGCAAACTGCTCTACGCCGTTCCCCTGGTTGTCCTCACTCTGGCGGACACCGTCGCCGCGCTTACGGGCGCCGAATACGGGAAGCACGGGTACGGCACGACCGGGTCCACGAAAACCATCGAAGGGTCCATCGCGTTCTTCTCCGTTGCATACTTCAGCGTCAACGTGGCGCTGGTGGTTTTTTCGGATGCCGGGCGCATTGAGACCTTG
>JBEKWY010000306.1:0-2700 GCA_049512575.1 Candidatus Acidiferrum sp.
GCTCGATCGACGACGGAACCATCGCCGTGGTAGCGCGAGATGCGGAAGGCACCTCGAACTATCGTACGCTCGATGAACTGCAGGCCGCGCTCGACTCCGAGACGTTCTGGCGGCCGCACCGCTCGCACCTGGTGAATATTCACCACATCAAGGAAGTCGTGCCCTGGTTCAAGAACAGCTACATGCTGAAAATGAACGACAAGAAGCAAACGGAGATTCCCGTCAGCCGCGTACAGACCAAACGTTTGCGGGAATTGTTCAAGCTGTAATGACGAAGCCCTTCGGGACAACGAAATTCTTTTTGTCGATCTGAAGGAGCCTGGCTAGTGAGCCGCGTTCTTCCGTGTTAGCATCGCACGTACAGTTCGTACACCATACACGATGGATTTTTCGCTCAACGACCAGCAAAAACTGACTCGCGATACCGTCCGCCAATTCATGGAGAATGAAGTGCGGCCGTCGGTGCGCCAGCGCGACCGCGAAGGCCGCTTTCCCGCGGAAGAGATCAAGAAACTCGCCGAACTGGGTTGCTGTGGCATGCTGGTTCCGGAGGAATGGGGCGGCCCGGGACTCGATACGGTTTCCTATGTGTTGATGCTGGAGGAAGTGGCCCGCGTGGACGCCGCGATGGCGACGTCTTTGGGCGTAACGAATTCCGCGGTGCAGGTGCCGCTGCTGGCATTTGGCACTAACGCGCAGAAGAAAAAATATCTGCGGCGTTTAGCAGCCGGAGAAATCCTCGGCTCCTTCTGCCTGACCGAGCCACAAGCCGGATCGGACGCCGCCGGGATCCACGCCCGCGCCACGCGTGAGAATGGAGACGCCGGGCTTCAGCGCGGCGTTGCGGGTTCTGGGGTCTATCGCTTGACCGGCACGAAGACCTGGGTCTCGAACGGCAGCGTCGCAGGCGTCTTTATCGTGTTCGCGAAAACCGATCCCAACGCTGGTGGAAAGGGAATCACCGCGTTCCTCGTCGAGCCTGGCTTCAAGGGCTTTCGCGTTGGCCGCCACGAGGAAAAAATGGGCCAGCACTCTTCGCCCTCCGTTGAAATTGTTCTGAACGATTGCGAAGTTCCCGCTGAAAATCGACTCGGCGAAGAAGGCCAGGGCTTAAAGATCGCGCTGAGCGCGCTCGACGGCGGGCGGATTGGCATCGCCGCGCAAGCCGTTGGACTGGCGCAAGGCGCGCTTGAGGCCGCAGCCAAATATGCGAAGCAGCGCCAGGCGTTCGGGAAAAGCATTTCCGATTTTCAGGCGATCCAGTGGATGCTGGCCGACATGCAGACGGAGGTCGAGGCGGCGCGCGGACTGGTTTACCACGCGGCATGGCTGAAAGATTCCGGCGGGCGCATGGGCTCTGCGGCGTCCAAAGCGAAGCTCTACGCCAGCGAAATGGCCAATCGCGTGGTCGCCAAAGCCGTCCAGATTCACGGCAGCGTGGGCTATTCGCGCGAAACCGACGTCGAGCGCATGTACCGCGACGCCCGCGTCATCACCATCTACGAGGGCACCAGCGAGGTCCAGCGCATGATCATCGCCCGCGACCTGGGTTTGTGACGGGGTCGTGGACGGGTTGTGACGTGGATCTCTAGTGGCCGGTCTTTAGACCGGTGGAAGTTGCGGTTTCTTGTCCTTGCCGTTGTGGTGGCCGCTGACCCTGGCGGGCGCCTTATCAGTTTCGTGCTTTGTCTTTGCCCTTTGGTTTATGCCGTTGCGCTTACGCTGTTGCCCGTGTGCTGTTGTTTTGTGCCGTTGCCTTTGAACTTTTGTCGTTTGCGTTCTTGCTTTTTGTTGTCATCCTGAGCGGAGCGAAGGACCTCAACCGACGACGCACCTCGGTTGAAGCCGACGTTGAGATCCTTCTGCGATCCTCGTCGGATCGCCTCAGGATGACAAAGGTCGGCAGGGGTCACGAAAGGACCGATTCGATTGGCGGCTGACACGAAGAAGAAACGCGTAGTAAGCGGCATGCGTCCCACAGGCCGCCTGCACATCGGCCACTATTTCGGCGCCCTCCAAAATTGGGTCCGTCTCCAGAACGACCCCGAATACGACTGCTTCTATTTCATCGCCGATTGGCACGCGCTAACCAGCGACTACGCCGACACCTCGCAGGTAGCGCAGAACACAATCGAGATCGTCACGGACTATTTAGCCGCTGGCCTTGACCCGCGAAAATCCGTCATCTTCCAACAGTCGCTAATCCCCGAACATGCCGAGTTGCACCTCCTCCTCTCGATGGTGACACCACTAAGCTGGCTGGAGCGTGTTCCCACATACAAGGAAGCCTTCGAAAATGTGAAGGACAAGGACCTGCACACCTACGGCTTTCTCGGCTACCCATGTCTGCAAACCGCCGACATTGTTATCTATAGTGAACAGGGCATTCCGCTCTTCGTTCCGGTAGGCGAAGACCAGGTCTCGCACGTAGAACTCAGCAGGGAAATTGTTCGCCGCTTTGTAATCTTTTTCGGAAAAGAAGATTGGGCCAACGCCGAGAAGGGAGCGGCGGACGCGATCCTCCAGTTCGCATCGAGACACGGATTGCCGGCAAGTGGTCTCGATATGTCGTGGGAGCAAACTGCCGAACGACAATTGCGGCTTCTTCCTTATGACGAACGCCAGTCGCTTTTGGCGAACCACAAGATTCCGTTATTGCAGATTCTGTCTGAACCGCAGGTGATGCTGACCAAGACTCCT
>JBEKWY010000307.1:0-3111 GCA_049512575.1 Candidatus Acidiferrum sp.
TGCGATCGGCCTGATCCTCGGCATGGCCGACGGAGGTACGCCATGACTTGGTGGACGCGCCTGTGGCGGCGAAGCCACATGGAAGCGCAACTCGAAAAGGAACTCCGCTTCCATCTCGACCAGCACACGGAACAGCTGATCGCGGGCGGCCTCCCCCCGGACGAAGCTCGACGCCAAGCTCGCCTTGCCCTCGGCGGCCCGGAACAAGTCAAGGAGAAATGCCGCGACGCGCGCGGCACCCGCTGGTTGGAAGACTTGCTGCAGGATGTCCGCTATGCGCTCCGAACGTTTCGGCAAAAACCCGGGTTCGCAATCGTTGCCCTGCTGATTCTCGCCCTCGGCATAGGCGCCACAACGGTCATGTTCGCGATAATCAACGGCGTTCTGCTACGGCCGCTGTCCTACCCGGAGCCGCAGAGACTTGTCACCGTGCACGGTTTCACACAAGAGTTTGGTGAGTTCTGGGGATTCTCGAATCCTGATTTCGGCGACACGAAACGCGCGAGCCAATCGCTCGCCTTGGCGGCGTGGACCTATGGTGGCGGTACGATCAGCAAGCCCGGCGAACCGGAGTACGTAGACGGCCGAAAAATCTCGGCGGACTTATTCTCCACCGTGGGAATAGCTCCGTTATATGGACGCGCATTCCGGCCCGATGAAGATCAGCCCGGGGCCGCACCCGTCGCCATCATCAGCTATGGTTTGTGGAAGCGCGACTTTGGCGGAGACCCTGCCGCCATCGGCAAGTCGCTCGTTTTTGAGGGCGCGCCGTATGCCGTGGTCGGTGTCGCGCCTCCGGGCTTCCAGTTGTCCGGAGAAGCGGACGTGCTCACTCCGCTCGAGCAAGCCACCGACCCGCGAATGCAAAATCGCGAAGCACATTTCATCCACGTGATCGCGCGCCTGCGGCCAGGCGTCGCGCTGCCCGAAGCTCAGGCCGAGCTCACGCTGATTGCGCGCCACCTCGCGGAACAATATCCGAAATCCAACGCTGGCCTCAGTATGCTCGCACACCCGCTGCAACAGGAGTTGGTCGGCGATGTCGGCTCCACACTCTGGCTGCTCCTCTCCGCGGTCGGCTTGGTGCTGCTGATCGCGTGCGCGAACATCGCCAGCCTGCTGCTAGCCCGCGCGGTTTCACGCGAGCGCGAACTTGCCATGCGCGTCGCTCTCGGCGCGGGACGCGGCCGCCTCGCTCGCCAATGCCTCACCGAAAGCGCGGTGTTAGGCCTCGCGGGAGGCCTGCTCGGCGTACTTCTCGCAGCCATCAGCATCCGTCCGTTCGTTGCATTCTGGCCAGGCGCCTTGCCGCGCGCGGAAGAGATTCATCTCGACTGGCGCGTCATCGTCTTTGCCATCGGCGCATCTCTTCTCAGCGGTCTCCTCTTCGGCCTCGCCCCCGCCCTGCGCGTTCCCACGCGCGGACTGGAACAGACACTCCGCGCCGGAGCGCGAAGCATTGCAGGAAGCTCGCGCCGCTTGCACGGCGCATTTGTCGTCTCGGAGATCGCCCTAGCGGTTGTGCTGCTGGTCGCCGCCGGAATGCTGGGACGCACACTCCTTACCCTCTCATCTCTCGATCCCGGCGTGAACGTGCACAACGTACTCACCGCGCGGTTCGCTCTTTCTCCTAGCTCGGTAACGAATCCCGACCAGATCCGCGCTGCTTGGCAGGACGTGCTCGATCGCGCTCGCCGCGTCCCCGGCGTCCAATCGGTCGCGCTGGCCGACATCATCCCCATGCGCGAAGGCGAAAACTCCGGCGGCTACTGGACCACGCCCACTCCGCCGCCACCCAACCAGGCGCCTCTCGCCCTGGCCTCGAGCGTATCGCCCGATTTCTTGAAGGTCATGGGCATCCCGCTGCGTTATGGCCGCTTCTTCAATGACCACGATCGCATCGGGAGCGAACCGGTAGTCGTCATCGACGAGAATCTGGCCCAGCACGCTTTCGGTACAAAAGACGCGGTTGGCAAGCGTCTCTGGATTCAATTGGGTTCTGGGCCCGTTGAAATCGTCGGTGTCGTCGGCCATGTGCGCCATTGGGGTTTGGCCGCCGATGATCAATCGCGTGTGCGCGACCAAATGTATTACCCTTTCGCCCAGGTTCCCCCGCGGCTGCTTCATTTCTTTTCGTCGGTCATGTCTATCGCCGTACGCACCTCAGTCCCGCCATTAGATATTGCCGAGCCGTTGCGGCGCGAACTTCGCGGCGCCGCCGGCGATCAAGCCATGTACGAAGAGCGCACCATGGAACAGCTCGTGAGCGCCTCGCTCGCCCGCCAACGCTTCCTGTTGCTTCTGTTCGGCATCTTCGCCGGCTTGGCTTTGCTGCTGGCGTGCATCGGCATCTACGGCGTGCTGGCCTACCTGACTGGACAGCGTGTGCCCGAAATCGGCGTACGCATGGCGCTCGGCGCCAGCGCTCGCGACGTCATGTGGCTCGTGCTCCGGCAAAGCCTCACCATGATCGGCGTCGGCGTTGCCGCAGGCACATTAGCGGCTTTAGCCGCAGGACGAGTATTGCAGCGTCTCGTAGACGGAATGCGCCCCACCAACCTCTCAACATTCGCCGTCACAATTCCGCTCCTAATCGCTGCCGCGCTCCTTGCCAGTTTCGTACCAGCTCGTCGCGCCAGCCGCGTAGATCCTATCGCCGCCCTCCGCCAAGACTATAACCCAGCCTCTCAAGCGGGCTCGAGTATCTTCTCTCTAGGAGGCCGGGGCTTCAGCCCCGGCGTAACTCGCTGAAAACGGATCGGCTTTAGCCCCTGAAGAAAGTCTTTTCTCGTCTTGTTGCATTGTTCCGCAGCCCGTTCAACGACAATCTCAGCAGCCTCAAGAGATCGTCTATCATGAAGTCATCGCATGAAATCGTCTGATACCAAACTGATCCGGCTGATCGCTCTCTTCAAGCTGCTGAAAGCGGTTCTTCTGATCGCCGTTGGTGTGGGCGCTTTCAAGCTGGTTCACACCGATATCACCGGCGTCCTGGCGGAGTGGGTCGCAAGGATGGGCCTCGACCCGGGAAGCCGCTACGTCGGCCGCGCCATTCTGAAGTCCGCTACCCTGACTCCGAATAAGATCAAGGATCTCGCAGTCGGCAGCTTC
>JBEKWY010000308.1:0-2648 GCA_049512575.1 Candidatus Acidiferrum sp.
GCGGGATACCTCAGCCTGATCGGCAAACTGCATCCCGGCCAGACGCTGGCTCAAGCGCAGGCGGAACTGGGGACCATCAACGCGCGCTATCGAGAGCAATTTGCGAGCAATGCGGATGCTACCAAGTATGAACTCATGGCCACGTCGCTGGAAGAAAGCCTGGTCTCGACGCTGCGTCCATCCTTGCTGGTGCTGCTCGCTGCTGTCGGATTCGTGTTATTGATCGCGTGCGCCAATGTGGCCAACCTGCTGCTCGCGCGGGCGACGGCACGGGAGCGCGAGATTGCTATCCGCAAGGCCCTCGGCGCATCGCGGCCGCGGCTGGTGCGGCAGTTGCTCATCGAGAGCTTGCTGCTGTCCTTTGGCGGAGGGGTCACGGGCGTTTGTTTGTCGGCGCTGCTGCTGCCGGCGTTGCGCGCGCTTAGTCCAGGGACCGTGCCTCGGCTGGGAGAGGCCACGATCGACGGCGGCGTGCTTTTGTTCTCGATCGCGCTGTGCGTCGTGACCGGCGTCGTTTTCGGGATTGTCCCGGCGTTGCAAGCGGCGCGAAAGGGACTGCAATCGACGTTGAAGGAAGGCGGGCGCGGGTCGTCCGATGGAGCCGGCCGGGGAAGATTTCGCGGGTTGCTGGTCGTGGCCGAAATGGGAGTGGCGCTGGTGCTCATGACCGGCGCCGGACTGTTGATCGATAGCTTTACGCAGTTGATGAAGGTGAATCCAGGCTTCGTGCCCAAAGGCTTGATGACATTCCCGATCTCCTTGCCGCCCAGCCGGTATGCGCAGCCACAACAACAGGCCGAGTTCTACAGAGGGCTGCTGGAAAAGGTGAAAACCATTCCGGGAGTGCAATCGGCCGGCGCGACGAGTTTCCTGCCTCTTTCCGGCGCGCGCCGTTTTGTCTTTTTCTGCCCC
Source organism: Candidatus Acidiferrum sp. (assembly GCA_049512575.1). Lineage (GTDB taxonomy): Bacteria > Acidobacteriota > Terriglobia > Acidiferrales > UBA7541 > Acidiferrum. The sequence continues at coordinate 913 of JBEKWY010000308.1, forward strand.
GAGGGGCGTACTTGCCTGGGAATCGGCAAAGATCCGCTGATCACGATGCGCCAGGTGAGTCCGGAATATTTCGACGCCGCACGCACGCCGCTTCTGCGCGGGCGAGTTTTCAGCGAACAGGATGTGGCCGGGAGCCTGCCGGTGGTGATCGTCAATGAGACGACCGCGAAACGCTACTGGCCGGATCAGAATCCCATCGGAAAGCGCCTGGCGAATTCGCGGGACATGATTCAGCGGGAGATCGCCGGAGTCGTGGCGGACGTGAAATTCAACGCGCTGAATAGCGCCAGCTCCGAAGAGATGTATCTTCCCGTGGCGCAGAGTCCGTGGCCGACAATGACGCTTGTGGTGCGTTCCGACGGGAACTCGCAGCCTCTGGTGGCAGCGGTGCGCGCGAAGATTTCGGAGATCGATCCCAGCTTGCCAGTTTCCGGAATCCTGAGCATGGAGGATGTGGTGGCGACTTCCGTGGCGCAACCTCGATTGATCACGCAGTTCGCGGGAGTCTTCGCGGGCTTTGCGTTGTTGCTCGCGGGCGTCGGGATCTACGGCGTGATGGCGTATTCCGTGACGCTGCGGAAGCAGGAGATGGGCGTGCGCGTGGCGCTCGGAGCGGGACCTGCCGATATTCTGAAGCTGGTGGTGGGACAAGGCATGTGGCTGACGATGGCCGGGGTGGTCGCCGGCGTCGCGGCTTCGCTCATGCTGACTCGTTTGCTCTCGAGCCTGCTCTTTGGCGTTCACGCCATTGACGCTACCGTTTTCGGCGGCGCTGCGGTGATTTTGGTCGCCGCGGCGTTTGTGGCTTGCTATTTGCCGGCGCGACGCGCCACCCAAGTGGATCCCATCGTGGTCCTTCGGGCTGAATAGTGGCACGAACTTTCGGGATCGGTGTGGCGGCGGGAGGGCACGGTTTTGCAGGATTCGAAAAAATCGAAGAGCACCGGCGAAAGCTTTCTTCAGGGGCTAAAGCCCATTCGCTCTAAACGAGTTAAGCCGGGGCTGAAGCCCCGGCCTCCTAACTAGAAAAATGCGGCGCCGCCGTCTACGTTGATCGATTGGCCGGTGATGGCGCTGGACTGATCGGAGCAGAGAAAGAGGGCGGCGCGGGCGATTTCGTCGGCGGTCTGTCCGCGGCCTTGCAGCAAGGTGCCCAGAAATCCCGCCAATTGTTCTTCCGGGCTGACGCCTAGCTTTTTGGCGAGGGTGGCGCCGAGTTCTTTGGACATGAGCGTTTCGGTGACCGGCCCCGGGCAGAGCGCGTTCACACGCACTCCTTTTCGGGCAGCTTCGGCGGCAGTCACGCGCGTCAATCCGAGCATGCCCGCCTTCGCGGCAGCGTAGGCCGAACCCCATCCAAAGGCGGACTTGGCCGAGAGGCTCGAGATATTGAGAATCACGCCTGATTCGCGCTCGTACATTTCCGGCAGCACGAGCTTGCTCAGTAAAAAGGCGGCGCGGAGATGCACGGCAATCACACTATCGAATTCGGCCAGCGGATATTCCTCAACGGGGAGAACCGGCCCGTAGTGCCCGGCGTTGTTGACCAGAATGTCGATGCGTCCGAATTTTTCCCGGGCGGCGGCGACCGCGCGCGTGCAGTCAGGTTCGTGTGCGAGGTCGGCGGTGGCGAACGCCGCCCTTTCGTGATTGCGCGTCGCCGCATTGATCTCGGCGGCGGTGGCGGCAAGCTCGGTATGCGTGCGCGCTGTCAGAAACACCGCCGCGCCTTCGCT
>JBEKWY010000309.1:0-2586 GCA_049512575.1 Candidatus Acidiferrum sp.
CGTTTCGGGCTTTTGAGCAGATATGCTAACGTTTTGTGTTTATGAAAAAGCGCATAGGCGTGCTGTTGAGCGGCCGCGGATCGAATTTTGTGGCGTTGGCGGATAGCGTGGCGGCTGGCAGGATTCCCGATGCGGAAATCGCTATCGTGGTCAGCAATCGCGAGGGTGCTCCGGGGATCGACAAGGCCAAGGAACGCGGGATTGCGACGCGGGTCATTCCGTCGAAAGGATTGGAGCGCGAGGCGTATGACCGGCAGGTAGTCGCGGTCTTGAGCGAGCACAAGGTAGATCTGATCTGCCTGGCGGGATACATGCGGTTGCTGTCGCCGTATTTCGTCTCATCGTTTCCGAATCGCATTTTGAATATTCACCCGTCGCTTTTGCCGTCGTTTCCGGGGCTGGAATCGCAACGCCAGGCTTTGGAGTACGGCGTTAAATTTGCCGGGTGCACCGTGCATTTCGTGGATGAAAACCTGGATGCGGGGCCGATTGTCTTGCAAGCGGCGATTGCCGTGCGCGATGAAGATACGGAAGCGACGCTCTCGGAGCGTATCCTGGCGGAAGAGCACCGGATTTACGCTGAGGCTGTAAAGATCGTGCTGGACGGACAATACAAAATTGCGGGCCGGCGTGTCGTGCGGTTATAAACGGGTTTCCGTCGCGAGGCCAGTATTTTGCGAGGATCATGAGCCAGGCTGAATTCAAATCGGTGGACGAGCAGCTTGCCTATGTAAAAAAAGGCGCCGCGGAAATCATCCGCGAAGATGAACTGAAGGCGAAGCTCGCGGAGTCCCTGAAAACCGGCAAACCGCTGCGTGTCTATCTCGGTGTCGACCCGACCGCGCCCGATCTCCATCTCGGACACACGGTGGTTCTGCGCAAGCTAAAACACTTTCAGGACCTGGGGCACACAGCAGTGTTCCTGATCGGAGACTTTTCCGCCATGATTGGCGACCCCACGGGCGTTTCGGAAACGCGGCCGCCGCTGACGCGCGAGCAGGTGGATGCCAACGCGAAGACATATCTCGATCAGGTGTTCCGAATTCTCGACCGCGATAAAACCGAAGTCCGCTACAACAGCGAATGGCTTGGCAAAATGTCCGCCGGAGACGTTGTCCGGCTATGCTCCCACTACCGTTTGGCTCGAATGCTGGAACGCGAGGATTTTCGTTCGCGCCTGAACCAAGGCCATCCCATTTCTGTCCACGAGTTACTGTATCCCCTGCTAACGGCATTCGACGCCGTTTCTTTGAAATCCGACGTCGAACTGGGCGCGACGGAGCAGAAATTCAACTTGCTGGTGCATCGTGAAATCCAGCGCGAATATGGACTGCCCGGCCAAGCCGTTTTAACCATGCCGATTCTTGTGGGCCTCGATGGGCAGCGCAAGATGTCGAAGAGCTTGGGAAATTACGTCGGGATCACCGAAGCGCCAAACGAAATCTTTGGGAAAATGATGTCGATTCCGGACGAGCTGATGTGGTCTTACTATGAATTATTGACAGACCGAACGCCGGGCGAGATTGCAGCGCTGAAGAAGGAGGTTGCCAGCGGAGCGGTGCATCCGATGGACGTGAAGATGAAGCTGGCGCAGGAAGTTATTGGCGGATTTCATGGCGCGGATGCGGCTCGGAAGGCGGCCGACAATTTTCAGAGAATTTTCCGGGATCGACAGGCACCGGAGGAGGCGCCGGTCAAGAGGCTTCCGTTGGATGGCGCGAAAAAACTCACGGCATTGCTTGTTGAGCTTCAGCTGGTGGCGTCGAAGAATGAGGCGATCCGGTTGATTGAACAGGGTGGTGTGGAGATTGACGGGGCGCGCATTGACGATGCGCGGAAGGACGTTGATTTGAGTAAGGCTGGAGAATTTTTGCTTCGGGCGGGAAAGAAGAAGTTTGTGCGCGTCGTTGTGGAGTGAGACCGCTGGAAAAACATTTCCTCAAGGGCTGAAACCCGTTTCGATTACCGATCAATGCCGGAGCTGACGCTCTGACCCCGGCAGCCGCATGCGCGATCTAGAAATACTAGTCGATCCAAGCCAGGATTTCGCCGGCGTTCACGGGTTGGCCTTCTTTGGCCAGCAAGCGCTCCACCGTTCCGGTTTTGGGTGAGCGGACTTCGTTTTGCATCTTCATCGCTTCAACAACGAGCAGGCCTTGGCCTGCTTCTACTTTCTCTCCTGCCTTGACTAGCAGGCGAACAACTTTCCCCGGCATGGGGGCGACGATTTGCTGGCGGCCTTCGGCTTCCACGGCGCCGTGACGCCGGCCGCGCCAGGCTCGGGGGTCGATTATCTCAGCGACGAATTCGTGGTGGCGGGTTTGCAGCGTGAGCTTGCCATCACTTGATGGCGCGATGCGCACTTCGAACGATTCACCGTTTAGCAGGATGGAGAAAACGTTGGGTGCGATTTCGACGGCGTCGGCGTCGAGCGCGGTGCCATCCAGTGAGATCCGCCAGCGTCCGGAGTCGCGCTGGAGTTCGATAACTCGCGTTTTGTCGGCAATGCGAACGTCGACTCTCATGGCGTGCGGTCCAGTTGATCGCGGCGGCCTTCCAGTTTCCAGCGCGAGGGCCTGTCTGTGG
>JBEKWY010000310.1:0-2521 GCA_049512575.1 Candidatus Acidiferrum sp.
GAAAGCGAAGATGGCTGACAGCGAATTCCGGGTTCGCGCCGAGAGAGGCGTTGTAGGCCGGCTCGGTGAATTCGATGCGGTGCGAATTGCTTAGCGCATCGGGAGTCGCGTGGGGCAGTTCAACGACGCGGAGGTAGGGCAGGCCGTCCTCGCGTTCGAATAGCGCGAGATGGGACTGAAAGACATCGACCCCGGCGAGCATGACGTGGGTGCGAGTGGGGATGACTTCGCGCCAGAATTTGCGGCGTGGGTCGTCGGTCGAGACGGTCATGAGGCGAAAGGTGCGACCGGTGGAGTTCGTGCGGATGTAGAAAATGCCACCGGGGCTGCCGCCTTCGGGGCCGGGGTGATGGTCGGCGTAATACTCGTGGGTGTCTTCACGATGGGCGATCAACTGGAATTCGGCCAGTGGTTGATCCGCGGCGAGAAACCGTACCTCGCTGGTGGTGTGGCTGGCGATTATGAGGAGCAGAAAAGCGCCGCTGCGGGTTCGCTCAATCTGGATGCGAAAGCGTTCGTCGTTTTCTTCGTAGAGAAGGGCGTCGGGTTCCGAGGAAGGCGAGTTGAGGGTGTGGCGATAGAGGCGATAAGAACGCTTGGTGGTCTCGTCTTCCACAGTATAGAAGAGAGTGCGGTTGTCGGAAGCCCACGCTGCGCTGGTGACGCGCTCGATGTGCTCGGGGCGAGTGGCGCCGGTGCGGAGGTCTTTGATTTGCAGGGTGTATTGGCGGAAGCCGGTATTGTCGACGGAATAGGCGAGCAGGTGATTGTCGTCACTGACGTCGAATGAGCCGAGACCCAGGAACGAATGGCCTTCGGCCAAAACGTTTACGTCGAGCAGCAGTTCTTCGGGAGCGCCGTCGGCATCCAGCCTGCGGCCGTGGATGGGGTACTGCTTGCCTTCCTCGGTGCGCGTGAAATAGAGATAGCCTCGCAGGCGGTAGGGAACCGAGAGGTCGGTCTGGAGTATCTTGCCAAGCATTTCCTGATAAAGAGCTTCCTGGAAAGCTTCAGTGCCGTGCAAGACGGCGTCGGTGTAGGCATTCTCCGCGTTGAGGTAAGCGATGACCTCGGGATTTTTCTTGTCCTGCAGCCAGGCGTAATTGTCGATGCGGCGGTCGTCGTGGCGGACGTGCTCGACGGGATGCCGGCGGGGGGTGGGAGGCTGCGGCTGGACAACCGAAACGCTAGAGGCTTCCTGCGATCTGGGAAGGCTGGGCGTGGCGGTATTCGTGTCGGGCTTCATGGGTCCTTGTTCGCGGCTGCTCAGCTTGATGTTACTCGACGCGCGCGGCGGGCTTCGGGTGACCAGGCGAAAGGTGGATCGCGTACGTCCGTTATACTACAACGGAATCGCGAAGCAGGAAAAACGAGGGCGAACTGGGGCGTAAGCACAAATGGCGCAGGAAATCGAAATCAAATTGCGCGTCAAAGATGCCGAGGGACTTCGAGCGGCGCTAGAGGATTTGGGAGCGCTAACCGTGCATGGCGGAACAGGGCGCGTTCACGAATGGAACACTTTGTTCGATACGGCTCGGCGGGATCTGCGAAAGCGCGACCAATTGCTGCGGACCCGGATCGAAACTGCAGATGGTAGAGGGGCACGGAGGAAGGAAAAAGCAGGCCAGTCAGCGCTTTTGACGTTTAAAGGGCCGGTATCCGCACGACGAACGCGGCCCGGGCATTCGACAGCAAGGCCACGGCATAAGGTCCGCGAAGAGATTGAATTCCGGATTGATGACGTGGTCAAGCTGGCGAAAATCCTGCAAGCGTTGGGCATGCGCGCGAGTTTTCACTATGAAAAATACCGTACGACGTTCCAGTTGCCGCAGTCCGTGCGCTGGGCGGAGGGCCTGTTGATCGAACTCGACCAAACGCCGATTGGCACCTTCCTGGAATTGGAAGGGCCGCCGAGGGCCATAGATCGTGCCGCAAAGGAACTAGGATTTTCAAAGAAGGATTATATTTTGACGAATTATCTGCGTCTGAATGCGGAGGAGTGCCGGCGGCGCGGAGTAAGAGCGGGCGATATGGTGTTCCGAAAGAGAAAGTGAAACCGTTTCGCGAAAAAACGGCAAAAAATTCCTGCAAGCCTCATTCTTTTCTTGACAATACAACGCGTGAAGGCTTATCAAACCTCTGGAGTGAATTTTCAACCGATGTCCGCGTCCCGCGAACTCGAGCCTGGGCCTAGCCGGTTACAACTAGTAGTGGGCTTGAGGATGCAGCCAAGGTTGTTTGGTCGAAGAACGTCGCGCGAAATGGGTGTTTCAGCGCAGGCGGACGGGCGGGGAGGGTTCACCACCGGCTGAAGGTAAGTCCATTTGGTTGAGGCACTTGCCCGCGGCCGGGAGGTTTTACGGTGCGCGGGTTTTTTGTTGCTCGAAGCGCTTCGAACAGGCTCGAAACACTTTGAGCGAGCTACTCCGCGCCACCAAGAACCCGGAAAGAGGCGGCAAATGCAACTGTACGCCACAGAATTGATGGGCGCGGAAACGTACGACGATCAAGGAAACTTTGT
>JBEKWY010000311.1:0-4016 GCA_049512575.1 Candidatus Acidiferrum sp.
TGAACAGCGGAAGCGCGGCGGCTCCGACCGTGAATATGGCGGTGCAGAAGGTGCAGACCGGCGGCTTCGGCGATCCCAACGGATTGCCTGGCAAGGGCAACCCGAATAAAACCACGAACGTGAACCGGCTGGGCTCTCCCGCACTCCCTGGCGGACCGGGATATGGCAACGGCACGGGCGGCGACAAAGGCGCGAGGGCCGTCGTGGCCAGCACGGGCTTTGGCAATGGCGTCGCCAATCCTCCGCAGGGAGGCAAGCAAGGAGTGATTCAGAGCTCCGGGTTCGCCGATCAGACGGTGGTGACCGATGCGCCGAAGAAGAAGGCAGCAGCGGATTCAGGGACGTCGCAGGTAGATATTTTGTCGAAGCCGCGGCCGGAGTACACCGCGGAAGGGCGCGCGTTGAAGTTGGAAGGCGACGTGGTGGTGGACCTGGTGTTCCTGGCGAATGGCTCGGTGCAGGTGAGCCACGTTGTGAGCGGGCTGGGCCATGGCCTGGACGAGGCTGCGGTTCAAGCGGCGCAACAAATCAAGTTTAAACCGGCTAAGCGAGATGGCGAGGCAGTGGATTTTCCGGCCCGCGTGCGAATTGAATTCCGGCTGGCCTACTAAAAGGGAGAGCAACAATGCGTAAGTACGTGGTGACAGGGATTCTCACGCTGATGTCGGGCGTTATTGGGAATATGGCCGCGGCCGCGGTCCCCCAGCCAGCCGAGCAGGCGCGGACGATGGAGGAAGTCGTTGACCGCGTGGTGGCCAGCGAAAACAAGCTGAATCAGGATATCCGCAAGTATTCGCCGCTGGTCGAGACCTACATTCAAAATCTTAAGCCGGACAGGGAGCTCGGATTCGTGCCCGCCGGCGACAAGTATTTCCTGGGCAAGGCGGATTTCGCCAAGGGTGTGAACCTAGCGTCTTTGTCGGACACGGAGACCAAGGGCAAGAAGATCTTCACGGGCGTCGGGAATTTCTTTTCGTTTGCGATGCAGTATCTGCCGGACGGCTTTCTGCAGATGATCTTCATCGACACGAATGGCTTCGACAAGCAGCACTACAAGTTCGACTACGTGAAGCGCGAATTTCTGGGCGAGGTACGCTGCCTGGTGTTCGACGTAACCCCGCTGCCGAAGTCGGGCAAGGGCCGGTTTCTGGGACGCATCTGGGTGGAAGACCAGGGCTACAACGTCGTCCGATTTAACGGCGGATACGGCGGCGGCGGGCATACCAGCTACTACTTCCACTTCGACAGCTGGCGGACCAACGTGCAGCCGGGAATGTGGATGCCGTCGTTTGTGTACAGCGAAGAAAAAGAACTGCACTACGCAATGACCAAGAAGCTGGACTTCCGGGCGCAGACGCGTCTGTGGGGCTACAACATCGGCCACGCCGCGCAAGAGCAGGAACTGAGCAAGATCCTGGTGGAAACGCCGGTGCAGGACGATACCAAGACGGCGAATGATTTGTCGCCGATCCAGGCGCAGCGTTCGTGGGACCGCGAGGCCGAAGACAACGTCAGCGACCGCCTCCAACGGATGGGGTTGATGTCGCCGAAGGGCGACGTGGATAAAGTCCTCGAGACGGTAGTCAACAACCTGGAAGTGACCAACAACCTGGACATCGAGCCGGAAGTGCAGTGCCGCGTGATGATGACCACGACGCTGGAATCCTTCACTCTAGGCCACACGATTGTGTTGAGCCGCGGATTGATCGACGTGCTGCCGGACGAGGCCAGCCTGGCGACGGTGATCGCGCATGAATTGGGTCACGTGGTGCTGGGACATCGCATGGACTCGAACTTTGCATTTTTCGATCAGCTCTTGATCGACGACAAGGATTCGTTCCGCCATTTCGGATTCGCGCGCACACCCGAAGAGGAAAAGGCAGCGAGCGACGAAGCGGCCAAATTCTTGAACAACTCGCCGTACAAGAACCAGTTGGGCAATGCGGCGACGTTCCTGGCGGCTTTGGACGCCCGGCAGAAGGAAATTCCTAACCGCTCGATCCCTGGGTGGATCGCCTGGACCTGCTGAAGAGCAAACCGGTTGGCGCCGTGGCGGAACGCGAGAAGATGCCGTTCGAAGTCACTCCGTTCATGCCGTACCTGACGCGCAACGTTGGACCTGCGGTTTCCGGGGCGCCGGAAGCGGCGAGTGCGAGCCCGACCGACGCTACGCCTGCGGCCAAACCCTGAGCGGGATGGCTTAGCGGATAATTAAACCTAAGCAGATTGCCGGCCCGGGGAACTGAGTTCTCCGGGCCGTTTTCTTTTTTGCGGCGCGTTTGGCGTCGATTTGGGCTCGTTGTTGGTGGGGTTTCATCTAAACCACGACCCGCTAAAGCGGGTCGCCTACAGAGTCTTTGTGACCTGGGAATACGGGCGTCTGGCGGCGTTTAGCGTTAGCGGGCAGCCGCGAGTTGCTGGATTAGCTTGTAGTTGAATTCGACTCCGTCGTAGAAATCCTGGATGCCGACGCGTTCGTCTTTGCCGTGGGCGCGATTGTCGTTCATTTCAAAAAACATGCAGGAAATTCCGAAGGTGGGAATGCCCGCGGTGCGGGTGATGCGGCCGTCCGTGGCGCCCGTGGACATCGAGGGGATTACCGGGATATGGCCCCACATGGCGCGGACGGTTTCGTCCATGGCGTGGGTGACCTCGGGAAGAAGCGGAGACGGCGGGACGGTCACGCGTTTGACCACGGAACCATCGGCGGCGTGAATGGGGACCTCGGTGACTGCTACGTTGGGATCGGCGACGACCCGCTCGATGGTCTTGCGGATGGCGTCGGGATCTTCGCCGGGGAAGATGCGGCAATTTACGTTGGCTCGGGCCATTTGCGGAAGGGCGTTCTGCGCGTGGCCGCCGGTGAGCATGGTGGCAACGCAGGTGGTGCGGAGGAGCGCGTTGTAGTAAGGAATAGCGGAGAGGCGCGCGACCGCGGCGGCTTTCGGCGGTTCCTTTGCCGCGGCCCGCAGATCGGCCGCGACCGGGCCGCTGGTGAGCTCGGCGGTTTTTTCGAAATAGTTGCGCGTGATTTCATTGATCTCGGTGGGAAAAGAAAAGCTCTGGAGGCGTATCAGAGCGGCGGCGAGATGATAGATCGCGTTGTCGCTGGAGGGGACGGAGCTGTGGCCGCCGGCGTTCAGGGATTCGAGCTGGAAATCGGCGTAGACCTTTTCGCTGGCTTGAATGGCGGTGAGCAGACGGTGGCCGCCCTGCCTTTCGAATTCGCCGGCGTCGAGATTGATGCAGTATTCCGCGTCGATCCAGTCGCGGTGTTCCTTGAGCAGCCAATCGACACCGTTGTAGCTGCCGCCTTCTTCGTCGGCGGTGAGAGCCAGGATCAGGTCGCGGTCGGGGACGAAATTTTCTTTTTTCAGGCGGATGAAATTCGTGATGAGGATGGCGTCGCCGTCTTTCATGTCCTCGGTGCCGCGGCCGTAGAAATAGCCGTCTTTTTCGACGAATTGAAACGGGTCGGTGGTCCAGTCTTCACGGCGGGCTTCGACTACATCCAGGTGGCCGATGAGGAGGATGGGTTTGCGCTTCCCCGTGCCGTGGATGCGGGCGACGAGATTTTTCTTGCGGTCGGCGGGCCCGGCGACGATGACGTCTTTGTCGGCGAAGCCAGCGTCGCGCAGGCGCGTAGCCATGGCTTCCGCTGCGGTTGTGACGTTGCCAATGGAATCGGTGGTGTTGATCTCGACGAGCTGCTTGAAGATTTCATGCGCTGTCGAGTTCGCTGCCGCGTGGTCTTGCCCACTACCCAATGGCAGCAACGCAAGAATTGCGGCAAACATAGCGAAGCAGAACTTTCCTCCAGGCATTTCCTGGCTCCTAGGTTGGATTCATTCTTGTGGCGCCGATGACGCACTTGACGGGGTAAGCGGCGCTGCCGCGAAAGCGCGGCGCAGGCATTCCGATATGTACGACATGGGAAGAAACAGCAGGATCAAGCCGAAGCCAGGATCGAGGACACGCAGGACGAGGGCTCCGAGAATGGCGACACCGATTGCGAC